>JBKPOG010000168.1:0-51259 GCA_046732975.1 Pseudomonadota bacterium
GCAGGGTGGTGAAGGTGCCGGGCCATGGATTGTAAGCCCGCACCTGTCGTTCGAGCGCTGGCGCATCACGGGTCCAGTCGATGCGACCCGAATCTCGACTCAACTTCGGGGCGTAGGTCACGCCTTCATCGGGCTGCCGGACCGGTCGCGGCATGTCGGTCAGGGCGTGAAGGATCAGCCTCGCCCCCAGCTTGGCGAGCACATCATGCATCGTCGCAGCGGTCGCGGTGGTGGTGATTGGCATCCTTTCCTGCAGAAGCATGGGTCCGGTATCCAGCCCAGCGTCCATTTGCATGATGGTGACACCCGTTTCCGAGTCGCCGGCCATGATGGCGGCCTGGATCGGGGCGGCGCCGCGCCAGCGCGGCAGCAGGCTTGCGTGAACGTTGAAACAACCTAGGCGAGGTCCAGTCAGCATCGCCTCCGGCAGGATCAGCCCATAGGCCGCCACCACGGCGGCATCCAGGCCGAGCGCCGCGAACGCCGCTTGCTCCGCCAGATTGCTGCGTAGCCGTGTGGGAATCCGCACCTGCAGGCCGAGTTCCTCCGCCACGACCTGCACGGGGCACGGGCGCAGCGCGTAGCCGCGCCCCCCTGGCCTCGGCGGCTGACAGTAGACGGCAGCAAGCTCGTGGCCAGCCCCATGTAGTGCGCGCAGCGTCGGCACCGCGAAATCCGGGCTCCCCATAAATGCCAGCCGCATGGCCCTACATGGCCTCGGCGCGCTTCTGTCGCAGCTCCTTGGCCAGCCGGCGCAGGATCATGTTGCGTTTCAGCGCAGACAGGTGGTCGACGAACAGAATCCCATCCAGATGGTCGATCTCATGCTGCAGGCAGGCTGCCAACAGCCCCTCAGCCTCGATCTGCCGCTTCGCGCCTTCGAGATCCGCATACCGTACCATCACGCGAGCCGGCCGCGTGACGTCCGCATACTGCCCAGGCAGCGATAGACAGCCCTCCTCTCGCGTTGCCTGCTCCTCGCTCCGCTTAGCCACCTCGGGGTTGATCAGCACAATCGGCGCCCGCGTGTCGTCTGGCTGCAAATCGACCACGGCAAAGCGCAGGCCAACCCCGACCTGCGGCGCGGCGAGGCCAATGCCGGGCGCCCGGTACATGGTCTGGAACATGCGCGGCACGAGGCCGCGTACGCGCTCAAGGTCGCCCTCGGTGACCGGCTTGGCGCGCGCCTTCAAGATCGGGTCCGGCACCACCAGAATTGGCAGGGGATCCACCGAATCGTTCATGTCGGCCATGTAGCGGTGGCAGTCTCACCGATCAACGGTGCCCCCTTGCAACCAAGCCCTGCACCGCCAAGATTCCTCCTTGCCGAAATGCCGCCATGGGTTTCGGCAACTGCTTCGCTCGAAGGAGGAGGCCATGACTACGAGGGTGTTCACCTCACCACTGTTCCTGGGGTTCGATCATCTCGAGCAGATGCTCGAGCGGGCCTCGAAGGCGTCGTCCGACGGTTATCCCCCCTATAACATCGAGCAGATCAGCTCGTCCGGGTTGCGGATTACGCTGGCGGTTGCCGGTTTCACCATGGATGACCTGCAGATTACGCAGGAAGACAACCAATTGGTGATCCGAGGCCGTCAGAATGACGACAGCCAGGGGCGCGTATTCCTGCATCGAGGGATCGCTGCGCGGCAATTTCAGCGGGCCTTCGTGCTGGCGGAAGGGATCGAGGTGAAAGGTGCCTGGCTCGACAATGGGCTTCTGCACATCGATCTCGTCAGGCCGCAGCCCGAGACGCGGGTCAGGACTATCCAGATCAACCGCGCCAACGGCACCAATGGCCACAGCGCTGGCAAGGTACAGGTGGTCGGTAACGAAGTGGGACAGGACGACTAGAAACTGTCCGAGTCCAAGATGGTGCCGCAAAACGCGGGCCGAACAGCAAGCAGCGTCGGTGCTGCATCAGCAGGCCGCCGTGTAAGGAGTAAGACGATGGACGCCAACAATATTCAACGCCCAGACGAGCAGGCTGCTACGCCGGCCGTCATTGATATTCACGATATTTCGCCGCAGCAGTTGGCCATGCTGGGTGTGCAGCAGATTGCCTATGTGAAGCCGGTAGTGGTCAACGGGACGCCTGCTTTTGCGATCCACGCTGCAGACGGCACGCCGATGGCGATCGCGGCTGAACGCGAGGCGGCCATGGCCGCGATCGTGCAGCACGAAATGGTGCCAGCTCTGGTTCACTGATCGGATGCGGTCATTGCGAGGCTTTCTGCTGCCTCGCAATGACAATGTGGCTATTTGCTGCTGGGATCGATCCAGCCGATATTGCCGTCAGTGCGTCGGTAAACCACGTTCAGCTCGCCCGAAGCCTTGTTGCGGAACATCATCGCTGGCTGATCTGCGAGATCCATCAGCATCACCGCCTCGCTGACCGTCAGCAGATTGATCTCTGTCGCATCTTCGGCAACAATTGTGGCCTGTGCCTCGCCATTGCCGCGTTCTGCCGATCCATCCTCCTGGCGCAGAACGTATCGCCGAGCTGCTTCGGGCCGCTCTCGATTGGCGGTGTCGCGTGCATGCTCGTTCACTCGCCGGCGATACCGACGCAGCCGCTTGGCAATGTGCTCCGCCGCATCATCGAATGCGGTGTTGGCGTCGGCCGCTTCGCCCTCGCCCCGCAACGTCAGTCCGCGGCCTGCGTGGACGCTGATATCGCAGGTGAAGAAGCTTCTGGCCCGACTGAAGGTGACCTGCGCTTCCAAGGCGTGATCGAAATACTTGCTGGCAATAACATCGAGATGGTCCGAGACACGCGTGCGTAGCGCGTCCGACAGATCCACCTGTTTGCCGGAAACTGTGATCTGCATCATGCCTCTCCCAGAGGGTCGCGCTGACCGTCAGACCAGAGCGGCCTTCTCACGGCGGCGCTGCACCGAGTTTGGTATGCGCAGCGCCTCGCGGTATTTGGCCACGGTCCGCCGCGCGATGTCCACACCCTCATCCCGCAGGGCTGCCACGATCGCATCGTCCGACAGAATGTCATCGGCGGCCTCCGCGTCGATCAATCCACGAATGCGATAGCGCACGGCCTCTGCGCTGTGGCTCTCACCACCCGTTCCTGGAATCGCGGTGGTGAAGAAATACTTAAGCTCAAAGGTTCCTCGCGGCGTGGCGATGTATTTGTTGGCCGTGACGCGACTGACGGTGCTCTCGTGCATCTCCACTGTTTCGGCGATGTCGCGCAGAATGAGTGGCCGCAGGTGCGCGACGCCGTAGCGGATGAACCCGTCCTGCTGGCGGATGATTTCCGCTGCCACCTTCAGGATGGTCTGGGCGCGCTGCTGAAGCGAGCGCACCAGCCAGTTGGCGCTGGCCAGCTGCTCAGCCATGAACAGCCTGTCTTCCTTGCGAGCGCGCGGTGCGACACGCGCATAAAAGCGCTCGTTGACCAACAGGCGTGGCATCGTGTCGGGGTTCAACTCGAGCAACCAGTCGCCTTCCGGACCAGCCCGCATCAGGATGTCGGGAACCAGAAGCTGCGCCGGTGCATCGTCGTAGTTGGCGCCTGGTTTCGGATCCAGTCCGCGAATCTCGGCGATCATGTCCGCAAGGTCTTCGGCATCTACCCCACAAACTACCGACAGCCTGCGAAGTTCGCGCCGCGCGAGCAGATCCAGATTTTCCAGCAGTGCCGCCATGGCCGGGTCCAGCCGATTACGTTCGGCGAGCTGCGCCGCTAGGCATTCCTGCAGATCCCGGGCGAACAGTCCCACAGGATCAAAGCGCATCATGCGCATCCGCACCGCCTCAACCCGCTCCAACGTAATCGCCATCGCATCGGCGATAGCGGCGGGGTCCGCCGTCAGCCGTCCGGCCGGGCACAGCAGTGCTATCAGATGCGCACCGATCATGCGATCCACATGGTCGTCGAACGACAGACGCAGCTGCTCGCCCAGATATTCGCGCAACGGACGCCGCTCGTCGGCGACTTCGTCGATGCCGCGATCATCAACATCGAAGTTGCCGGTGCCACCGCGGCCCATGATCGACGATGTCTGCGGTGCGCCATCTGCGGCACCGCCGACATCATAGGTCTCACCAAGGTCGGCATCGAGCGGTGCTACCATCTCGGTCGGCATGGTTTCCGCCTGTGCAAGCTGTGCGGCGTCGGCCAGCTCGCTGATACGCTCCGGTAGCTGATCGGGAGCCGCGCGCTCCGTATCCGGCAGTTCCGCGCGTTCATCGCGTTCCAGCAGCGGATTGCGCTCGAGCTCCTCCTCCACGAAACTTGCGACCTCGATATTGGAGTACTGCAGCAGCTTGATTGCCTGCCGCAGCTGCGGCGTCATCACCAGAGTCTGGGTCTGGCGAAGGTCGAGCCGTGGTCCTAGCGCCATGATGTGGTCAGGTCGTTCACGACGACCGACATGCTAGAGCGCCGGAACCAACAAAACGTTCACAGACTGAACCGTTCTCCGAGGTAGACGCGACGCACGTCCTCGTGCGCGACCACCTCGTCTGGCCTTCCCTCGAACAGCACCTGGCCGTCGTGCATGATATAGGCGCGGTCGATAATCCCGAGTGTCTCGCGTACGTTGTGATCGGTGATCAGCACGCCGATGCCCCGATCCTTCAGGTGCGATACGAGATCGCGGATCTCGTTGACCGCAATCGGATCGATGCCGGCGAGAGGCTCATCCAGCAGTATGTAGGCAGGCTGCGTGGCGAGCGCGCGGGCAATTTCGACGCGACGCCGTTCGCCGCCGGAAAGTGCCAACGCCGGCGTGCGGCGCAGATGTCCGATGCCGAATTCACCCAGCAGTTCGTCCAGCATGCTATCGCGCTTATCGGGGTCGCGCTCGACGACCTCCAGCGCCGCCATCACGTTCTGCTCGACATTGAGGCCACGGAATACGCTTGCCTCCTGCGGCAGGTAGCCGATGCCGAGACGCGCCCGCCGGTACATCGGCAGGCTGGTGATGTCGGTGCCGTCCAGGCTGATCGACCCCGTCTCCGGCCTCACCAGTCCGACGATCATGTAGAAGGTCGTCGTCTTCCCGGCTCCGTTCGGGCCGAGCAGGCCGATCGCCTCGCCGCGCCGCAGCTGGATGGTTACATTGCGAACCACCGGACGCTTTTTGTAGGTCTTGCCGACGCCGCGTGCGGCCAAGCCCGCGCCTCCCGAAAGTACTCGCAACTCAGTCGGTCGTATCTCGGCACGGATGTCATTCATTTCGGTGCACTCGGGGGCGACTGGCCGGTCAATTGCTGGTTGGTTGCATCGTTGGGGACCACCAGGCCGTGCACCCGTTCGTGCGAACCCGAGAGTAGCTGCGCGATGCCAGTCTTCATGTTGACCTCTGCCGCGGACCCGTTGAGCTGGTTCTGCCCGCGTGTAATCCGGACATTACCCGCCAGGCGCGCGATGCCCGTGTCGGGGACATACACCGCGCGGTCGCCGATCGCCGTGTCGGTGACGGTGCGGACCATGACATTCCCGAATGCATCCACCTTTTGCAGCTTGCCCGATGCGCCCAGCGGATCCTGGTTGGCCTGTGGCGCCTGAGCCGCCGCTGGCTGCGTCGGTGTGGCGGGCGCTTCTGTGGTGTAGGCGACCAGAGTATCGGCGCTGAGCCTGCGACCGTCATTCGTCACAGCCACGGCATCGCCGCGCGCCACCGCCATGTGCTTCTGCGACCAGTACTCCAGCGTGTCGCGTGCGGTCAGCACATCGTTCGGAGTGGTCAGTCGTAGCGCGTGACCGGTCACCACCAGCACTGCCTGGTCCATATCGTAAACCGCGCGATCACCCAGCACCTCATCCGTGGGCGTGAAGATCCGTACGTGGCCTTCCGCCTGGACACGGTAGATTTCGTTTCCCCCCGTGTCCGGATCCACGGCGGATACCGGCTGCGTCGGCGGCGGCTGTGGGGCGCCGTTCTTCGGGCGATAGAATGCGACCAGCCGGTCCGCGGTCACCGTGACGTTCTGCCGCACCGCCTTCGCGTTGCCGCGCGCAATCACCTCCCGCTGCTGTTGCCGCCATTCGATCCCATCCGTGGCGGTGATCGCAATCGGTCCACCATGCGTCAGGTCCAATTGCTGTGCCCGTGCGGGTGACAGGATGGCGACGACAGCGAGTGCGGTCATGCAGGCCAAGGGGGCTCCGCCCCCATTGAACCCCCGCCAGGGGACAGTCGTCCCCTGGACCCCTCGCACTTGGTGCTTCACGGCGTGCTCCCGCTCAGGACGAGGTGCGCAGGACCAGTGAACTCAATGGCGGTGCCTTTGTCGGTTATGGTGAAGCCCTGAGCGTCAAGTGTGCCGAAAGGTCCTTCAGCGTGGGTCGGCTCGGCGCCCGCCGCCGCATCCTGCTTCAGGTCAATCGATGCGCTGGCAGTGGTCACCGTGGTGCCATCATCGCGATACAGTGTCACGTCCCGGGACAGGTCCAACTGATTGGTATTCTGCAGATACACGCCGCGCTTCGACTGCAGCATCAGCCATGTGCCATTCGCGAGGGTGACATCGCCCTTGGGCGTCGTGAGGTCGATCCGGTCTTCCGTGACCTGCCGGGCAGTGGCAGCAGTAAGCGTATAGGGACGTCCCTGCTCGTCGACACCGCGGTAGCGGGCGTCAGTCAGGGTTGCGCCGCCGACCGCGCTGGCCATGCGCTGCAAGGAGATGCGCTCCTGATCGCGTAAGCGGTCCAGTTCTGGCCAGAGCGCCATACTGCTGAGCAACAGCAGTGCGCCAGCCGGCAACGTCCACTTCATTACGTTAACAGCAAAGCGGCGGCGGGCGAGGCGTCCCGGGCTGGGTGGCTTTCGAATGCGGCCGGCGGCGGCGGCGGCAATGCGCTGGCCAGACCGGCCAGACGCATGCCGCGCGGACAGCGGGCTAACGCTCATGCTACCCCCGCGCGCAGCAGGTCGTGGATGTGAAGGATGCCTTGTGGTCGGTTACCCCCGTCCACCACGAACAACGCGGTGATCGGCCGATCTTCGGCATTCATGGCATGCAGCGCCTCCCCCGCAAGGGCGTCGGCCACGATCGTGCGGGGCGTCCTGGTCATGACTTCGCTGACCCCGCGCGACAGCAGGTTCGGACCCATGGCGCGGCGCAGGTCACCGTCTGTGACTATGCCGACCAACCGTCCGGAATGGTCAACCACGCCAAGACAGCCGAACCGTTTCTCGGTCATCACCAGCAGCGCACGGTCCATGGACGTTTCGGTTGGCACAAGCGGCACGGCCTCGCCATCGTGCATCAGGTCGCGCACGCGCCTCAGCCGTGCACCTAACCGCCCGCCCGGGTGAATCTGATGGAACTCGGCCGGAGTGAAGCCGCGGCGGGTCAGCAATGCAACCGCCAGCGCATCCCCGAGTGCCATCTGCATCGTGGTCGAGGTGGTGGGCGCGAGCCCCATCGGGCAGGCTTCGGTGGCGTGGGGCAGCATCAGCGCGACATCCGCGGCCCTGGCCAGGGCGGAGCCGGGACGAGCGGTGATCGCGATCAGCGGCAGCCCGAAGCGCCGGGAGTGGGCGACCAGGTCGGCAAGCTCGGCTGTCTCGCCTGAGTTCGATAGAGCCAGCACGGCGTCGCCAGGCACGATCATGCCCAAGTCGCCGTGCGACGCCTCCGCGGGATGGACGAACAACGCCGGCGTGCCGGTAGAGGCCAGCGTGGCAGCAATCTTGCGCGCCACCAGACCCGACTTGCCCATACCGGTAACCACCACGCGCCCGGTTACACTGGCCAGTAGCTCCACCGCCTCGGCAAAGGACACGGTAAGGCTGGCAGCCAGGGCATGCAGACCTGCGGCCTCGGTGTGCAGGACGGACCTGGCGACTTCAAGGTCGCTCGGATTCTCCACGGCAACGACACCACTCATGATGACGTTTTGGCTGGGGTAAGCGGGGGGGTCAACCGCGTCGGCCGTACTCGGACAAGAATCATGCCAGGCTTGCGAAATGTGGCTGCGTCAGTGGGCAAAAATGTCAGGCTGCTCGTACCCCAGCAGGTCCAACTGCGCGCGAATCGGCAGGAAGCCGAAGCAGGCCTCGGCCAGTTGCAGGCGACCCTCACGGACAAGCAGCGCCTCCAACCTCGCCCACAATGCATGTAAATGCAGCACGTCGGAGGCGGCGTAGGCGAGTTGCTCCGGCGTCAGATCGACCGCGCCCCAATCCGACGTCTGTTGCTGTTTCGACAGATCGATGTTCAGCAGTTCCTTGCAAAGGTCCTTGAGCCCGTGCCTGTCGGTGAACGTCCGGGTAAGCCGGGCGGCGATCTTGGTGCAGCGGACCGGTGCGGCGGAAATGCCGAGGTAACGCTGCAGCATGGCCACGTCGAAGCGGGCGAAGTGCATCAGCTTGGTGATGCCGGGATCCCCGAGCAGGCAGCGCAGATTGGGGCAATCGTAGCCATGGCCGCCCAGAGCCTCTGGGATGAGTTGGACCAGGTGGGCATGACCATCGCCGCAAGACAGCTGCACCAGACACAATCGGTCGCGGTGTGGGTTCAATCCCATTGTCTCGGTATCGACTGCAATGACCGGTCCCAGGGACAGGCCTTCCGGCAGGTCATGGCGGTGCAGATGGATGGTGCCGCCTGGCATGAACTGTGTACTGCTCATTGCGTTGGTGCCCAGGAGAAGACTCGAACTTCCACGACCTTGCGGCCACAGGTACCTGAAACCTGCGCGTCTACCAATTCCGCCACCTGGGCAACCTGTCATCCCGCGACGATTACGGGCGCAGCGGTAAGGGCGCGGGATGTAGCCCCGGGGCGCAAGTGCGTCAACGGGAGCGCACGACGGCTCCGTCCTCACACGCTCAACTCGCCGCCTTCGCTGCTGCACCGTCAGGCTGGGCCATAACTTCGCTTACCTTGGCGGCGAGTGCGGCGAGGCTGAACGGTTTGGCGATGAAGTGCACACTCTGATCGAGGTCACGGTTGTTCTGCTTGTATCCGGTGGTGAACAGCACACGCAGGCCCGGCTGCGCAGTGCGGGCCGCGTCGGCCAGTGCTCGGCCGCTTACGCCGCCCGGTAAGCCGATATCGGTGAACAGCAGATCGATGCCGCCGCGATCGACGATCAGCCGGACGCCATCCATGGCATCCCCAGCCTCCAACACCTGATAGCCCATCTCGCGCAGCATCTCCGCCGAGGAGCGCCTTACCTCCTCATCGTCCTCTACCACCAGAATCGTCTCGCCTGGGCTGTCTCGGTGAGGATGCGCGACAGGATGCGTAATCGGATGCTCGGCTGCCTCACCACGGAGACGCGGAAGATAAACGTTGACCCTGAACGCCTGGTCGGGACTGCTGTCGATCACCAGAACCCCTCCCCACCGCGTGACGAAGCCTCGCACCATGGAAAGTCCCAGGCCAGCTCGCTCGCTTCCTTCGCGTTCAGCTGCTGAGCCTCCGGTGACGGCGAGCAGCACGTAGTCGCCAGGTCGGACTTTCGTGTGCGACACCAGCGTCTTCTCGTCCAGACAGACATTCGCAGCCTCTATCGTCAGCCGGCCGCCGTTCGGCATGGCATCGCGCACATTCACCGCCAGATTGAGCAGGACGTTTTCGAGCTGATTGGCATCGACGCGAGTCTGCCACAACCCGGGAGCAAGTACAGTAGCCACAGTGACGTGCTCACCGAGCGTGCGTTGCAGCAGGTCCGCCGTATTGGCGACCAGTCGACCGATATCGAGTGGTTCGGGGTCGAGCGATTGATGACGCGAGAAGGCGAGCAGCCTGTGAGTGAGTGTCGCGGCACGCTGGACACCAGCCATGGCAGCCTCCGTGAAGCGCAGCAGCGATCCGCCGTCGGCAGGCATCCGACGCTGCAGCAACTCGATGTTGCTGCTGATGACAGTGAGGTGGTTGTTGAAGTCGTGTGCGATGCCACGGGTCAGGCGACCGATCACTTCCAGTTGCTGCGCCCTGCGCAGGGCTTCCTCGGCTGTCTCACGCCGCTGCCGTTCATCACGTAGCTGCGCCAGTAGTTCGCGTTGCTGTCGCCATTGCCGCCGGGCCAGCAGGCCGAGCGCCAGCAAAAGGAGCGCCGCGACAACGCCGAGCAGCAGGTCCATCGCCATCAGTCTGCGCCATGTAGCCGAGCGCCCATCCGTGCTTTCGTCCCCCTGTATGCGCAGTCAGCCAGTACCGTGTCATAGTACCCGAGCCCTCGCCAGATGCCTGTTGCATGGTGTTGGCTCGGTGTGCTTGCAGGAACAGACGAGCGATTGATGGCGTATGTAAGACCGATCCTGGTGATCGGCAGCCTGAACATGGACCTGGTGGCGCGCTGTGATCATTTGCCGCGGCCAGGTCAGACGGTGTTCGGCTCGGATTTCTTCACCAGTCCTGGCGGCAAGGGAGCGAACCAGGCAGTCGCGGCCGCGCGATTGGGGGCGTCGGTGACAATGGCCGGCTGCGTTGGGGACGATCCCTTCGGGCGCACGTTGCTGAATGGATTGCGAACCGACGGGGTGGCATGCCAGTCGGTGCAACGGGTGACGCGGCCCACCGGGACAGCGTTGATCACGGTGGACGACCAGGGCGCCAATACGATCGTCGTGATCTCGGGCGCCAATATGGCGTGCGACGCGGCGCTGGTCGATCGCGCATTGGCGGCGGTCGACAACCCGGGAGTTCTGCTGTTGCAGCACGAAATACCGGAAGCAGCGAATATGCATGCGATACGCGCGGCCCGCGCGGCCGGCTGGTTCGTCATTCTGAATCCCGCACCCGCACATGCTATCGTATCGGAGTTGCTGCCATTGATCGATTTGATCGCGCCGAACGAGACCGAGGCGGCGGCACTGGCCGGCAGCAGCGATCCATCGGACGCAGCGCAACGCCTGCTGACGCAGGGCGCGCGGGCGGTAGTGGTGACGCTGGGCGGAGAAGGGGCATTGTATTGCAGCAGCGACGGCGCGTGGCGCTGTCCAGCGGTTGCTGTGCAGCCGGTTGATACAACAGCAGCCGGTGACGCTTATATCGGTGCGCTGGCGGCCGCGCTGGCGGAGGAACGAAGTATTCTTGAGAGCCTCGGTTTCGCCGCTGCAGCGGCAGGACTGGCTGTGACGCGGCTTGGTGCACAGCCGTCTCTCCCCATGCGGCA
Source organism: Pseudomonadota bacterium (assembly GCA_046732975.1). Classification (GTDB taxonomy): domain Bacteria; phylum Pseudomonadota; class Alphaproteobacteria; order Acetobacterales; family Acetobacteraceae; genus JAMXLO01. The sequence goes on from JBKPOG010000168.1 coordinate 11,096, forward strand.
AGAGGTAGACGAATTCATCGCACGCTACGGCGCGTTGCGAGCGGTCGCTGTCTGACCAACGTTTGGCGCCTGTGCCTCAGGCGTCGGCAGGGGCGCCGGATCGTGTGATAACGTGCGTAGATACGCAATTACGTCGAGGCGGAGCTTCTCGTTCTTGATACCGGGGAACGCCATGCGCGTGCCCGGTGCGTATGCGTCCGGCTTGGTGAGCCAGGCAAACAGTTCGTCGTACGTCCAGGGACCTTGTTTCGCCTTCATCGCGTCGGAATAGTTGAAGCCAGGCATGTGCGCGTGCGGGCCACCGACCACGCCATAAAGGTTGGGCCCGATGATTGCCTTGCCGCCTTCATTCAGCGAATGACACTGGGCGCAGACCTTCTTTGCATAAGATTCGCCTGCGGCGGGATCTGCAGTCGCCAGCAAAGGCGCGATTGGCGGGGTGATTGCGTCAGCCTGGGCCGAAGCATGACCACCCAGCATCGCAGCTATCGCGAGGCCAAGAACCACTCGCCGCATAGTGTCGTCTCCACATTGCAGCGAGTGAACCGATCATGACGCGGGCTTATTCCCGCTTATCTTTGCGCGGCGTTACGGCTGGTCGGGCAGTGTCAGCTTGAGGTAGGCCAGCCCCGCCATTACCGCATCGTTGAGAGCGTCGTGCGCCGGCAGCACCGGTAGCTCGAGGTCGGCGAGGATGCGAGCGAAGCTAAGATCAAGCGTGCCGGTATAGAGCGCGTCGCGGGTCGAACGGTCGCGCATGACGCGGTCGTAATACAGTGCCGAGACCTCGATCGCGCGGTTTGGCAGACCCACGCCGAGCCAGGGCCGCGTCACACGGTTGACCATGGCGATGTCAAATTCGAGGTAGTAGCCAACGAGAGGCCGCGTGCCGATGAAATGAAGGAATTGGCTTACTGCGTCGCGTGGCGGCAGGCCGTCCGCAACATCCATAGGGCGCAATCCGTGCACCGCAATGGCCGCGTGCTCGATCGCGCGGGAAGGACGCACCACCAGCTCCAGGCGCTGGCTCAACAGCAGGCGGCTGCCACTGATCCGGATGGCAGCGAGGCTGATGATGTCGCTGCGCTTGCGGTCGAGGCCTGTGGTCTCGGTGTCGAATACGACCACCTCGGTCGGATGCTCCTGCTCGAAAAGAAACTCGTAGGAAAGGTCGCGTAGGCGCCGCCGCGCCCAGGCACGTCGGTCGAACGCGTGATGGAGGAACTCAAGCAACTTCCATCGCCAGCTTAGAAGGCGTGCAGGCGGAAATGATAGTTGATCCGCTCCTTGAAGCGCTTGGCGATGAGCAGACTGTCGCGCAGCCCGTCATGCTGGAGTCGCGAAAGGTCCCGCGCGCGCACCAGATTGTCGCCAGTCGCGCCCGTACCGTTGCGGTCCTGGTCAAGGCGGACCCTGAGCCTGATCTCCATGAGATATTGGAGGGCTTCCGCGAGATCATCGGCGAAATCGCGCTCCAGCGCCCCGACGCTTACGAGTGCCTCGATCCGGGCGAAGCTGTTGACCTCATCGATGCGATGCTCAAGGGCGAGCGCCCGCACGCCGTGCACAATGGGGAAGATACCGCCCTTCTTCACGTCGATCTCGCCCGCATGCCCGCCATGGCCGAGTAGGATCTGATGAAAGAACCCGATCGGCGTATCAAACTGCAGGACTGGCAGGGCAAAGTGCGACAAGAAGCCGCCGGCATTGCCGATGCGCTCGAGCAAATGGCGCCGCAGGCGCTCCAGCACCAGCGGGTCGCCGGCCGCGACCGCGGCGTCGGTCAGTGCCGCTAGCTTGAGGAAGCTCTCGCCGTCCGGATGCGTCAGCCACTTGTCGATATCAGTGCCGAAGGCCGCCTCGCGCTTTGCCCACTCCGGATTGGACACCATCATGTTGCCGCGGCAGCGCGGATAGCCGAACGTGATGAGTGTCTCGGTGAAGCGGGTGCAAACGTCTCGCAGCTGCGGGTCATCGATCTCCGCGCCGTCGGCTAGGATGAGTGCATTGTCCTGATCGGTCCGGGCAAGTTGCTCGCCGCGCCCCTCGGAGCCCATGACGACGAGGCAGGCGTTTTCCAGCAATGCGGGGGGTGCGAGGAACTCGAACAGCCGCCTGAGAATGCTGCGGTTGAGGTCGCTCACCATCTCAGCGATTGCCCGCACCTTCATGCCGGTGTCGTGCAGCGCCTCGAGCAGCGGCCCGATTGCCCCGGCCGCGCGGCCGAGGTCGTCGATGCTGTCGGCGCGCTCGATCGCCGCCATGACGAGGTAGGAACGGCTCGACATGTAGCCCACGAGGTCAATGAGCTCGAGCACGCCGATGATGGTGCCGTCCCGCCGTACCGGCATGTGGCGCACGCCGTGCCGTGTCATCAGCAGCTGGGCGCGAAACAGGAATGCGTCGTGATCGATGGCCATCGCCGGGAACGACGCAACCTGCTCGACAGGCGCGTCGAGCGGCAGCCCACGGATGAAAACTGCCTTGGCCAGGTCGGCGTCCGTCACAATGCCCTGTACGCCGTCTGCACGACAGACCAGGAGGCTGGTGGCCCTATCTTCGTGCATCCGAAGCGCAGCTTGCTGCATCGGCGTAGCGGCAGGGACGACGACCGGGGGATGAAGAAAGGCCTCTGCGACCTTTGCCATCATCAAGGGCGCCATCCCTCGGGTCGTGTCGCGCGCCACTCGGGCGGCCAGACGCTCGCCTAGTCGCTGCGTGAAGTAGCTTTCGAAGGCCGGGTTGGCGCGGCCAAGATCGAGCAGCATTCGGCGCGGCAGGAGCTGGGCGATGGTCTCTTGCCGCACCTCCGCGGTCGCCGGGGTCAGTGTGGCGAGCGCATCGGCGCCGACCAGGTCACCGGCGCCCCGCACGGTGATGACCTCGTCACCGGCCCTTTCGCTGACCAGCCCCTTCACGATGAGGTAAACATGGGCTGGCGTCTCGCCTTCGCGGAACAGCACCTCGCCCGGGCGTAGGAAGGCAATGTCCGCCGCTGCCGCGAGCTTGCGGCGCTCCTCGTCGGTCAGGCAGTCGAAAGGCGGGATTGAGAAATCGAGTGCGACCGGCATTGCGCCCGGCCCCCTCAGCCAGCAGCGGTGAGGGGGTGGCGCCGCAGCACGACAAGCACGCAGCGGGTCAGTGGCTCACGGCACCCTCTGCGCCAAGGCCGGTCTGCGAGCGGATGTACTCATCCTCGAAGGCGAGTCGCTCGCTGTTCGCGGCCGCGGACCTATCGGCCTTCGACACGAGCCACGCGACAATGACCGCTGCCGGAAGGGTTATGATGGTGGGCATATCGAGCGGGAACACCGCCGTTCCCATGCCAAGCACCTTGCCCCAGACCGTGGGTCCCAACGTCACCAGGATCACCGATCCGAGCAGGCCGACATAGCCGCCGGCGAGAGCGCCGCGCGTCGTGAGCCCCCGCCAGAACATCGCCATCACCAGGATGGGGAAGTTGCTGGAGGCAGCGATTGAGAAGGTGAGCGCGACGATGTAGGCGACGTTCTGCCTCTCGAAGGCAATGCCCAGCAGGATTGCGATGATGCCCAAGGCGACCGTGGCCGCCTTCGACACTCTCACCTCCGTCTGCTCGCTCGCCCGGCCATGTGCCACGACGTTGGCGTAGAGGTCGTGCGAGATCGCCGATGCACCGGCAAGCGTCAGGCCCGAGACGACCGCTAAAATGGTTGCGAAGGCGACCGCGGAGATGAAGCCCAGGAAGAGGTCGCCGCCCAGCGCCTGCGCGAGATAGACCGCCGGCATGTTGCCGCCGCCTTTCAGCGCTATGCCCTTGGCCGCATCCACCAGATAGGTGGGATCGCTGGCCACGAAGACGATCGCACCGAAGCCGATGATGAAGGTCAGGATATAAAAATAGCCGATGAAGCAGGTGCCATAGAGTACCGATTTCCGGGCGGCCTTGGCGTCCGTCACCGTGAAGAACCGCATCAGGATGTGTGGCAGGCCGGCGGTGCCAAACATGAGCGTAAGGCCCAACGAGATCGCCTCGATCGGGTTGGGCTTGGTGCCGATCGGCGCCATCGACTGCATGATGGCGTTGTGACTCGGATGAATGCGCACCGCCTCGGCGAACATCGCACCCGGACTGAAACTGAAGTGTGCCAGCACGAGTATCGCCATCAGTGTCGCGCCGCCCAGCAGAAGCGCCGCCTTGATGATCTGCACCCAGGTCGTCGCCTTCATGCCGCCGAAGGTGACGTAGATGATCATCAGCACGCCGACGATGATGATCGATTGCCAGTACTGGATCTGCGGCACCAAGGTGTGCAGCAACTGCCCGGCACCGACCATCTGGCCGATCAAGTAGAAGATCACGACGACCAACGTGCTGAGCGCCGCCATCACACGCACCGGCTCGCGCTTCAGGCGATAGGCAGCGACGTCGGCGAAGGTGTACTTACCGAGGTTGCGCAGCCGCTCCGCGATGAGGAACAGCACGATCGGCCAGCCGACCAGCCAACCGACCGAGTAATTGAGGCCGTAAAATCCGTTGAAGTAGACCAGCGCCGCAATGCCGAGGAAGGAAGCAGCCGACATGTAGTCACCGGCGATGGCAAGGCCGTTCTGCAGGGCCGAGATGCCACGCCCGGCGGCGTAGAAGTCGGTAGCGCTCTTGGTGCGCTTGGCCGCCCAGTAGGTGATGCCGAGAGTGAACGCGATGAACACCAGGAACATCACGACCGCAGACCAGTTGATCGGCGGTGCAGCGGGCGCTGTTTGGGCCCACGCGGCGGTGGGCAGCAACGCGAGCGGTGCGGCTGCGACGCTGGGCAAGCGGGGAAGAGAGCGCATTATCTGGACCCCTCGAGCAGTCTGCGCGTCAGGTCGTCAAATGTGGTGTTGGCCTTCCATACGTAGATGGCTGTGAGCACGATGGCGCTCAGAATGACGCCAATGCCGACCACGATGCCGACCGTCGTGACGCCGCCTGCGACAAGCGGGGCGGCCATGAAGTCGCCGCCGAAGGCGACCAGCAGGATGAATGCCAGGTAGATCCCCAGCACGATCGCCGACAAGGTCCACGCGAGGCGGCTTCTCGATCGGCACAGCTGTGCGAAAAGCGGATCCTGGCGGATCCGATCGAGTCTTGAATAGCTCACGGCGTATTCCTCTCATCGCGGCGGTGTTTCTGAGTCACCTGTTCCGAATCGCTGGTCACCCGCCTCGTATCATTAGCGAATTTATCGCGACGCGCCAGCAAATAGTCAGCAAAGAACTGCTGCTGTCCTTCGCGGCGGGCGCGATTCGCTGTCCGGTGACAGTGGCTATCGCCCCCCGTCCACTTGCAGGATCTGCCCGTTAACAAATCCCGCGAGGTCAGAGGCAAAGAACACCACCGCATTCGCGATGTCCTGCGCGGTTCCCAGCCGCTTCATGGCAATCCGCTCCACAAGTGCCTTCTGGCCGTCAGCGCCGTAGCTTTCCCACTGTCGTTCGGTGGCCGGATTGGTGCGGATGAAGCCAGGCGCGACGGAATTCACCGTGATGTTGTGTGGCCCGAATTCGTGTGCCAGCTGACGCGTCAGTCCAACCACCGCATGTTTGGCAGCGCAATACGCTTGTATGCCGGTCAATGACGGCTGCAGCCCGGCACCCGAGCTGGTGTTGACGATGCGGCCCACGCCGGCGCGCTTCATCGCCGGCGCAGCGGCGCGGCATAGCGTGAATGCGGCATTGACGTTGATGTCGAACAGTACGTTCCAGTCCTCGTCCGACACGTCTTCCAGCGGCTTCGGTTCTTGGCCAGCAACGCCGCCCGCGTTGTTTACCAGCACGTGAATCGGACCGCCCGTCTGCGTCTCAATCTGGCGAATCCAGGCGGCACTGGCGGCTCTGTCTCGCAGGTCGACCACCTTTGGTGTGATGCCGCCTTGCACAGCAGTCTCGGTGAGCTCGTCGGCCAGGACGTCGGTGGCGAACACTCGTGCGCCGAGATGAGCGAAGGTCTGGGCGATGCAGCGGCCAAAACCGTGGCCTGCGCCCGTGACCGCGATGGTCTTGCCATCGAAGCGGATGTTCATAGTCTGGCCTCCCGGATCAGCTGACATGCTGCAGTCAGCCTAGACGGTGGAGCGGCGGTTGCGCCATTTGTCATGACACCGCTGCTCGCTGCGGGAATCGCTGCCGTTGTGCTGGGTGTTGCGATCGGCGCCACGGGTATCGGCGGCGTGCTGCTGGTGCCCATCCTGAGTCTGGCGCTTGGAATCGACGTCAAGCGAGCCATTGCGGCAGCGCTGCTCAGCTATTTGCCGGGCTGCGCGGTTGCCGTCGCGATGTATGCGCGCCGCGGCTCGATCATCTGGCGGGATGCTTGGCCGCTCTGCCTTGCAGCACTGCCGGCTGCCTGGGCAGGGGCGTGGGCGGCGCGCGGTGTGCCAGCCCAACTGCTGGAGGCGGCAATTGGGGTGCTGCTGCTCGCGGGTGGTCTCTATACCTTGCGCCCGCCGCGCAATGTCACGATCACGGGTCGACATTTGGGAAGCGGCACGTTGCTTGGGCTGGGCGGCGGCACGGCCTTCGTCTCGGCATTGACCGGGGCAGGGGGCGCATTCGTGCTGTTGCCGATGCTGCTGCTGCTCGACATGCCGGTGCTGCGGGCGATCGGCCTGGGTCAGGCGATCGCACTTCCCATCGCGGGGCTGGCGAGTGTGGCCAATATTCAGGCCGGGCTGGTAGACATGCGGCTTGCGACGCTGCTTGCTGTTACGCTGTCAGTGGGGATTGCGATCGGGACACCGATTGCGCATGCGCTACCACAGCTCGTGTTGCGCCGGTTGTTAGGAGGTGTCGTGATTATTGCCGGTGCCAGCATGCTGATGCGAACGGCGGTGCATCTGCTCATCGGCTGAAGTGCGGAAGGCTACATCCAGTATTGCCAGATCCGCGCATCCAGTTCGCGCATTCGCTCGTGTAGCGGACGATCTTCCCATCCTTGCAGTGTGACGGCCCTGGACTGCGCCATGTCGCTTCGCAGCAGCGCCTCGACCTGGGAAGCGGTATCGGCGCCAAGGATGATGGCGTCGGCCTCGTTGTTGAACACGACGCTGCGGCGATCCAGGTTGGACGAGCTCACAGCGGTCCACACGCCGTCGACGGTGGCGAGCTTCGAATGCAGCACCGCGCTCTGCATTTCGTAGATTCGCGCTCCTCGTTCGAGCAGATCGCCATAGGCAGCCCGACCGGCGTAGACCGCGGCTTCCACATCACTCTGGCTCGGCACGACGATGCGCAGGTCGATACCACGGCGGGCCGCCATACCAAGGTCCTCGCGCTCCTGGTGCGGCGGCACGAAATAGCCGGTGGATAGCCAGATGCGGCTGCGGGCTGTGCGGATCGCTTCCTCGAGCGAGATGTAATAGAGCGGCTGATCGTCGCCTGGAGCGCTGCCGATGATGCGGACGGTCTGCACGCCCCGTCGCGGCAGCGGCGGAAAGTAATTGGCGCCACGCACCGGATCGCCGTTCTGCTGTTTCCAGGTGGCGAAGAACAGGCGCTGGAGTTCTGCGACAGCAGGCCCCTGGATCTCGACAGCGGTGTCGCGCCAGTAGGCGTAACGCGTGTCGCCGTTGGGTGGGATGCCAGCGGAGCGCGGGTTCTCGTAGGTGCGCGAGAGGTTGATGCCGCCGGTAAAGCCGATGCGTCCATCAACCACCATGATCTTGCGGTGGTCGCGATCGTTGGCATGCAGCAGGGTGACAGGGTTGATCGGATGATAGGTCAACACTTTGGCGCCCGCGCGGCGCAGTGCATCGAACAGTTCACCAGGCGTGGCCTGTGAACCATAGGCGTCGTAGATGATGTTCACTGCCACGCCACGGTTTAGTTTGTCGATCAACAGCTCGGAGAGGCGAAGCCCGGCAACTTCGATGTCCTCAAAGATGAAATACTCCAGGTTGATGTGGTCGCGCGCCGCATCCATCGCCTGGAACATCGCCGGGAAGGCCTGCGCGCCGTCCATCAACAGACGGGTCTGATTGCCGAACACCAGCGAGCCGTCAGACAACGCACGCTGTGTCGTGTAATGGCGCTGCAGCGGATCGTCCGACGCGCCTTGATACCCGTCGATATCAGGAACCGACGCACACCCTTGCAGCGCCGCGGCGGCGCCCAGGGAGAGCAACTGCCGGCGGGTGGATACGCGAGGAGACATGCAGGTAGTTCCCGCAGCAACAATCGGGCAGGATTGTGTGGCACACCGTTTTTTGTGCCTGGGAGCGGCGCTTTTCACGCGGTCTCGCGGTCACGGATGCCGAGTTTAACTGCGCTTACCCGCTGAAGTTGCGGCGAACTGCCGCAGACTTTCGAACAGCGGCAGATCGTTGATGATGCGTGGGACTTTGTGCTGGCCGCCGAGTTGTCCGCGCTGCTTCATCCATTCAGCAAAGGTGCCGGGAGCAATCGCTACCACCTCCGGTGGTCGGAGGCCGAAGCCGCCGGACCGGTGTGCGCGGTAGTCGTCATTCTGACTGCTCAGGCTTGAGTCCAGTGTCTGAGCGAATAGCTCGATCTGCTGCGAGCCTGGCGCAGGAGTGTTGAATTCCACCACAAAGGCATGACCGCCTCGTGAGTCGTTGGCGTCTGGAAACACGGCGCCGACGGCGAAGTCTGACACGTTGGCGCCAATCGCTTCGGCGGCCTGGCTGATCGCCGTCTCGATCTCTTCGCCGGCGAGATGCTCACCGAATGCCGACAGGAAATAGGACAGCCGACCAGTGACCAGCAGCCGAGGCGGATGCAGGTCAAGGAATCTGATGGTGTCGCCAACGACGTAGGCCCACAGGCCGGCGCAGCTGCTGACGATCAACGCGTAGTCTACACTTGTCTGCACATCGGCAAGCCAGTGGCGCACCGGATTGTCTCGCGACAGCTCGTCCGGTCGGACAAATTCATAGAACAGGCCGTTGTCCACGATCAGGCGCATGCCTGTTCCGGAACCGCGGTCTGCGATAGCGAAAAAGCCCTCGCTTGCCGGATAGACTTCACGCAGCTCGGCGAAGCTGCCCCGCAGCAACTCCGTGAACTGATGTTGATAGGGCGTGAAATTCACACCGCCATGCACCAGCAGTTCAAGGCTTGGGAATACTTCATGCAGGTGTCCTGGGGTATCGGTACGCGATGCGAACAGCCGCTGCAAGAAGATCAGCAGCCAGCTCGGTGTGCCGCTGATCGCGCGAATATCCTGCTGCTGGCAGGCACGTGCGAGTTTCTCCACCTTGTCTTCCCAGTCGGCGATCAGTGCGAGCTCACGCGGAGGGAATGAGTAGAATTGCGCCCACCGGGGAATTTGGTGAGCGGCAATGCCGCTCAAATCGCCGGCGCGTATGCCCGGCGCAAGCTCCGTGAGATCGGTGCTGCCGCCGAGCATGAAGCTCTTGCCACCGAGCACGCGGCTTTGCGGCCGGTTTGCGACGTGATGCACCAGAATGTCGATCGCAGCCCATGCATTCGCGGCATTCATCTCAGCTGAGCATGGAATGTATTTGGTGGTTCCGCTGGTCGTTCCGGAGGATAGGGCGAAGAACGGGATGGTGCCTGGCCACGTGCAGTCTACCAGCCGGGGGAAACTTGCCTGCCAATAAGTCTGCCACATGTCGTCGTAGCGTCGCAGCCTGACCCGCTCCTGAAAATCGCGCACCGACCGCACGGCGGCGAAGTCGTGCTCCCGGCCGAAGCGCGTGTTGCGCGCGCGGTGCACCAGCCGCAGCAGCTGACGTTGTTGTTCAGCGACAGGATCTTGCCGGGCCAGCTGTGCGAGGCGGTATCGTGCGTAACGACGCAGCATTGGCGTCGCATCGAATGGCACACCGGCGATCATGGATCGAGCTGCGTTACGTGCGGGTAGGTCGTGCGCGCCGTCTCGACGCGCAGTGGCAGCGTGATGTACTTGCCTTGCTGCCACAACGCGACCTGATCGAGAAAGGTCGTGCTACCAAGCCAGCCATCCTGTCCGCCCAGCAGCACGAAGTAATTGCAGTCAAGGTCCGAGAGGTCGGAGATATGCCGTGCCATCGAGCCGTAGGTGCTGGAATGCCTGCGGTGCGTCAGCTTGTGTGCCGTTTTCATCAGTGTGTCGGCGCCCCCACCGGAGGGCAGGTCGGTGAACCTCCAGGCGCGACCGAGCACCGGCACCAGCGCCAGTGGATGGCCTAGGCGGAGCCGGTGGCGGTCCCCCCAGGTCTCCTGTGCACCGATGCCATTGGCTGCCTTGCGAAGCGCGTCGCGCACGGCGCGGGTCCTTCGTTGCGGGTCGGCTGACCGGATATCATCCCAGATGAGCCGTCGCGTTCCCCAGGACGCGCTGTAGATTGCCCATCGCCGTGCCGGTACGAGCAGGCGTGCCAAATGACAGCACCAGGATTCGAACGCGAGAGCGCCAGGCGAATCGCTATCGTAGCAGCCGTCCCAGGTCGCGACCGTATCGGCGAATCGGCGTTGCCGGGTGCCAAGCCTGGTATTCTCCAGCCAGGCCAGAAGCTGCCGGCATTGCTCACGGGCCGGCTGCCAATGCGTATCGCGTTGGATGCGTGTCACAGCCTCCACCGATGCGCGATCCACACCTGCGAGCAGCTCTTCTAGTCGCCGCTTTCGATCTCCTGCTGAGAACAGATCGCCGACCAGAGTGCTGCAGCGTAGAGGTCGTTCATTGGCGGAGGTGATGAACCCATCGTCGGGGTCGAGCGTCTGCGGTAACTCTGCGCTGCCCACTGGCGAGTCCCAGCCGTCGTCGGCCATCGGCCGGACCACGATGTCGTCGCGCATCCGCTGGCTTCGCCGTGGCACATGCACGGCCATGAGGCGGCCGATATGGGCGCAGGGATCCGCGCACAGCATGTTCTGTCCCGGAATGGCAAAACCGCGAAATGCCGCCTGGAATTCGTCCCAGTTGCGGGCGCGATTGGCTGCCAACATGGCCGTGCTCTCGTCTGACGGCCGATGACCCATCCAGCGCAATGCGAGTGTTTCACTGCCGGCCTTGAGGAACCCGACATCCGACAGAATCGGTCCCCAGCGGCTTTCGCGAATGCGGATCGCGCGCTTGCGTCCCCAGCGCACGTTCAGCTCTGCCTGGCGCCCCTTTAGCCGCGGCACTTCGTCGGCCGGCACCGCCACGAGTTCGCTGCAGGATGCATGCAGGCTCGTTCCGCCCCACGCGATCCAGGGATTGCGTCCCAGTGCCACGAACGGCAGGCCGGGCAGCATTAATCCCGCGGCCTGGAATGACGGCGAACGGCACACCGCGAGCACCCAGGCGTTTGGCAGCATGGTCCCGAGGTGCGGATCGCTGGCGATCATGGGGGCGCCGCTCGCACTGCGGGGCGCGGCAATGAGGAAGGAATTGCTGCCCGATCGCATGAACGGCGTTGTGGCCGCGTCTCGCTCTGCCGTCCCGCACGTCAGGCCATCAATTGCGAGCAGCCTGTGCCAAAGCTGCGGCCAGTCGGAGTCGCTGCGAAATCTGAGCAGCTTGAAGGAGGGGATCCAGCTGACATCGGCGCTGGCCAGACGGCCCAGGGTGAGAATATCGGCGACACACCACGGCTCTGGCCGCAGGTCGAACAGTTCGAACTCCAGTGGTAACGGCCGGACGTATGTCATGTAGTGATTTAGTCCGATCACGAATGCCTCCAGCCAGTCACGCGTGGCGGACGGCATTTCGGCCAAGATCGCCGGGACCGCGCGCCCCACATCCAGGGTGCGCATCAGCTGATCGACATCGATTCCGACCCGGCCGATCATTTCGGATACACGACCTTGCGCGAGGCGTCGCATGAGCTCGATCTGGCCGAGCCGAAGATGTGCGTGCACCAGCCCCAAGGTGACAGCAAGATCTCGGTCGCTGTGCGCCTCCATATATGGCACCTGATGGCTGTTCCAGCGCACCACCACCGACTGATCGAGCGGTAAGCCACGACGCGGCAGCATCGCGAGCCGCTGCTCGAGCGAATAGGTTTTCCGAGGGCGCAGGGCATGGCGCGCAAGAACAGCCGCGAGCACTGCGAACCCGCTCAGCCTGGCTACGCTTCTTCCAATACTTGGCAATCGCCGCATCGGGGCGCCTCTCTGAAAGCCACAGCACCCCACATGGGTTCTCGAATGGCCGGCGGGTTTCCGGGAACCCGGGCTCTTGCCGAATGTTAATGACTGGACACGACATCGCTCACGGGTATTTGTTGCCCGCTACGCTCCCGGGTAAGTGAATGGATCACGGCACAAACGTTAGGGCGGATGCCAAGCGCCGGCCGCAAACTGACGCTGGCATCCTCCTTATGCGTTCGGGCAAAGAGAACCAGATCTTCTTCTAAGAAACCGGATATCGCACCGCATGCCATCACGCCTCTATCACCTGCACCCGCTGGTCGCCGGCCCATTACCTGAGTGGCCAGCGCATTTCGAACGCTGTCGCGAGATGGGATTCGACGCCGTCTGTATTGCTCCGCCCTTCGTGCCCGGCGCAAGCGGCGACATTTTCATTACAGCTGATCACGACGCGCTACATCCGGCGCTGGGTTGGGCAGGGAGTGCTGACGAAGGCATCGCCCAGATCGCGCGTCGGGCTGCCGAACACGATCTGCGAATCTGGCTGGACCTCTCGATAGACCAGGTGGCGGCCGACGCGCCGATGCGGCGACGCCAGGAATCGTGGTTTGCCTCGGGCGACAGCGGAGCTCCGCTGAGCCCCTTGCGGGGAGTTCGCCGCCTGGATGTTGCCTATGCGCGGATGCAGCAGACCGACGTTGCCGAAGCGATGGCCGGTTGGTGGGGGGAGCGGCTTTCGCGTTTGGCCCAGGCTGGCGTCAGCGGCTTCCGTTGCCTGGACCCCGAACGAGTGCCGGCAGCCTTCTGGCGCAGGATCATCGGCACGCTGAAGTCCTGCGACTTTCTCGCCTGGACGCCAGGTGTCGAGCGATCTGCCCTGCCGCGACTGGAGGGTCTGGGCTTCCACCACACCTGTTCGTCGCTGGCATGGTGGGATGGCCGTGCTCCGTGGTTTGTCGACGAGTACGAGCTATTGCGTCGCATCGCACCGCCAATGGCATCGCCTGAACCATCGTTTTTCGATCGCCGTGCTGCGCGTGTCCCGCCGGGCATTGATCCGACCGCGGCCTATCGCTTCGCCGTGCAGCTGGCCGCTTCGATAGGCAGCGGCATGTTCGTTCCGATGGGCTTCGAATACGCGGCTCGCCGGCCGTTCGATGCCGCACTCGCCGGCCCGGAAGATCTGCGGCGCGCGCGCGACGAGGCTTCAGGCGACATTCTGCACGAGATTGCCGTCGCAAACGCCCTGATGAAGCAAGTGGCCGAGTACCAGGTTGATGGCGAGGTGCGGCAATTGACAACAACAGGCGACGCCGTCACGGCGCTGCTGCGGACGAACGCACCGGACATTCGTCTTGCCTCGCGCGGCGTGCTGGTCCTGCTCAATCCGGATCTGGCGCGCAGCGCGGCTGTCGATCTGCCGCTGTCGCCTTTGCCGCCACAGGCTGGCGCGGCGTTCGTGGTGCAAGGTCCGGCGGAAGGTCACGACGCGCCGATGGCGCCGGGCGAGGTGCGGACGCTCGCCTGCGCGTCGACAGAACCGGTTGTCCGACCGCTCGTCAGCGACGAGGACCTGCAGCCGGCGCGAATGGCCGCCCAGCGCATCGGCATCGAAGCGGTTCAGCCACAGGTCCCTGGCGGTTCCTTTGCATTGAAGCGCGTTGTGGGCGAGGAGGTTGCGGTCAGCGCCGATATCATTGCTGATGGCCACGAGGTGCTTGCCGCCGAGTTGCTGTGGGCTGCCGCGGATGAGGCGGGCTGGCACCGCGTGCCGATGCACCTGGTGGTGAACGATCGTTGGGAAGCGCGCTTCGTGCCGGACCGGGTCGGTCGGCACCGTTTTACCATTCAGGCGTGGTGGGATGCCTGGGGCACTTTCCGTCATGATCTCGAAGCCAAGCACGCGGCAGGTCAAATCGTGACGCTGGAGGTCGAGGAGGGCCGCAGCATGCTCCGGGCAGCCGTGGCCCGGGCCGGCACATGTACACACACCCGGCTTTCGGTAATCGCCGAGCGGCTTGCGTCATTGGAACCCGAGCAGCAAGTCGCGCTTCTGCTCGCCCCGGAGACGGCGATGGCGATGCAAGCGGCGGACGATCAGCCGTTTCTAGCTGAATACAGGCCGCCGATCGCGGTTGATGTAGACCGGCCGCAGGCCAGCTTTGCCAGCTGGTACGAGATGTTCCCACGCTCCGCGACCGACGATCCGGCACGGCATGGCACGTTCAGCGATGTTGTCGCACGGCTTCCATCGATCCGGGCGATGGGCTTCGACGTACTGTATTTTCCGCCGATCCATCCGATCGGCACCACCAACCGAAAGGGCCGCAACAACGCTCTGCGCGCAGCCCCGGAGGATCTCGGCAGTCCCTACGCGATCGGCAGTCCCGAAGGGGGGCACGATGCTGTCCATCCGCAGCTTGGCACGCTCGATGACTTCCGTCGGCTGGTCAGCGCTGCGAAGGACCACGGGCTGGAGATCGCCATCGACTTCGCGGTGCAATGCTCGCCAGACCACCCGTGGCTGCGCGAACACCCTGATTGGTTCCGTTGGCGTCCGGACGGTTCCATTCGTTTCGCCGAGAACCCGCCAAAGAAGTACGAGGACATCGTCAATCCGGATTTCTATGCCGCGGCGGCGTTTCCGGAGCTGTGGTTCGGGTTGCGCGATGTCGTGCAGTTCTGGGTCGACCAGGGCGTGCGCATTTTCCGCGTTGACAATCCGCACACCAAGCCCTTGCCGTTCTGGCACTGGATGATCGCCGACATTCGCGGACGTCATCCGGACGTTATTTTTCTTGCAGAGGCATTCACCCGGCCGAAGCTGATGTACCGCCTGGCCAAGGTGGGCTTTACCCAGTCCTACACCTACTTCACCTGGCGCAACACCAAACAAGAGATGATCGAGTACCTGTCGGAACTGAACGGGCCGCCAGCGCGCGACCTGTTCCGCCCCAACTTCTTCGTCAACACTCCGGATATCAACCCGCCTTTCCTGCAGACTGGTGGGCGGGCCGCCTTCCTGATCCGCGCTGTGCTTGCCGGAACGCTGTCGGGCCTGTGGGGCATGTATTCTGGCTTTGAACTTTGCGAGGCGACCCCATTGCCGGGGCGTGAAGAGTACATGGATTCGGAGAAATATGAGATACGCGTTCGCGACTTCGCAGCGGCGGGCAATATCGTCGGGGAAATTTCTGCGCTCAATCGTATCCGACGGGCGAATCCGGCATTGCAGACGCATCTCAATGTGACCTTTTATCCGGCATTCAACGATCAGGTGCTGCTATATGGCAAACGCATCCCAGGAGCACGCGACATGATCCTGGTCGCGGTCAGCCTCGACCCGCACAATGTGCAGGAGGCTGATATCGAGATCCCTCTGTGGGAGTGGGGGTTTGCAGATCATGAGTCGCTCGCGGCCACCGATCTGATACGAGGCAACAGCTTTGTCTGGCATGGCAAGCAGCAGCGCGTACGGCTGGACCCCGGTGAGCTGCCATTCTGCATCTGGCAGGTAGCGCCGTGATGGATATCGCCGCAGCACCTGAAACCCTGACCACCACCACCGTTAGCCCAGACGGGTTGTGGTACAAGGACGCGATCATCTATCAGCTGCATATTAAGTCGTTCTTCGACGCGAACAACGACGGCATCGGCGACTTTCCCGGACTGATCTCGAAGCTGGATTATATCGCCGATCTAGGCGTCAACACGATCTGGCTGCTGCCATTCTACCCATCGCCGCGACGCGATGACGGCTACGACATCAGCGACTATCGCGGTGTCCATCCGGACTATGGCACACTCGGCGACGCCAGGCGGTTTATTGCTGCCGCGCATGCGCGTGGGATGCGCGTGATCACCGAACTTGTCGTCAATCACACCTCTGATCAGCATCCGTGGTTCCAGCGCGCGCGGCAGGCCAGGCCAGGATCCTCGTATCGCGATTTCTATGTCTGGTCACACGATGACAAGAAGTATGGTGCGACGCGCGTCATCTTTGTCGACACTCTGAAGTCGAACTGGACCTACGACGAGGTTGCCGGCGCGTATTACTGGCACCGGTTCTATTCGCATCAGCCCGACCTGAATTTCGACAATCCGCGGGTGCTGAAGGAGGTGCTCGCGGTCCTACGCTACTGGCTGGATATGGGCGTGGATGGGCTGCGGCTGGACGCGGTGCCTTATCTGGTGGAGCGGGAAGGCACCAACAACGAGAATCTGCCGGAAACTCATTCGGTGCTGAAGCAGATTCGCGCCGAGTTGGACCATCACTACGCGGATCGGATGCTGCTGGCGGAGGCAAATCAGTGGCCGGAGGACGCCAAGGAGTATTTCGGCAACGACGACGAATGCCATATGGCGTTCCATTTCCCGCTGATGCCGCGAATGTACATGGCGATCGCGCGCGAGGATCGCTTTCCCATCACCGATATCCTGCGCCAGACGCCGGATATTCCGCCGAACAGCCAGTGGGCGATTTTTCTGCGCAACCACGATGAGCTGACGTTGGAAATGGTCACGTCGAGCGAGCGTGACTTCCTGTGGGAGACCTATGCCGCTGATCGCCGCGCGCGCCTGAACCTCGGAATTCGCCGCCGGCTGGCGCCGCTGCTGGAGCGCGACCGCCGCCGCCTGGAACTGATGAACTATCTGCTGCTGTCGATGCCCGGCACGCCAGTGATCTACTACGGCGACGAGATCGGCATGGGGGACAATATTCACCTGGGCGACCGCGACGGGGTGCGAACGCCCATGCAGTGGTCGTTCGATCGCAACGGCGGATTCTCTCGTGTCGATCCGTCGCGGCTGGTGCTGCCGACGATCATGGATGCGCTGTACGGCTACGAGGCGGTGAATGTGGAGGCGCAGCAGAGCGACCGGCATTCACTGCTGAACTGGATGCGGCGCGCCATCGCGGTGCGCCGGCAGTACAATGTGTTCGGCCGCGGTACCTTCCGGCTGTTGTATCCGAAAAACCGCAAGGTGCTCGCTTATCTGCGCGAGTACGAGGGCCGCACCATCCTTTGCGTTGCCAACCTCGCGCGCACGCCGCAATCAGTGGAACTCGAGTTGTCGGAATTTACCGGTCGCACGCCGGTGGAACTTGATGGCGGCTCGGTATTTCCGCCGATAGGCCAACTCAGCTACCTGCTGACGTTCCCGCCGTACGGCTTTTATTGGTTCCTGCTTGCAGATGAGGAGGCGGGCTGGCCGACAACGCATACGCCCGCACCAGAACCCATGCCAGAATATCAGACGATCGTTTTGCGCTCGCGGCTTTACGGCGCACTGGAGACCAGCCGCGCTCTCCTGGAGCGGGAGATTCTCCCCGCGTATCTGGCCAAGCGTCGCTGGTTCGCCATGAAGGACCAGACGCTGCGCGCGGTGCGGGTGGTCTCGCTGGTTCCGCTGCCGCACTCGGAGCAAGAAATATTGCTGGCGGAAATCGAGACCGAGGCGCCGACCGGAACCGCTCGCTGGCTGTTGCCGATGGCCATCGCCTGGGAGGATCGGCAGACTGGGCCGCTCCCGGTGCAACTGGCGCTCGCGCGTGTCCGCCGCGGTGCTCATGTCGGATTGCTGACCGATGCATTCGCGCTGCCGGAATTCGCCAGTGGCCTGCTGGCCGGGATGGCGGCCGGTGATAAGGCCGGCGAGATACGCTTTGAACCGAGCTCGCGGATGGCTGACATTGTCGTGCCGCCGGACGTGGAGATGAGCTGGCTGTCAGTCGAGCAATCCAACTCATCGATGATTGTCGGCGACATCGCCATGCTGAAACTGTTCCGGCGCATCGCGATCGGCCCGCATCCGGAGGCGGAGATGGGCCGTTACCTGACCGAACATGGCTATGCCAATATCCCGCCGTTGCTCGGAGAGGTGGTGCGGGTTGATTCCGAGGATCAGCGCCACACGATTGCTGTGGCACAGGGGTTCATCCGCAACCAGGGCGACGCGTGGACCTGGACGCTCGATCTGCTCACGCGGGGCCTATCCGATCTGACCGCCGGCAGCGAGGAGGCGCAGGCGACCGGAGGCGAGGCGCACGAGGATTACGGTGCGATTGCCACTCTGTTCGGGCGCCGCCTCGCCGAAATGCATGCGGTGCTGGCCGCGCCATCCGATGATTTCGCCTTCGCGCCTGAGCAGGCCGACGAGACGTTGGTGACGCAATGGACGCGCCAGGCAGAGGAGCAGCTTGCGACGGCGTTTGCCGCGCTGGATGGCCTCAGTGATCTCGAGGGCGAAGCGGCGCAGGATTTCGCGGCCATCATGGCGGAGCGTGAAACGCTGGCCGCGTCCGTGCGCCGGCTTGCACGCTCCGGGCTCGGTGCGACCGTCACCCGCATTCATGGCGACCTGCATCTCGGTCAGGCGCTCATCGCCAACGGCGACGTCTACATCATCGACTTCGAAGGCGAGCCAGCGAAGCCTTTGGCGCAGCGTCGCAGCAAGAACCATCGGCTGCGCGACGTGGCGGGGATGCTGCGCTCGTTCGATTATGCGGCGGCGGTGATGAAACGAAAGAGCCTTACGACCCAGGCGCACGTCGCCGATCCGCAGCGCGACGCCTTCCTGCGGACTTTTGTTGAACAGGCAACACATTGCTTCCTGGCTGGTTATGCCGAGATCCTTCCGGCGGAAGACATGAGTGTTGAGCAGGACCTGCTGCGACTGTTCCTGATCGAAAAGGCGGCCTACGAAATCGCCTATGAGGCGGCCAACAGACCGGCCTGGATCGACGTGCCGCTGCATGGCCTCGCGCAATTGCTGACGCAGGTGCCGGCATGAACGATGTTGTTGAACTGACCGGACTGCCGAGTGGGGTGGCGGAGGCACTGGCGTCCGGCGCGCTGCGCGACCCGTTCGCTGTGCTGGGACCATTCGATACCGCCGCTGGCCGGATCGTGCGCGCCTTCCTGCCTGGCGCGCTGGAAGTAGAGGTGCTGGCGCGTTCGAGTGGGGCGCCGCTCGCGAGGTTGTCACCGATGCTGCCGCAGGGCCTGTTCGCCGGCCGCGTCAGCAGCGAAGACACCTACCTGTTGCGCATCACCTGGCCCGGTGCGGTTCAGGAGATCGAAGATCCGTATTCGTTCGGCACGCTGCTCGGCGAACTGGATCTGCATCTGTTCAACGAAGGTCGGCATTTCGAGCTCGCAGAGCATCTCGGTGCCAACGTGACGACAATCGACGGCGTCGCTGGCGTTCGCTTTGCGGTGTGGGCACCGAATGCGCAGGCGGTTTCGGTGGTGGGCGACTTCAATACCTGGGACCCGCGGCGCAACCCGATGCGGCTGCGCTATCCGGCCGGCGTCTGGGAGCTTTTCATACCGCGCATCGGCGCCGGCGCTCGCTACAAGTTCGCCATCGTCGGTCCTGATGGCTCTCGTCTGCCGTTCAAGGCCGATCCGCTGGCTCGCGCGACCGAACCGCCGCCGGCCACATCGTCGGTGGTCATGGATCCCACGCCGTTCGTCTGGCACGATGAAACCTGGATGCAGCAGCGTCTGGGCAGGCACCGTGCGGACGCACCGATCACCATCTATGAGATGCACGCCGCATCATGGTTTCATCCTGAAGGCCGGATCCCGACGTGGGATGAGCTGGCGGAACGTCTGGTGCCCTATGTCAGCGAGATGGGCTTCACGCATATCGAGCTGATGCCGGTGGCCGAGCATCCATTCGGTGGCTCCTGGGGGTATCAACCACTCAGCTTGTTCGCGCCCAGTGCGCGGTTCGGTCCGCCGGAGGGGTTTGCCCGTTTCATCGATGCCTGCCACCGCGCAAATGTCGGCGTCTTGGTCGACTGGGTCCCGGCGCATTTCCCGACCGATGTGCATGGCCTGGCGCGGTTCGACGGCACGGCGCTGTATGAGCATCAGGACCCGCGCGAGGGGTACCACCAAGATTGGAATACCTACATCTATAACTTCGGTCGCCGGGAAGTGCAGGGCTTCCTGATCGCCTCGGGCCTCTACTGGCTGGAGCAGTACCATGTCGATGGACTACGCGTCGACGCGGTGGCGTCCATGTTGTATCGCGATTATTCGCGTGCCGAGGGCCAATGGGTTCCGAACGTCTACGGTGGACGCGAGAACCTGGAGGCGATCGGCTTCCTGCGCCACTTCAACGCGGTCGTTGGCGAACGCTGCGCTGGCGCCGTAACCATCGCCGAGGAGTCCACAGCCTGGCCTGGGGTGTCGCGACCGATTAGCGAAGGTGGTCTGGGGTTCTGGTACAAGTGGAACATGGGCTGGATGCACGACACGCTTCGCTACATGGAGCTCGACCCCGTGCATCGGCACTGGCACCACAACGACATGACATTCGGCCTGCTGTACGCCTTCTCGGAGAACTTCGTGCTGCCGCTGTCACACGACGAGGTGGTGTACGGAAAGCACTCGCTGATCGGTAAGATGCCTGGCGACAACTGGCAGCGTTTTGCCAACCTGCGTAGCTATTTCGGTTATATGTGGGGCCATCCCGGCAAGAAGCTGCTGTTTATGGGGGCCGAGATCGCGCAGGAACATGAATGGAGCCACGACGGGGAGATCGACTGGACGGCACTCGGTAATCCGCTCCAGCTCGGCATCCAGCGCCTGGTGCGCGACCTGAACCGCATCTACGCCGCTGAAGCCGCGCTGCATCAGCGCGATGCGGTGTCGACTGGCTTCCGCTGGGTGGTTGGGGACGACACGGCGAACTCCGTCTTTGCCTTCCTGCGTTATGGGAACGAGGCAGCGCCCCCCGTCCTGGTCGTATCGAACATGACGCCGGTGCCGCGTTCCGGCTATCGCATTGGCGTGCCGCGCCCTGGGCTGTGGCGCGAACTGCTCAATACCGATTCCTCCTTCTATGGCGGTTCCGACATCGGCAATGGCGGTGCGGTGGCGACAACGCCGGTGCAGAGCCATGGCGAGGCGCAGTCGCTCGAGTTGACATTGCCGCCATTGGCGACGCTGTTCATGCGCCCGGCAAACTAACCGAGACGCATGCATCATCTGCCTGACGCGTTGCTGCCGGGCCAGGCTTACCCGCTCGGTGCGACGTGGGATGGGCTTGGCATCAACTTCGCCGTGTTCTCGGCGCACGCCGAAAAAATTGAGCTGTGCCTGTTCGAGCCTTCGGGCAGGCATGAGATCGCCCGCTACAGCTTGCCGGAATATACCGATGAGGTCTGGCATGGCTACCTGCCTGACGCGACGGCTGGGCTGCTGTACGGCTATCGTGCCTACGGCCCCTATGCCCCCGAGCACGGGCATCGGTTCAATCACCATAAATTGCTGCTTGATCCATATGCGCGGGCGATATTCGGCACACTGCACTGGTCCGATGCGCTGTATGGCTTCCGTCTGCACTCCGCGCGAAGCGATCTTTCATTCGATCGGCGGGACAGCGCATCGTTCATGCCGAAAGCTGTGGTGACGGACGACTCGTTCAACTGGGGCGACGATCGTCCCCCTGCTGTGCCTTGGTCTGACACGGTGATTTACGAGGCCCATGTGCGGGGGCTGACGATGCTGCGTGAGGACATACGCCCGGCCGAGCGCGGCACGTTCGCCGGCCTGGCACATCCGGCGATGATCGATCACCTGCGCCATCTTGGCGTCACTGCGGTTGAGCTGATGCCGGTGCACGCCTTCGTCCAGGATCGTGCCTTGCAGCTACGCGGGCTGCGCAACTACTGGGGCTACAACACTCTCGGCTTTTTCGCGCCCGAACGCGGCTATCTATCCAGCGGCTTGCCCAACGAAATGCGCATCGCGGTGCGCCGACTGCATGCTGCCGGCATCGAAGTGATCTTGGACGTTGTCTACAACCACACAGCGGAGTCCGAGGAGACCGGGCCCACCCTTTCGTTTCGTGGTCTGGACAACGCCAGTTATTATCGACTGGAGGCGGGCGAGGCACGGCGCACGGTCAATGACACCGGCACCGGCAACACGCTCAATCTATCGCACGCGCGGGTGCTTCAGATGGTGCTCGATTCGCTGCGCTATTGGGTGACCTCTTATCACATTGACGGCTTCCGGTTCGATCTCTGCGCGACCCTGGGACGCGAATCGTATGGCTTTGACCCGAATGCCGGCTTCTTCGACGCCCTGCGTCAGGATCCGCTGCTGGCCAAGGCGAAGCTGATCGCCGAACCCTGGGATATTGGCCCTGGCGGTTACCAGCTTGGCAATCACCCTCCTGGGTTCGCGGAGTGGAACGACCGCTTCCGTGACAGTATCAGACGGTTCTGGCGCGGCGACCGTGGTGAGCGGCCTTCGATCGCCGCCAGTCTTGCGGGATCCGCTGACGTATTTGCGCGGCAGGGCCGGCGTCCGTGGGCATCGATCAACTTTGTCGCATCGCACGACGGGTTCACCCTCACGGACGCCGTGAGCTATGTCGAGCGTCATAACGAGGCGAATGGCGAAGCAAATAAGGATGGCCATCCCGCCAATTACACCAGCAGTTGGGGTACGGAAGGTTCCACGAGCGATCCCGCCATCGCGACCACGAGAGAGCGTGTCAAACGTGCCATGCTGGCGACGGTATTTCTGTCCGCGGGAACGCCGATGCTGCTGGCGGGTGACGAGTTCGGCCGCACACAGGCCGGCAACAACAACGCCTATTGCCAGGACAACGAAATCTCCTGGCTTGACTGGAGCGCGGCGGCTTCGCCGCAGGGGCTTGCCTTGACCGCGTATGTCGCCCGACTGATCGCGCTAAGACGTGAGCACCCGGTGTTGCGGCATCCGCGGTTTCTACACGGCAGCGAGTACCCGGTGGCCGGCATCGCCGACATTGCCTGGTTCGACCAGCGCGGTGCCACAATGACGTCAGAGGCGTGGAACGATATCGAGCAGCGCACGTTGATTTTGCGCCGTGCGATGCGCGTTCCAGAAGGAGCTGCGACTATTCTGACTTTGTTGCTCAATCCTATGGAGCAGGCGAGACAATTCCGATTGCCGGAACCGCATGTTCCATCGCGCATTCTGCTCCACAGCGCGACGTCGGAAGCCGGACAGCGCGAGGTGAGAGACCACGTTTCCGTCGAAGCGCACAGCGCAATGCTGCTGCTCGCGGAGTTCGTCTGATGCAGTTTGGCGCCAATCTTTTGGATAATGGGCAAACGCGGTTCAGATTGTGGGCTCCGGCGCAGGAAAACGTGAGTGTGGCGCTTGAAGACGGGCCTATGGTGCCGATGGCGCGTTCACCAGATGGTTGGTTCGAGGCCACCTTCCCATGTGCGGCTGGGACGCAATATCGCTACCGATTGGCAGACGGGATGCTGGTGCCTGACCCAGCATCCCGCGGTCAGGCGACCGACGTGCATGATCCGAGTGTCGTGGTCGATCCACGGGGCTATCAGTGGCGCAATACCGCTTGGCGGGGCAGGGCGTGGCAGGAAACTGTACTCTATGAACTGCACGCTGGGGTTCTTGGCGGTTTTCGGGGTGTGCAGGGAGAATTGGCTCGACTGGCCGCGCTTGGGATCACGGCCGTTGAACTGATGCCGATCAACGATTTTCCCGGCAAGCGAAACTGGGGTTACGATGGGGTTCTGCCTTACGCGCCGGATGCGGCCTACGGGTCGCCTGATGAGTTGAAGGCGCTGATTGACGCCGCCCACGATCACCGCCTGATGATGTTTCTTGATGTGGTCTATAATCACTTCGGGCCCGACGGAAATTACCTGTCGCTCTATGCGCCACAATTCTTTCGCAACGATTGTCATACCCCATGGGGAGCGGCCATCGATTTCCGGCGCCGTGAGGTGCGGGATTATTTTACCGAGAACGTATTGTACTGGCTGAATGAATACCGCTTCGACGGACTACGCTTCGACGCCGTGCACGCAATCCAGGAGCAGGACTGGGTGGACGAAATGGCAGCCACTGTCCGCGCCCGAACCGAGCCAGGACGCCACGTCCACCTGGTCCTGGAGCACCACAATGACGCCTCACATCTCGAGCGAGACGTTGACGCGCAGTGGAACGACGACGGACACAACGTGCTGCACGTTCTGCTCACCGGTGAGGACAGCGGCTATTACCAAGACTACGTAGATCAGCCCGCGTGGAAGCTGGCGCGGTGTCTGGCCGAGGGTTTTATCTATCAGGGAGAACACACACACTATACCGGCGAGGCGCGTGGCATGCCCAGTGCCCACCTGCCGCCAACAGCATTCGTGCTGTTTCTGCAGAACCACGACCAGATCGGCAATCGCGCGTTTGGCGAGCGTTTGACAACGCTGACGGACCCCGCCGCACTCGAGGCGGCCATCGCATTGCAGATCTTTTGTCCGCAGATCCCGCTGCTGTTCATGGGTGAAGAGACTGCGAGCCGTGCGCCATTCCTGTTCTGCACTGACCATGGAGCAGAGTTAGCGGATGCAGTGCGCGATGGTAGGCGCAACGAGTTCGCGAAGTTCCCCGCCTTCGCTGATCCGGCAAATCGCGCGCGGATCCCTGACCCGAACGCGCCTGATACATTTGCCGCTTCGGTGCCAAGTGCCGATCCGGAACAAGCGGCGGGGCGTGAGGCGCTGTATCGACGGCTGTTGGGACTTCGGGCGTCAGTGATCGTGCCGCGGCTTGCCGGAGCGCGCTCATTGTCAGCCGAAGTGGTGGGCCCGAAGGCGGTGCTGGCTCGATGGCGGCTTGGCGACGGCGCGGTCTTGACGTTGGCGACAAATCTCGATGCCCGGCCTGTGGCAATCGACATTGCTGACGGGCAGCCGTTGTTCAGCAATGCGCCAATGTCCGCCGGCCAGCTGCCGGGCTACTGCACGTGCGCCTATCTCGACGAAGTTCGAGCAGACCCATGAACGACGAGGTACTTAAGGACCTCGCACGTCGTGCCGGCATTGCCGTGGAATGGAATGATTTTGCCGGGCGGCCGAAAGTCGTCGCACCCGACGTACTGCGCGGCATCCTGGACGCGCTTGGGCTGCCGACGGCAAGCCGGAGCGATCTGCTGCATAGCCGTAAACTGTTGCAACGGCGCTCGACCGTGCCGATGCTGCCGCCACTGATCACTGCCACCGCCGGTCGCCCGACCCGCCTGGACGTCGGCGCGAGTGAGGCGGAGAACGCTCAGCTCAGGCTGGAGAACGGCGATACCCGCAATCTCTCGCTGACACCGGTTCGCGGTCGGCTGCGTGTCCCCGCGATCAGTGAGACCGGCTACCACCGACTGCAGCTTAATGGCAGGGAGCTGGTGATAGCGGTCGCTCCGAGCCGCTGCCATACGATCGATGACACAGTCCCCGACGCCCGGTTATGGGGGATCGCTGCCCAGGTCTATGCGCTGCGTCACGCTAGGGACGCGGGCATTGGGGACGCGTCCGGGATCGCTGATCTTGCTGCAGTCGCAGGCGCACGGGGCGCCGATGCCCTTGCACTGAGTCCGTTGCATGCGCTGTTCGGCGCTGACCCCGCGCGGTTCGGACCGTATTCTCCGTCCAGCCGGCTGTTCCTCAACCCGCTGCATGCTTCGGCCGAACTGGTCTTTGGCCGTGAGCGGGTGGAGGGTGCGTTGCAAACTGCAGAGATTGACAGGGTACTTCAAACTCTTGAAGCAGCGCCGCTAATTGACTGGCCGATTGCCGCCAAAGCCAAGCTGCAGTTGCTTCGGGCGCTATTCGAATCGTTCCTAGAAAGAGTGGACGATGACTGCCAACTTCACCTGGATTTTGCCGGCTTCCGCGCCGAGGGGGGCAGCCTTTTGCTGCAGCATGCGGTGTTCGAGACCCTGCATGCCGCCCAGAGCGCTGCGGGCGCTGGCGACTGGCGACGGTGGTCAAGCGATATGCGCGATCCGGGCAGTGCCGCGGTCGCGGTTTTCACCGCCTCGAACCAGCAGGAGGTAATGTTTCATTGCTTCTTGCAATGGCTCGCCGACCGTTCGCTGCGCGCCGCGCAGCGCCGTGCCATTCAATCAGGAATGCGGATTGGACTTATTGGTGATCTCGCCGTGGGCATGGATCCCGCTGGCAGTCACGCGTGGAGCAGACAGGGCGAAATCCTCGGAGGCATGTCGATCGGTGCTCCGCCCGACCTGCTCAACCCGCGGGGGCAGGATTGGGGCCTGACCGGCTTTTCTCCGCGAGCGTTGGTGGATGGAGGGTTCGCACCGTTCATTGCGACAGTGCGCGCAGTTTTGCGCAACATGGGCGGCATTCGCATCGACCACGCCATGGGACTGACGCGGTTGTGGTTGATACCGGAAGGCGCGGATCCGGCCGAGGGCGCGTATCTGGCGTATCCGCTGACCGACATGCTGCGGCTGCTTGCACTTGAGTCGCAGCGCCATCGGGCAATCGTGGTCGGGGAAGATCTTGGCACCGTGCCGGACGGATTTCAGGCCACGTTGGAGACGGCGGGCCTGCATGGCATGCGAGTGCTATGGTTCGAGCGGAACGGGCAGGGCTTTGCGTCGCCGCGCAACTGGAACCACGCCGCAGTGGCGATGACCTGCACCCATGACCTGCCAACCGTGGCCGGCTGGTGGCATGGGACCGACATAGCAACTCGCGCGGCGTGCGGTCGGCTTGGCGCTGGACAAAGCGAAAAGGATCTCCGCGAACAACGCAGTAGTGACCGCAATGCCTTGTGGCGAGCATTCGTCACCGTCGGTTTCGCCGAAGGCAATGCGCCGCCTGCGCAGGAAACCCAGCCGGTGGTCGATGCAGCCCTGCGCTTCGTTGCCGCCAGCCCGTCCCCATTGTGCCTGCCGCCGATCGAGGATCTGCTTGGCCTTGAAGAGCAGCCAAATCTCCCTGGCACGGTCGACGAACATCCCAACTGGCGACGACGTCTGGCGCCGCGTGCCGACTTGCTGCTCGATCAACCCGACGTCGCGCGGCGCGTCGAGGAGTTGGCATCAGAGCGACCACGGCTATGACCCCGCTGCGCGCGACGATGCGTTTACAATTGCATCGCGATTTCACCTTTGCGGATGCAACGAAGCTGGTGCCCTACCTGGCCGAGCTGGGGGTCAGCCACCTGTACTCATCACCGATCCTCGCCGCGAGGCCGGGTTCGATGCACGGCTACGACGTGACCGACCCGACGCATGTCAATCCGGAACTCGGCGGTGAGGAGGGGCTGCGGCAACTGGTCGATGCGCTGCATTCCGCCAGCCTTGGACTGATTGTCGACATCGTGCCGAATCATATGGCGGCCGGCGGGATGGAAAACCCGTGGTGGGCGGATGTACTACGGCATGGGCGCGACAGCCGCTACGCCGGTTTCTTCGACATCGACTGGGAGTGCGCCGAACCGGAACTGCGTGGCAAGGTTTTGGCACCATTTCTTGGGGAGCCATATGGCGAGACGTTGCGAAGCGGCTCGTTGACATTGGTGCATGACGATGTCGAACCGCTGATAGCGTACTACGATAACAGGTTTCCTATCCGCCCGGAGGATCACGCCGCAATCGCCACGGCACCGCCGAATGCATTTGATCCGCGGTCCGAAGCGGGCAGGGTTCGCCTGCATGAACTGCTCGAGCGACAGCACTATCGGCTCGCATGGTGGCGCACCGCGGGTGATGCGATCAACTGGCGGCGTTTCTTCGACATCAACGGCCTGGCGGGGCTGCGCATCGAGGATGCTGCAGTATTTGAGGCGACGCACACCACGCTGTTCCGGTTGTACGAGGAAAGGTTGATTGACGGCGTGCGGGTTGACCACGTCGATGGCCTCGCCGACCCACCCGGGTATTGCCGCATGCTGCGGGAACGGATGCAGGGACTGGCACCGGAACGGCGGCCTTGGCTGGTGGTGGAGAAGATCCTGGGTGCCGGAGAGCACCTGCCGGACGATTGGAAAGTCGACGGCAGCAGCGGCTACGACTTCATGGATGAGGTCAGCGCGCTGCTGCACGCGAGTTCTGGCGAGGGGCCGTTGCGCCGGTTCTGGAGCGAGATCAGCGGCCGGCCGGCTGACTTCACGGTTGAGGAGACGCGGGCGCGACGCGATGTGCTGACGCGCTCGTTCGCCGCGCAGCTCGAAGCAGCAGTTGCGGCACTGCATAGTCTCGCGCTGGCGGATGTGGCGACACGCGACGTCACGCGGGCCTCCATTCGCCGTGCCCTGGTCGCGCTGCTGGCGCATTTCCCGGTGTATCGCAGCTACGGCTGCGGGCAGCGCTCGGATCCGCTTATCGCGGCGGTCGCAGGAGCGATGGACGATGTTGTGCCTGCCGACCGCGGCACGCTGGCGAGGTTGGAACGCTGGCTGGGCGTGGACTCCTTGCCAGAACCAGCGGTTCGCTTCCAGCAGCTGAGTGCGCCGCTCGCGGCCAAGGCGGTGGAAGATACCGCCTATTACCGCTATGGCGTTCTGCTGTCGCGCAACGAGGTTGGCGCTGATGTGAGTCGCTTCAGCGAAACGCCTGCGGAGTTTCATGCGGGCTGTCTGGAACGTCTCCGGCACTTCCCCGACGCAATGCTGGCAAGTGCAACGCACGACCATAAGCGCGGCGAGGATGTGCGGGCGCGGCTTGCGGTGCTGAGCGAAATTCCAGATGAATGGGAGCAGGCGGTACGGCGCTGGTTCGCGATGAACGCGTCGCATCGCCGCGAAGGCCCGATGCCGTCGCCGGGCGACGAGGCGATGCTGTATCAGATGATCATCGGTGCCTGGCCATTCGAAGGCGATCTTGGGGCCTATGCCGAGCGTCTGGCGGGCTGGCAGCTCAAGGCGTTGCGGGAGGCGAAGCTCGCGACGGACTGGACGGCGCCGAACCTGGAATACGAGGACGCGGCGCGATCGTTCCTTTACACGATCATGTCGGATGCCGCGTTCGTCGGGGAGGCGCGGGCATTTGCCGACCGCATCGGTCCGGCCGGTGCGGTGAACGGGCTGACGCAGACGCTGCTGAAGCTGACGGTGCCCGGTGTGCCGGATTTCTACCAGGGTGCCGAGTTCTGGGACCTGTCGCTGGTCGATCCGGACAATCGCCGCACGGTCGACTTCCCGTCGAGGGTTGCGGCGCTGGATGCGGACCAATCGCCGGTCGAACTTGCAGCGACCTGGCGGGATGGCAGGGTCAAGCAGGCGGTGATCCATCGCGCTTTGGCATTTCGGCGCGAGCAACCGAAGCTGTTCGCACGTGGCAGCTATCTCCCGCTCGCTGTTTCCGGACCTTCGTCCCAACATGTCGTCGCGTTCGCGCGCTCGCACGGTCGCGCGCATTGCATCGTGGTGGTGCCACGGCTGTCCGCGATGTCAAACCACGATCTGACATGCACCTCGTCATGGCAGGGAACTGCACTGCATATACCGGATGGGCTGGTTGTCGGCTCGATGCGAGACCGCATCAGCGACGCGGTTGTGCCGATCAGTCGGAGTATGCCGGTCGAGAAGGTGCTCGCACGTTTCCCGGTGGCATTGTTGGCAGCCTGAAGGTCGTTCCGATTACGCTGCGGTCATCATAAGCGGGGTCAAGGCGGCCCGGTGCAGTCTGGAGCGAGAGACGACGCGGGCTCGGCCGGCTCCAAGCTGGCCGACCATCGCTCGCGTGCGAGGCGGAGCACCCGGTGGATGGTGTCCATCGCCAGGCGGGCCACGTTGCCACGCTCGCGGATGATCGTGAGGTGCAGTTCGCGCCACAGCGGATGACTGGGCAGGATGCCAAGGTCGCGGCAGATATCAGCGAGCACGGCGCCGATCGGCCGGCGGCAGATTTCGACGTCAATTTGTTCCGGGGTGGGCGGGCTGGCGAGAAGTGCGGCGTCGTCATCGGGGCCCGGGGTGGAGGGACGTTGGCGCGTTGCGTGCGGTTTCGTTCTTGTGGGGGGAGATTGGCGCGG
Source organism: Pseudomonadota bacterium (assembly GCA_046732975.1). GTDB lineage: Bacteria > Pseudomonadota > Alphaproteobacteria > Acetobacterales > Acetobacteraceae > JAMXLO01. The sequence continues at coordinate 40,974 of JBKPOG010000168.1, forward strand.
GCGGGGCTGCCGCGGTGCGTCGAGACGCGGGGCGTCGCGGAGCAGGCGTGCCTCGAGGGCGTCTGCCCGCAGCAGACCGCGGGCGATGCGGGCAAGGATCAGGGTGAGGTCGGTAGTGCCGAAGGGGCGGGCGGTGACGGCGGGCTGCGGACCCAGGCCGTGTTCGCGGAGCGTGGCGGCGAGTTCGCGGCCGTAGTCGATCAGCTTGCGGACGAGGGCGAGCAGGCCTCCGGTGCGGCTGGGCGTTGGTGCGGGGTGTGTCGCCGCGGCGGACATTGGGGGAAGAGGAGCATAGGACAGAGTTCTGTGTCAAGGAATATTTTCACATGAACGGTTGTCTTAGTTTTTGGGAATAAATCCCGAAGATGGCGGCGCTTAGAGCAACCCGACTATACTTGCCAACATGGCAGCCAACGGTGACGGTGTCCTCAGGGCTATAGCGCAGTAATCGGATACTGGATGGTTGAGGCAATGTGCCGCCCACAACGTCCAGTTGGGAAGTATCGAAATCGCCGAGTCAGCAAGGCAATGCCTTCGGGAGGTAGAATTGGCCATGGCCCTGAAGAGAGTGCAGGGCCAGAACACGCTCGACGGGAGGATTATGGAGTCGCTTCGCATATACCGGGAATTGCTCAAACACAAACATGGCCGCAATCAAGCTGCTGGCTACACTGAGCGTGACATTAAGAATTTCGGTCCGAAGGGCGCGCTCATTAAGACCATTCGATCGGGCAAGAAGACCGACGGTCTTAGAAACCTTAAGGACCACGGTCGGCTAGACTGTTCTTACGAACAGATCGCGATAGACTTTGCTGACGAGCTACCGGAAGACGTCGTAAATCAGGCCCGAAAGGCGCTTCTGGAATTAGAAGCCATAGATGACTGAAGTTAGTAATGCGGCCCTTAGTTAGCTTTCCCCGACGCGCCGAGCTTCCCACTCTTCAATCATCCGCACCAGGTCCACCACATCCCACAACTATCCGCCACGCCGAAGCCATTGCTGGGCTGCACCGAGGCGTTTTGTGGATACGACAGAAGTTGTAGGCCATGAAATGCAGAGCCACTGCATACGCGTGGTTCTCTGCCTTCTTGCTGAAGGCATTGGTCAGCCGAGTCAACCGGCGCATATGCATTCGCATCGTCAGGTTCTGCCGCTCGACGTATGACGTGCTGATTTCGTCAGGATCGGGCGCTCCGATCCAGCGACGCTTCTTCGTCCCGATGCATTGTGCGGGACTATATCGGCCAGCAGGTTCGGGTGCAGCGCCGTATTGCTTTACCAGTTGGGCATAATCGATCTCGCGGCCGAATGCGTTCTGCGATCTGGCCCGAGCTACGCCCCCAATCTTGCCCCCCGATCTTGCAAACTCCTGCGCTGGAGACAGGTCTGGCTTTTGTTCGGTTTGCTCCCCCGTCGCCAAGTCCACTATGCGTCTGGCGAGCTGGTTGGGGTCGCGGGGACGTTTGGGAGCTTTCGTCATGCCGCCAATGTAGAACCAGCCGCTTTGCAGTGCGAGCGCTGTCAAGTAGGATCATTTCAAACTGAGACACTACCGTTATTTTGATTCTCGGCATGAAGATCATATGCGAATTGCAGGACAAGGTTGCGCAGTTATGGATCAGTAATAAAAGCCAGATCGCGGCGTTGCGCCGCAATAATGCTGAGTCGGTATTGATGGGACCCGCCACCTCTGTTGATCCCAAGCGCCAGCGGGCGATAAAACATTCGGTGAGCGCCGCGAACGTGCGTGAGAGAGAATAGCCATCGCGAAGAACACCTTGCATCGCCCCTATTCATGAGTCCTTACGGTTCGCTCGTGATGTATAGCGAGGCGATGACCAGCATGTTCTATCCGTCAATTACCAAACGGATCGCGCATCCTCCGCCGCGGCTACTCAACCAATGACTCGCTGGCCTCTCCTCCGCCAAGCCGGTTTCGTGGCCGGCCTTTTGTTCTCCATTGCGCTGGCTGCCTGCACCGCGCCCGTGAAGGTCGAGCGCGTGGACCTCCACACCGCCTACGATGACCTGAACCGCACCGCGCTCTCCAGCAACCAGCTCAGTGAAACAACTCGCACTGTCCTGCGCCGCGCCGCGTTGCTCGACATTTTCGACACCCAACCAGACGCCGCTATTGCCACGCTGCGCGGCCAGGCCATTGCCGCCGGCATGCACTGGCCTGACCTCTACGCGCTGGCGGAAATGAGCTACTTCGAGGGCAAGCGTACGAAATCGAAAACGCTGCTGCTGGCCTCGGCGCTCTATGCGTACGCAGTCCTGTTCCCCAGCGGGAAAGCCGACACGCCGAGCCCGTACACCATGCAGTTCCAGCACGCGACAAGCTTTTATAACCTCGCGCTGACGCAGGTGCTCAGCGGCGCGGGCGCCGAGGGCGTCGCAAACCTGCAAAGCGGCCGCTACGAGCTGCCGTTCGGCAGCCTGGACGTGACCATCGACCAGGCCAGCCTGAACTTCGCCGGCCGCAGCCTGACCTCATTCGTACCGACGATGAATCTCGAGGTAGAGGGCTTCAAGAACGACTACCGAAGTGACGGCATCGGCGCTCCGCTCGCCGCAGGTCTGACGCCGGCACCGCAGCGGGACGTGGGTCTTGTGTTGCCGCCAAACCTGCGCGTACCGACCTCCGCCGTGCTGCAGCTGGACGACCCGAGGCGGCAACTCACCGGCTCAACGCTGACTGGCCGCCTTACGCTCTACTCGATCTATGACACGGACAGCATTCGCATCGGCGGGCAAGAGGTGCCGCTGGAATACGACCAAACTGCGGTGCGCGCACTGTTCGCCGTGGAGGGAAAGGGATGGACGAGGGAACTATCCGGTCTGCTCAACAACGTGCTGGCCAATCCGAACGACTCCACCGCAAAGGACCAACTGTTCGCGCTGGAACCACACCGGCGCGGCCGCGTCCCGGTGGTGCTGGTCCACGGCACCGCCTCCAGCCCGTTCCGCTGGGCCGACATGGTCAACGACCTGCTGGAAGACAGGGAAATCCGCGACCACTACGAGTTCTGGTTCTTCACCTACAACACCGGCAACCCGATCCCGATCTCGGCGAATGTGCTGCGTCACTCGCTCGAGGACGCCGTCCACTCGCTCGGCGGCGTTCAGGCCGACCCGGCACTCGGAAGGATGGTGGTGATCGGCCACAGTCAAGGCGGACTGCTGACCAAGCTGATCTCCATCGAGTCCGGGACGAAGCTGTGGGACGCAATCAGCGACAAGCCTGTCGATGCGCTGAACCTGAAGCCGGAGACGAAGGCGCTGCTGAATGAGTCGCTGTTCGTCCACCCGCTGCCGTTCGTAAAGACGGTGATCTTCATCGCCACCCCGCACGGCGGCAGCTATCAGGCCAGTCTGACCGTCGTCAACCTGTTCAGGCGGCTGGTGACGCTGCCGGTGACCATTGCCGCCGCCAGTGCCGATATCCTGACCAATGCCGGCGAGGCTTTGAAGCTGCAAAAGGACCGCCGCACCTTCAACAGCATTGCCGGCATGTCCCCAGGTAACCCAGCGATCGAGGCGTTGCGCAACATACCGGTCGCTCCCGGCATCGACGCCCACTCCATTATCCCGACGCTGCAGGACGGACCGCTGATGGACCGTGACGACGGCGTGGTGGAGTACAAGAGCGCGCACATCGACGGGGTGGCCTCTGAGCTCGTGATCGAACACTCCGAGCACTCGACTCAATCAAACCCGCTGACCGTCCGCGAGGTGCGCCGCATTCTGCTCGAGCGCGTCGCCAAAGCGTGCCCGCAAGAGTGCGAGGCGCCGGCGCCAATGCGGGTCGCCGCGGTTGCGCCTGGCAGGGTACCGCGACGGGCGCAGAGGAACGGGGTTCCAGTCAACCAGGTTACGGACCTGCAGCATTGATTCAGCGCATAACGGTCTTGCTGCGGATAGCGCGTTGGATCGGCTTTGCTCTGCTCGCGGTCACTGTTCTGCTGATCGGAGCGTGGTGCGCGCTCGCCGTGTGGTTCCGCTGCACCGGCGGTGAGCTGGTCCGCGGCGCACTCGCCGCGACGATTGCGGTTCTGGCTTTGGCGGCGGTGGCGAGTCTCGTGACATCACGACGGTGGCTTGCTTTCACTGTCTATGCCGCGGTGATTGCGCTGGTATTTGCATGGTGGTCGACGATCCGCCCATCTAACGACCGCGACTGGCAGCCGGACGTTGCCCGCAACGTCACCGCGACCATCGATAACGATCGCCTAATCGTCGATAACGTGCGCAACTTCAATTGGCGCAGTGAGCAAGATTTCGAGCAGCGTTGGGAGCAGCGGAGCTACGATCTGTCGCAGCTTCGAGGCGTCGACCTCATTTTGTCTTACTGGAGCGGAGAGGCGATCGCACACCTCATCGTTAGCTTCGGCTTCGCTGATGGCCGGCGCTTGGATTTTTCCATTGAGACGCGCAAGGAACGCGGCGAGGAATACTCAACGATCGCGGGGTTCTTTAAGCAGTATGAACTGGTCATAATCGCCGCGGACGAGCGCGACATCGTGCGGGTGCGCAGCAATGTGCGCGGCGAGGACGTGCGGATTTACCGCCTGCGAATGCCACCAGAGTATGCGCGGCGGTTGCTACAGGAGTACTTGGACGACGTGAACGATCTTTCGCGCCAGCCACGTTGGTATAACACCGCCACTGGCAACTGCACGACGCTGGTATTTGGAATGGTTCACACGCTGCGTCCCGGACTGCCGCTCGACTATCGCATTCTGCTGTCTGGCTATCTGCCCAACTACGCCTATGATATCGGCGCCACCGATACGAGCATCCCGTTCGAACAACTTCGGGCACTCGCACGAATCCACGACAAAGCGAAGGAGGCTGATGGCGATCCTGATTACTCAAGGCTGATACGCGTGGGTATTCCCGTGCCGCATTGAGATGCCCGGGAAATTCGGCGCTCGGCTCACCAAACGAGACGACATGCGTTTGCTATCCATGTTATCGATGTGCCGCCGATCAGGATCAGATGTATAAGTCTCGTTAGCAGCGATCCTTCAGCGGCCGCAGGTCAATCCGCCTGAGAACTTCGGTTTTCCCTAACAGGGGCACACCTTTGAAAATCCGCGCATCGAGTGTGTCGTCCGTCTGCAGTCTTGCCGACAGCTGATACGTTGTACCGTCATCAGGATCGAGAATTGACCCACCCGTCCATTCGTTCGGGCCCCGGCCCGCAAGTCCCCATACTATCGTTTTGCCGCATTGGAATGGACGTCGAGCCGGGTCCTTGAGCCAGGCAATCTTCCCGCAGACAAGATGCTCGCACTCAAAGATGGTGAGAACGACATCCTTGATCATCCATTCGCCATCGGCGCGAGATGCTTTGACGCCTTGGAGGCCGGTCATCGGCAATAGCAGTATCGCCAGCAGGGACGCAGCTGCGTACCTTTGCGCACTCCCCAACGCCATCAGGCGATCGCCCTGCCAGTGCAAGCACGCCTTCCCATAGGCCGATCGTCGCACCGGCACCTGTTTCTGACAAGGACCGGTTCCGTGCGTCGAGCAGCGCGAAGACGGTCAGTTGTTCTTGGGGATTTGAATGACCTCATCGACTTTGTCGCCGGACCAGAGTCGCTGAATGTTGCGAGAAGGCCAAGGGGCTCTGCCCCCGGGTCATGCTTGGGGCAGGCCCGCGGCGGCCGGGAGGTAGTCAGGGCCGTCGGGCATGAAGTCGAGCGACAGGACCTGATCCAACGACCAAAGGCCATTATCATCGCGCAATACTAGGGATGCGCCCATCTTGCGCTCGAGGCTCTGACGGGCCTGAGCGAACTGTCGCGGCAATGCCTCATCAGCCCCTCGTCGGAGTGACGGGCTCTCCTCCAGTAGCTCTGTCAATTGCAGGCGGAATTCGGTCAACTCATCCAGCGACCAGGGATCGGATAATTGTCATCGGGCTGGGTGCGCTGGTGATGCTCCCATTTCAGGAGATGCTCGCAGATACGGCGAAGCCACGTGCGGACTTCTCGCTTCCGGGATGCGGCCAAGTCCTCGATCTCCTCGGCGACGTTATCCCAATCGATTTCGTTGTCAGCGCGGCGGCGTAGCGCCTTGGCCTGCCGCTCAGCCCAGGCGACGATGTCAGTGTCGTAGAGGTCGCTCATTCTGCCTCCTAGTCAGCGGCCCGGCGCAGATAGCTACTGGTGAGATGGGGAGGAGCATATAAGCGTTCCCATGGGTCGGAATATCCCCCGCCGAAACGCGAGGTAGGGAAGCAACGCGGCTTTAGATGTGGCCCATGGAGCCGCTATGACCTTGAAGCCGGGGGCCTGGGGTCGTGGCCAGCTGGTATCTGCCGCCCGACAGGATTGGATTCCAAAGGCTGTGCCTTTGGCAGGGGGTGCAGGGGGACAGCGTCCCCCTGGTGAAGGCGCTCTAACCCGCCGCCATCGCCGGGCGTTCGTCGCGCAGCGCCGCGGCGGCCGCGGCACTTGGCACCTCCACGTCGATCTCCAGCGTGGAGATCGGATCGCCGCGATCGAGCTTGATCTGTACCCTCTCGCGCTCGATCGTAACGTGCCTGGCGATCACCGCGATGATCTCCTCCTGCAGCACGGCGAGCAGATCCGACTTGCCGATGAAGGCACGCTCATGCGCCAGCAGCACCTGTAGCCGCTCGCGCGCGACGGGCGCCGAATCGCGCCGGCGGAACATGCTGATCAGATTCATGCAACGGCCCTCCGGCCAAACAGTCGCGCCACGAAGCCGCGCCGCTGCGCTGGGACTTTCACCACCAGTGTCTCGCCGCGCAATCGTCGCGCCGCGTCGAAATAGGCCTTGGCCGCCGGGCTGTTCGGGGTACCGATGGTCACCGGCGCGCCGAGATTGGAGGCCCGCAGCACCTCCTCGCTTTCGGGGATGATGCCGAGCAGCGGGATGGACAGGATTTCCAGCACGTCCTCGGTCTTCAGCATCTCGCCGCGCGATGCGCGCGCGCCATCGTAGCGTGTCAGCAGCAGGTGCTTTTCGATCCGTTCGCCTTTCTCGGCGCGTGCGGTCTTTGCATCGAGCATGCCGATGATGCGATCCGAATCGCGCACGGACGACACTTCCGGGTTGGTCACGACGACGGCGGTATCGGCATGGCGCATTGCCAGCGTGGCGCCGCGTTCGATCCCGGCGGGGCTGTCGCAGATGATCCAGTCGAATCTTTCCCTAAGCTCGTCGATCACGCGGGTGACGCCTTCCGCGGTCAGCGCGTCCTTGTCGCGAGTCTGCGAAGCCGGCAGGAGCGACAGGGTGTCGATGCGCTTGTCGCGGATCAGCGCCTGCGGCAGCTTGGCATCGCCCTGCACCACGTTGATCAGGTCGAATACCACGCGGCGTTCGGCGCCCATCACCAGGTCGAGGTTGCGCAGGCCCACGTCGAAGTCGACGACGACAACGTTCTGGTCCTGTTTCGCCAGAGCGGCGCCAAGTGCGGCGGTGGATGTCGTCTTGCCGACGCCGCCCTTTCCTGATGTCACGACGACAACCGTGGCCATCTTCTTCTCCCCTCAGTCGAGCGTTGCCAACATCATTGCCTCGCCGGCCAGCCAGGCCTGCGCAGGCTTGCCGCGCAGCGCGGCGTTCATGTCATCGGCAGTCTGGTAGACGCCGTCGATTGCCAGCAGCTCCGCCTCCATCCTGCGACAGAATATGCGGGCATGGTGGTTGCCGGTCAGGCCAGCGATCGCGCGACCGCGCAGCGTGCCGTAGACATGAATCGAACCGCCGGCGATCACTTCCGCACCGGATGCCACCGAACCAATGACGCTGACATCGCCCTTTTCGAATACCACCGACTGGCCGGAACGCACCGGCTGATCAATCACTAGGGATGTGAGGTCGTTCGGGCTGATCTGGCGTGGTTCATCCGGCACATCGATCGGCCGGGCCGGGCGCGTGGTGTTGGCGTGCAGCGGCGCCCAGGGCTCCAATCCTTGCCACGATGGATGCGCGCCTTCGGTGCCGATGATGCGGATGCCGCGGTCATGCAGCGTGTGCAGCAGACCGGCGACGTTGGGCAGCTCGATCGGAAGTGCGCCCAGATCCAGCACAACGGGTCGGCCATCAAAGAACGAGGGCGAGCGCTTGATCTGCGTATCAAGCGCATCGAGCCAGTCTTCCACGGGCGGCTCGGGCGCAAGGACGAGCGCCATGAAGGAGCGGCCTCGGACGCGGATGAACGGACGCGAATCGGCTGTTGCCACCCGTTTGGGGTAACAAGCGCGTGCCGTAGAGGTCAACCAGAACCGCGGCAAATTACGCTGTAAGAAGAAAGATCTGTGGATATTTCATGATCTTCTGTGGAAAACTCAAGGGTTCCGATTCGCGTTGCAGCGTGCATGAGCATCCGATTTGGTCGACTGGGCGAAACTGCCGCGCATCTCTGCATCGACATGCAGACCATGTTCGCCGAAAGGACTGATTGGCATGTGCCGTGGATGCAACGCGTGCTGCCGTTCGTGCAGCGGCTTGCGCAGGGCAAAATAGAGCGCACCGTCTTCACCCGCTTCGTGCCGCCGGACAATCCGGAACAGATGAAGGGCACCTGGCAGCGCTATTACCAGCGCTGGCGCCACATGACCGGCGAACGGATCGACCCCGCCATGATCGACCTTGTGCCGCCCTTGCGCGCGCTGGTGCCGCCGGCGACTGTGGTCGATAAATCGCACTATTCGCCGTTCACAGAGCAGACATTGCCCGGTCTGCTGCGCGAGCGAGGCATCGACACGCTGGTGATCACCGGAAGCGAAACCGATGTCTGCGTTCTCGCTGCCGTGCTCGATGCAGTGGATCGCGGCTACCGCGTCGTTGTAGCGGCAGATGCGCTGTGCAGTGTCTCAGACGAGGCGCACGACGCGCTGCTGGCGCTGTACGGTCAGAGGTTCAGCCAGCAGATCGAGGTGGCCGGCAGCGAGGAAATCCTCGCTGCCTGGGACTGAACGCTAGACTAGAGCTGATGCAGCGCGCTTTGCGACGATTCCGCGCTATGCCGGCGACAGGACGTGGATGACGCGGCTGGCCACCATCTCGCGAGTCTTTGCCCCGTAGGCGGCCATGTGCGGCGATGCCGCATGCGCCTTCAACGCCTCGGGGCTCTCCCACTTCTCGATCACCAGGAACGTGTCGTCGCCGTATTTCGCCGGCGAGCCTTCGGCGTCGACTGCCGGGCCGTACTCGATGCAACCGTTCTCGGCATGCACCGCCGGCACATTGGCCCGGAACTCCTTGAGGATCGCTTCCCGCATGCCCGGCTTGGCAGTGATGACGGCGACGACGTGGATCATGGACGCAACTCCCGGTGAGTATCGCCGCAATCCGACCTCAGACCGGGGCGTTGGGCAAGTGCGCCTAATTTTTGATCATAAGGGGAATTGTTGCCTGATTAAACCGCATTTCCTGCGGGCCGTGGCCTGATCAGGCGTATCGGAGGTGTGGCACGGCCGTTGCACTTCCCTTCGTCCGAGAAGAACCACATGGGGGACAGGACTATGGCTTCATCGACGCCCATGCTGACCCGGCGTCAGTTCGGCGGGCTCGCTGCCGGCGCCGCCACGATCGCGGCAGTGGGGAGTGTGAGCGCGGCCCTCACGTCGGCCGCGGCACAGGAAGGCCCGATCAAGGTCGGCATCCTGCATTCGCTTTCCGGCACCATGGCGATCAGCGAGACCACGCTGAAAGATGTCATGTTGATGCTGATCGAGCAGCAGAATGCCAAGGGCGGCGTGCTCGGCCGCAAGCTGGAAGCCGTGGTGGTGGATCCAGCGTCCAACTGGCCGCTGTTCGCCGAGAAGGCGCGCGGCCTGCTGTCGGTGGACAAGTGCGCGGCGGTGTTCGGCTGCTGGACCTCGGTGTCGCGCAAATCCGTGCTGCCGGTGTTCGAGGAACTCGACGGCATCCTGTTCTATCCGGTGCAGTACGAAGGTCAGGAATGCAGCCGCAACGTGTTCTACACCGGCGCTGCTCCTAATCAGCAGGCGATCCCGGCGGTCGACTACCTGATGAACGAGGTGAAGGCGAAGCGTTGGGTGCTCGCCGGCACCGATTACGTCTATCCGCGCACGACCAACCAGATCCTGGAGGCTTACCTGAAGCTGAAGGGCGTGCCTCAACTACACGCCGTTCGGTCATTCGGATTGGCAGAACATCGTCGCCTCGATCAAGAAGTTCGGCTCGGCCGGTAAGAAGACGGCGGTGGTCTCGACCATCAACGGCGACGCCAACGTTCCGTTCTACAAGGAGCTCGGCAACCAGGGCCTCAAGGCCA
>JBKPOG010000169.1:0-6354 GCA_046732975.1 Pseudomonadota bacterium
GCGCGTTCCTGGGTGGCCTGTATAGGGCGGAGCGGGTGATTGCCGAGCGCCTCGCTCGCCTGGCGGATGGCCCGTTGGCGTGGGCTCACATCGATCCAGCAAAGGCGCTGCCCTGGATCGAGCGGAAGATCGGTATGACGCTCGCCGAAAGTCAGATAGCGGCAATCCGATTAGCCCTGAGATCGAAGGTCCTGGTCATCACCGGCGGCCCCGGGGTCGGCAAGACGACCATCGTCAACGCCATTTTGCGGATCCTGGTAACCAAGGGCGTGCAACTGCTGCTGTGCGCGCCGACCGGCAGAGCTGCCAAGCGGATGACGGAAGCGACTGGATTCGAAGCCAAGACCGTACACCGGCTCCTCGAGGTGGACCCGACGACCGGCGGGTTCAGACGAGGCAGCGACCATCCGCTCGTATGCGATCTGCTGATCATCGACGAGGCGTCTATGGTCGATGTTCTGCTCATGCAGAGCTTGGTGAAGGCAGTTCCCGAACATGCCGCCTTGCTGATCGTCGGTGACATCGACCAGCTCCCGTCCGTCGGTCCAGGGCAGATTCTGGCCGACGTGATCGCTTCTGGTGCAGTGCCAGTTGTGCGGCTAACCGAGGTCTTCCGCCAAGCGGCGCAGAGTCGGATCATCACCAACGCCCACCGGATAAACCGAGGCTCCTTACCTGACCTCTCCAAGCCCGAAGGCGATAGCGACTTCTACTTCGTCCAGGCAGACAGTCCTGAAATCGCTGTGGACCGAATCATCGAGTTGGTGAAGACGCGTATTCCCCAGCGCTTCAGCCTTGATTCGATCCGAGACATTCAGGTGCTGTGTCCGATGAACCGTGGCGGTGTGGGGGCCCGTTCGCTCAACATCGAGTTGCAGAGGGTTCTAAATCCTGCTGGCGAGTGCAAGGTCGAGCGCTTCGGCTGGACCTTCGCACCGGGCGATAAAGTCATGCAGATCGAGAATGACTACGAGAAAGAGGTTTACAACGGCGATATCGGCTACATTGATGATGTTGATCCTGAGGCCGGCGAGCTAACCGTCCGCTTTGATGGCGGTGCCGTCGCGTATGGCTTCGGCGAGCTCGACGCGATCGTGCCCGCTTATGCGGCGACGATCCATAAGAGCCAAGGCTCTGAATATCCAGCGGTCGTTATTCCTATCCTGACCCAGCACTACGCGATGTTGCAGCGCAATCTACTCTACACCGGGATCACCCGCGGGAAGCGGTTGGTTGTGTTGGTAGGGCAGAAGAAAGCGATTGCCATCGCGGTGCATAATGTTTCGGGACGGAGACGCTGGTCAAAGCTGAAAGAATGGTTGGTCACTCCAGTTGCTGGGAACCGCGCGTCGAGTGACCTGGAGCACATGCGGTGGTAGCTCCCGGTATGCTGCAGAATGAATCCGTCAAGCGCTGGCTCGGCGGGCTCGAACCCGCCTGGACCCTTCTGAGTTACGGCAGCTTTACAGCGTTGCAGGGCCCGCCGTCACCCAAGACAGGGGCGATCCGACTTGCAACCGACCTCACGAAGGACGAAATCGAACAGTCTGCCGTCGCCCGGAATGTTTTGATCCTTCTCCTTGCTGCGTCAGTCGGCGTTGGATTGAAGTTGACTTCGACAGGCAACCTTTCTCGCGCAGTTGTGGCAGAGATGAGCAAGCGCTTTTGGTGGCCGGAATTTGAAAGATCGACCGCCTTCGAGTTTAACAGAGTCGTCAACGAGCCAGATTTTCTACCTCTCCATTTTGTTCGGCACCTCACTCAGGCGGCAACGCTCCTGCGAAAGCACAAAGGACATCTCAAGACCTCGCCTGCCGGGAGACGTATGATCGAGGAACCAAATGTTCAGGCGCTGCAGGCTCTGCTGTTCCATGTGGCGTTTTGGCATTTTGATTTAGGAGTTTTGGGCCGAAGTCTGCATCACGGATGGCTACAGCGGGATACAGGCATTATCTTGTGGTGTTTATCTGTCTCTGCAAACGATTGGCAGCTGCCAGCACACCTGTCGCGCTTGTGCACGGTCCCCATCAACGGCGTGTTGGATCAGGAGTGGGATACTGCTTCCTATGCAGTGGAGGCGCAAATTCTACGGCCCCTCCAATGGTTTGGTCTCCTTGAGCATAGGGAGGAAAAGGACGGCACTGGCACTTTCTCGCGGCGCCACTTCTATCGGAAAACCGCTATGTTCGATCGCTTCTTATCATTCGATGTTCAGCTGGAGTCTGTCGACTCCCTTCCGCACTGAGACGCCACGTCGTCCGCTCCCGCCACCCACTCCGCAGACATTGCTGTGACAGCAAAACACAATGAGCGGACACACATCTCGTTGTCGATTATGTCCAAGTCCGAGCCAAATCGGGCATAGACTGGCCCCAAAGGTGATCTCAGTTGCGGGTGTTGAGCACCGCCCAGTTCTTGCTCCGACGAAACCGGCGGTAGACCCTTCAGTGCCGTTGGAGGTCGCTGCTCGTCCCCAGACTCAAGCTTACGGCCACCGCGAGGAGGAGCTGCTTTCGACTGGTTCTCACCAGTTGGTCCCTCATCATTGGTCGGGCAGCCAAAACACATTGAGAGGCGCCGATAAGTGTCTGGCCGGTATAGTACGCGGCCGCCCGTCTCCCGGAGAGCGCGACAGATTGACACGCCTTGCCTTCCTCACCCCATCATGCGGCAACGGAAAAGAGGCAGGGAGACGTGGCATGTTGAACAGACGGACTTTGATGGCTTCGGCGACCGTGCTGCCGCTGACCGCACAGATTCCCGCGGCGTGGGCGGCCACGCCGAAGGACGCGGTGGTGTTCGCGAGCCAGATTGACGGCCTGATCACCATGGATCCTGGCGAGGCCTATGAGATTGCGGCCCAGATCATCCTTTCCAGCATCTACGATCGTCTCGTGCGATACGAAGCTGAGGACATGACCAAGCTGGTGGGCGGTGTCGCCGAGAGCTGGACGGTGTCGCCCGACGCCAAGACCTACACGTTCAAGCTGCGGCCGAACCAGAAGTTCGAGAGCGGCGCAACGGTGACGGCCGACGACATGGCCTTCTCGTTGCAGCGGGTCGTCTTGCTCGACAAGACCCCCGCCTTCCTGTTCACCCAACTCGGCTGGGACAAGAACAACGTTAAGTCTTTGATCACCGCGCCCGACCCGTCCACTTTGACGTTCACCATCACGGAGCCCTTCGCCCCTACGATGGTGCTGAATCTGATGGCCACAGTGGCCGCCTCGGTCGTCGAGAAGAAGGTAGCCATGGCCAACGTGGCCAACGGCGATCTCGGCAACACCTGGCTGAAGACGCATTCCGCTTCCTCGGGGCCTTACAAGCTGATCTCCTGGAAAGCCAACGAATCGGTCTCGCTGGAGGCCAACTTGGGTTATCATCTGGGCGCCCCGCACATGAAGCGGGTGATCGTCCGGCACGTTCCCGAACCCGGTACACAGCGCCTGCTCCTGGAGAAGGGCGACATCGACATCGCGCTGAGCCTGCTGCCGGATCAGCTCAAGCCGCTGGCCGACAACAAGGACATCAAGATCGAGTCGTTCCCCTATTGCGGCACCTGGTACATGCCGCTGAACCTTGCCGACGAGAGACTGAAGAACCCGAAGGTCAGGCTCGCGCTGAAATACCTCGTGGACTACGACGGCATGGTGAACACGTTCCTCCGGGGACGCTTCGTCGTGCAGCAAAGCTTCCTGCCACTCGGCATCTTCGGCGGTATTCCCTACAACCCGTTCAAGCTCGACGTTGCCAAGGCGAAAGCCCTGCTGGTGGAGGCGGGCTATCCCAATGGGTTTGAGCTCCGGCTCGACGCGCCGAACACGTCGCCGCTGATCGACATCGCCCAGTCGGTGCAGCAGACCATGGGGTTGGCCGGCATCAAGGTGAACGTCGTGTCGGCGGACACGAAACAGGTGACAGGCCTCTATCGCGCCCGCAAGCACCAGATGGTGGCGTGGAGTTGGACACCCGACTATCTGGATCCGCACAGCAACGCCGACACCTTCGCGCATAATGACGATGACTCCGACGAGGCCAAGTCGCGCCCGCTGGCGTGGCGCAACCACTGGTACATTCCTGATATCACCGCCAAGACGAAGACGGCGGCGCAGGAGGCCAACCCCGAGAAGCGCAAGGCGATGTATGAGGAGTTGCAGAAGCAGGTGACCGACGATGGGCCATTCATCATCATGTTCCAGCCGACCAACCAGGTTGCCTCGCGGGTGAATGTGCAGGGCTACAAGCCTGGCATCATCGAGGATGAGTATTTCTTCCGGACCATAGCCAAGTCGTGACCTGTCGTCTGTGAGCGCCGTGACCGCGGCTGAGGCTACGTCGAACGAGTGGGTCCGTCGTATCACCGGACCCATTCGCCGCGCCCTCAATATGCTGCTGTCGGTAGCGCTCACTTTTCTGGGTCTGACCTGCGTCACCTTCTTCATCGGCCGGATCGTGCCGATCGACCCGGTGCTCGCGATCGTGGGCGACAAGGCGTCGCATGCGACCTTTGAGCGGGTAGCCAACGAGATCGGCGTCAACCTGCCGATACCGGTGCAGTACTGGCGCTATCTGATGAAGGTGCTGCACGCTGACTTCGGCATCTCGCTGATCACCGCGCACCCGGTGATGCAGGACATGACCCACGTCTTTCCAGCCACCATGGAATTGGCTGTTCTGGCGCTGCTGGTGGGCACGGTGTTCGGCGTGCCACTCGGCGTGGTCGCCGCCACACATCGTGGTCGCTGGCAGGACCAGGTTGTCCGCTTCGGCTCGCTTCTCGGCTATTCGATGCCGGTCTTCTGGCTCGGACTGGTCGGCCTGCTGCTATTCTACGCCAAGCTTGGCTGGGTCGAAGGTCCAGGACGCCTCGACGTGACCTACGACGACATCGTGCCGCCCATCACCGGCCTGATCACCATCGACAGCCTGATTGCCGGCGAAACTGAGGTGTTCTGGAACGCACTCAGCCACCTTGTGTTGCCGGCATCCCTCCTTGGCTATCTTTCGCTGGCCTATGTCGCGCGCATGACACGCAGTTTCATGCTCGCTCAGCTCAGGCAGGAGTACGTGCTGGCAACGCTGGCCAAGGGATTGTCACCGTTCCGCGTGGTCTGGGTCCACGCACTCGGCAATGTCTGGGTGCAACTCGTCACCGTCATCGCGCTGACGTTCGGCAGCCTGCTGGAGGGCGCGGTGCTGACCGAGACGGTGTTCGCCTGGCCAGGACTCGGCCTTTACATGAAGAACTCCTTGTTCAACGCCGATCTCAATGCGGTACTCGGCGGCACGATGGTGATCGGCGTTGTGTATATCTTCTTGAATATGCTCTCCGACTTCATCTACCCGCTGGTCGATCCGCGCGCGAGGGGCCGCGGATGAGCACGGCGGGGTTGCGCCACGGCGCGCCGACAGGCTGGCGTGGCTGGCTGCTTAATCCCGCACCGGCGAGCCGCCGCCAAGCCCGGCTCGGCCGCTGGTATCGCGCCTGGCTCAGCCTGTGCCGCAACGGGCTCGCGATGACTGGACTGGTCATCGTGCTGGCTCTGGTGCTGATGGCCATGTTCGCACCGCTGTTGGCCAATCGGACCGCCGCCTTCACCCAGACGCTTACCGACCGGTTGCAGGATATGTCGTGGCAGCACCCGTTCGGCACTGACGAGTTGGGCCGCGACATCTATGCCCGCGTCGTCTTCGGCAGCCGCATTACCTTGATCATCGTTGCCCTGGTCAGCGTCATCGTGGTGCCGGTCGGTCTCGGCATCGGGTTGCCGGCCGGATATTTCGGCGGCTGGATCGACGCCGTGCTGATGCGCATCACCGACATCTTCCTTGCCTTCCCGCGCCTGGTGCTGGCACTCGCCTTCGCCGCCGCGCTTGGACCAGGCATCGAGAATGCGGTCATCGCGATCTCGCTCACCGCCTGGCCGCCCTACGCGAGACTCGCGCGCGCCGAGACACTGACGCGGCGCAACGCCGAGTTCATCGAGGCAGCCGAGCTGCAGGGCGCCTCGCACCTGCGGATCCTGTTCACCCAGATCATGCCGCTCAGCTTGCCTTCGGTGATCATCCGTCTGACGCTCGATATGGCCGGCATCATTCTCACGGCTGCCGGCCTCGGTTTTCTTGGTCTCGGCGCCCAGCCGCCCGCCCCGGAATGGGGTGCCATGGTCTCCTCCGGCCGGCAGTACCTGCTGGATCAGTGGTGGGTCGCGACCATCCCAGGCATGGCGATCTTCCTCGTCAGCCTCGGTTTCAACCTGTTGGGCGACGGCCTGCGCGATGTGTGGCGGACGCGCGTTCGGGATGAGCACTGGCCCGCTGCTCACCGTACGCAATCTGGGTGTCGTCTATCCC
>JBKPOG010000170.1:0-11949 GCA_046732975.1 Pseudomonadota bacterium
CGAACAATGTCGGGCTACACTCTGTCGGCACTGGGGAGCTCCTCTGCTTCAGCAAAAGCCTTTGTCACAGAAGAACTTTCGCCGATTCAGAGCCCCAGTGCAGCTACCAAGTTTGAGAATTCCGGGCTAAGTGCGCATAACAGGCTATCAGCGCCTGGTATGCGATTGGGCTTGGATCCTCTTCGATTAAAATCAAAATTACAGAAAGAGCCTCGTTGAAGCGGTGGCAAGTCATATGAGCGGCGGCGATCAGGTTCAACCCCCAACCTACCCGAGTGCGCGGACTGAGCCGCAATGAGGTTTTGATATTTTCTATCGCGATATCGGGTTGGCCGGCCCAGAGCCGTAGACAGCCGCTGGCATGCCATCCGCGCGCGAAACTCGGGTTTAATGAGAGCGCGCGCTCGACGAGGGCAATCATGGCGTGGATGTTCTCGCCGAAATAACCGAGCGCGAAAGCAGAATTCACGAGAATTGTAGGGTCATCATTTGCCAAAGTTAGCGCACGTCGTCCGCGCTCCAAACCCTTACGACAGTTGGTTGCGTGATCCTTGCACAAGCCCATAGTATCGCTATTCATGTGAAAGGCCGCAGCCAAGGCGAGGGCTGGTGCAAAATCAGGGTCGCGTTCCAACGCCTTGTCGAAGATGTTCTCGATTTCAGCGATCTGGCGTGCTGGTGATAGCATCATCGCAAGCGCACGCAGGTAAAGGTCGTAGGCCGCTAGATCCGTTGTGGGGCGACGCGAAGTCCGCTGCACCTCGGCAATCTGCAAGGTCGGTTCGATAACTCCAGCCACCGACGCCGCCACATTGTCCTGTAAGTCAAACACCTCCTCTAGTGATCCATCGAAATGGTCGGCCCACAAGTTCGCGTTGGTCTCAGCTTCTATCAATCGCGCGGTGATGCGGACCCGATTGCCGCTCTTCCTGACCGAACCTTCGAGTACGTAGCCCACGTCCAGTTCGCGCCCGACCTGTCTTGTGTCGATCGCCTGACCTTTGTAGGTGAAGCTGGAATTCCTGGATACCACATGTATCCAGCGGACCGCGAAAGCGCTGTGGTGATTTCGTCGACCATGCCGTCGGCGAAATACTCCTGGCTTGGGTCGCCGGACATGTTCTGGAACGGCAACACCGCAATCGACGGCTTCGTCTCTCGGTGACCGCCGCGATGCTGAGCGGCAATCTCGGCTAGCTTTGCCGGCACCTTTTCAAGCGGCACCTCCTGTTCGCCAATGGTCCGGAAGAAGCCAATGACG
Organism: Pseudomonadota bacterium; assembly: GCA_046732975.1. Lineage (GTDB taxonomy): Bacteria > Pseudomonadota > Alphaproteobacteria > Acetobacterales > Acetobacteraceae > JAMXLO01. The sequence goes on from JBKPOG010000170.1 coordinate 1,262, forward strand.
GCCTCCGCGGTAAAGCCAAGCTGGGTGGCCAGATCGGCTGCCCGGGCTTCCGCTTTGGCGAGCGCTTCGGTGCTGACCCCAATCTGGTTTGAGAATACCTCGGTCAATCGTATGAGCTCAGCCGGCGACGCTCCGATATTTACATCGCGACCGGCTCTAATATCGCCGATCTGGGTGGTCGTACCACCACCGCCCGGGCTTTCGGTAATTTGCGCTGTGTTGCCCGCCTCGCTCCCGCTCACGCTTTTTTTGACGCGCTGGCTCCTGCCGTGAGGTTGGTAAGGGTCGCGTCCCCGGTTTCGGCTCGTATGTCGCCCAGTTTGATTCGCCCGCTGGCGACTAGATTGTTCACCAGCACATTCACCTTGCCGCTAGTGTCGCCGACCTCGATATCGGCACCTCCGCCCGCAGGGGCGCTGGCGACGGCAGCGCGAAGCGTCTCGGCATGCTGTGCTAATTCGGGGTCGGCCACCAGACCAGCTTTGGTCAGTGCCTCCGCGAGCGTCGCCTGCGCCGCCTCGGAGCGTGGCTCATCCTCCAGGCTTTGAACGGCCCCTCCTTTGCCGAGCTTGCGAACTATCAGGGCTCGCAAAGCATCATAGGCATCTATCACAGCTCGGCCGCCAACATCTCCGGCTTTCGCAAGTGCCCCCGCGGCCAAGGCCCCGATTACGCTAGCAAGGAATTCCACCATATACCCACCTAATGCTTTGGCAGCTCCAGTGTTGCGCAACAGAATGCACTATAACTTAGAAGGCTTCGAGATACTCGGCGAAATACTCCTCGGCGCCGATACGCCGGCTGACAATCCCGGAACGGTGTGCCTCCCCGGCGAACACCTCGATGGTGTCACGGTTGCGCTCGTAACCATCCGCATGGAAGTCAGGACCCATCAGCGCCTCGACTTCCTCCAGCTCCGCATCCAGCCACGGCGAGACGTACGGAAAGGAACGCTGCGCCTTACCAAAGGTCTCCGTGCTCTGGATGAACGCATCGGTCAGCGCGCGTGCGATCCATTTGTCCTGTTCCCATACGTCGCGTCGCAGCACGATCAGGTGCTGCGGCGGAAACATGCGGGTGGCACGGAAGTACTGGCGCTCTGTCGCGCGAATATCCGGAAACAGGCGAACGATCGGACCATCCAAAGGGTGATACCGACGTGGCCTCGGCGGGCTGTAAATGGCATTCAATTCGCCGGCTACCAGCATCTCCGACAGGGTGCGTCCCGCCGGCGCGGCACGCACCCCGTCAGGCAGCGAATAGACGTGGTTGGTGATGTTGGGCTCATCCACCGCGCCAATGGTCCATCGCAGCTCCTCAGGCGGCACACCGACGTAACGCAGGAAGTGCCGGTACCAGATCGAGCCGCTGGCGACCCAGTCGTACATCCCGACATGCTTGCCGCGCAGATCCGCCGGCGTTGTCACCGCGCCATCCTTGCGCACATACAGGTCGCGCGCAGTGAAGTTGCGCAGAGGAAACACCGGCAGCGCGATCAGGCTGCGATCGCCCTGATCGATGCGTCGCAGGTGACCGGCCATCGAGGACTCGCCGCCATGCACCGTCGGGTCGCCTGCGGCGCGGCGCAGCATCTCGGCGCGCATTGGCCACGACCCTTCGCGACCGAGCACCATTGTCAGCGCGATGCCATCCGGCTTCACATCGCCGATCGCGAGAGGCATCACGCGCGCATAATCGGCGCAGGTCAGGCGGATGGGCAGATCGGCCATTTCGTTGCCTTCAAGAAAATTGCAGGGCCAGGGCGGAGAAGTCGTCCTCCAGCGGTCCCGGCTTCGCCGCCTTGCGCACCGCGTCGTAAAGCCGACGTGGGCCATTCGGTGCCGCCATGACCGGCAACAGCGACATCACCTCGGACAGGCCCCAGTCACGGCCGTTCTGATCGGTGATCTCGAACACCCCGTCGCTGAACAGAAACAGCGAGCTGCCAGGCACTACCGGTGCACGCTCCGCAGTAACTTGACGGTCCGCGCCGATGCCGACCGAAGGATTGCGCGTGCCAAGCGGTGTCGGCCGGTTCGCATCAGGTGCCAGCAGAAATGCCGGGTGATGACCGGCGGTGGCGTAACTTACGTTGCGCTCGGCTATGTCGTAGACGCCGTACCACATGGTGAAAAACAGGTTGTTGTGGCGCTCCATAGGAAACATGCGGTTGAGCCCGCGGAGTACGGCGCCGGGGTCACAGAAATTCACCTCGGGCAACATGCGCTGGCGCAGCACATTCGCCACTGTGACGGCATACAAAGCTGACCCTGCGCCGTGTCCGGCAACGTCCAGCATGTAGGCGGCGAAGTGCTGTGTATCGAGCATCTGATAGCCGAACGCATCGCCGCCGAGGCGCGTGCAAGGTTGATAGTGCCATGCTGCCTGCACTGGACCGGAAACGATTGGCGGAGGGAGAATTGAGAGCACGTAGTCGTGCGCCTCGCCGAGTTCGCGATCCAGAGCCTCCCATCCCGCCAGCTCTTCCTGACTGCGCCGATGATAGTTCAGAGTGTGCGAACCGATATTGATGCGGGCGCCGTCGTCTAGCGCCACTGTCGCAGAAATGCGCTGGCCATTGACGAATGTACCGTTGGTCGAGCCGAGATCCGTCAGTACGATCTGGCCGTCCTGCTGCTCCAGCTTGCAGTGGCGTCGTGACACCGTTGGGCCTTCCAGCACTACATCGGCAGGCGCGCTGCGGCCTATCGTTAGGGGCAACAAGTGCAGCGGGACGTGGCGCGGCGCCGCATTCTCGACCAGGATCAGGAGCAGGTGCGCCGACGCCTCGATCTGCGCCGCCAGCACCTCGGCGGCGCGGAAGGTGATCGTCTGTTCAGTGCCGTCGTCGTCCGCCGCAGCCACGCTCTTGCCGTCCCCAGGGGTATTTTCACCCACTGTGAACCGTGATGGAGGGCGTCGCAAGAATGGCTCCTCCGTTGACGCTGGCGCGGCTGCCCGGCAACGGTAACCAATGCGAACTGCAGCAATCCTGGTGGCGGCGGGTTCGGGCAGCCGGTTCGGCGCCGATGTCCCGAAGCAGTTCTTGCCGCTGGCAGGCAAACCGGTGCTGCGACACGCCGCCGAGACATTGGCAGCCAGCGTCGACCTGATGCAGCCGGTAGGCGATGCACTAGCGATCGAGACCGCATTGGCGGGATTGCCGCACCTTCCGGTCGTGGCTGGGGGTGAGACACGGCAGGACAGCGTGTGCCGCGGGCTCGACGCCCTGGAGGTCGAGGCGCCGGATCTGGTCCTGGTGCATGATGGCGCGCGGCCCTGGATACCTGCCGGTACCATCGCCTCACTTCTTGCGGCGTTGGAACACGCGGATGGGGCGATCCCAGCCGTGTCAGTGGCGGACACACTGAAGCGGGTCGCAAACGGCTGCATCGACGCCACCGTGCCGCGTGAGGGACTTTACCGGGCACAAACCCCACAGGCGTTCCGCTACGGCGCTCTGGTGGCGGCGCACCGGTCCGTCGTCGGCGTGGCCACCGATGACGCGGCGTTGCTGGAGGCGATGGGAAAGCGGGTGGCGATCGTTGCCGGTTCAGAGGACAACATCAAGCTCACCTATGCTGAGGACCTGCTTCGGCTGGAGCGCATCATGACGGCCCAGATGTTTCCCCGTGTCGGCACGGGGTTCGATGTCCACGTACTACAGGCTGGCCGGCCGCTGGTGCTGTGTGGCGTCACGGTGCCATACGAACTGGGCCTCGCGGGGCATTCGGATGCGGATGTTGGCATTCACGCGTTATGTGACGCGATCTATGGCGCCCTGGCCGAGGGGGACATCGGGCGGCACTTTCCGCCTTCCGAGGCTCTCTGGAAGGATGCCGATAGCACACGGTTCCTGGCGCACGCCGCCGAGAGGATCGCAGCGCGCGGGGGCAGGCTGGCAAACGCCGACGTCACGCTGATCTGTGAGCGGCCCAAGATCGCGCCGCACGCCGCAACGATGGTCAGACGCCTATCCGGCGTGTTGAGCGTCGATCCGGCGCTCATCTCGGTGAAAGCGACAACAACCGAGAAATTGGGCTTCACGGGTCGCGGTGAGGGTATCGCTGCCCAGGCTGTCGCTACCATATTGCTGCCAATTGAGGAGGTTGCGCCATGAAGCGGGTGTTGGTGACGGTCGTAGTGTTGCTGGTAGGCTGCGCCGAGCCCAGCCCTCCCGCGCCGATACCGCCGCCCATGGCCGAGGCCGTTCCGAAGCCGCCCGTCAGTGCCGTGGCCCTGGTCTGGCAACCCGGTCACTGGGACTGGACGGGTAGCTCCTATGTCTGGGCGCCGGGTCAATATGTCGATGCGGCGAACCACAGCGGGAACTGGATGCCTTCCTACTGGGACAAAACAGGGGCCGGCTGGGTCTGGCGGCCGGCGCATTGGATGTAGCCGCCCGGGCGGCTTGGGCATCCTGCTGCTCTTGCGACGCCCGAACTTGGGTGTTAGTGCCCGGCGCTTGTTTGCAGGGATCGATCGATGTCGTCGACCTTCGATACCGTCGCCGGAATCATTGCCGAAACATGCGACATTCCGCGTGAAAAGATCACGCCGGAAAGTCACGCAATCAACGATCTCGGTATCGACAGCCTGGACTTTCTCGATGTTGCGTTCGCCATCGACAAGGCGTTCGGCATCAAGATGCCGTTGGAGCAGTGGACGCAGGAGGTGAACGAGGGGAAAGTCTCGACGGACGAATACTTCGTGCTGGGCAACCTCTGCGCCAACATCGATAGGCTGGTCTCCGCGAGAGCAGCCTGACGCCAGCATGCGGCTGGAGTACTTTCAGATGGTCGACCGGATCGTGGCTCTCGATCCGGGTGCGCGGACCATCAGGGCCGAATGCTTGGTGCCCACGGAAAGTCCGGTGTTTGAGGGCCACTTCCCCGGCCATCCCATATTGCCCGGTGTGCTGATGATCGAGGCCATGGCACAGACCGGTGGCTGGCTGGTGCTGGCGGTGCTGCGCTTTCAGCGGATGCCCTTCCTGGCCCAAGTGAAGGAGGCCAAGCTGCGCAGTTTCGTGGTTCCTGGCCAAGCCATGGAGACTGAGGCGCGGCTTCTGCATGACGGGTCTGGCTACGCCGTGGTCGCAGCCAGTATTGGCGCCGAAGGCAGGAGAGTCGCGGACGCTGAGATCACCTATCGCGTTGTGCCCTTCCCCAAGGAGACGCTGCGGGCTGAAATGCTGGCGACTGCACGGCGAGTCGCCGTGCCGGAGGCGTTTCTGAATGGCTAATCCGCGTGACGCAATGATCACCGGCGTCGGGTTGGTCTCCAGCGTCGGCGAGGGATTAGAGGCGCATTGGGCGGCGCTGAACCGTGCTGGTGGTTTCCAGCCGGTGGTCGACGACACCAGCTTCGCGCCGTTTCTTGTGCACCCAATGATTCCGCTCGAACTGGACCGGCAGATACCCAAGCGGGGCGATCAGCGGCAAATGGAGCCCTGGCAGCGCATCGGCACCTACGCCGCCGGCCTCGCGTTGGACTCTGCGGGGGTCAAGGGCAACGCTGAATTGCTGTCGCGCATGGACATGATCGTCGCTGCCGGTGGCGGCGAGCGTGACTATGCGGTTGATACCGCCATCCTGTCCGCGCTGCCCTCGGCGGGCGACCCGGGGACGTTCCTCAACGAGCACTTGCTGTCGGGTCTGCGGCCCACCCTGTTCCTGGCGCAGCTATCGAACCTTCTGGCTGGCAACATCTCGATTGTGCATGGCGTGGTTGGGTCTTCACGCACGTTCATGGGCGAAGAGGCCGCGGGCACTGACGCTATCCGCATCGCCTGCGCGCGCATTGCGGCCGGGCAGGGAGATCTGTTCCTGGTCGGTGGTTCCTACAACGCGCAGCGGCCGGACGTGTTGCTCCACTACGAGATGGGGCAAGTGCTGCGGAAAAATTCGTTCGCCGGTGTCTGGGCGCGGCAGGCACAGGGCGGCGGCATGCTACTTGGCTCGGTCGGCTGTTTTCTGGTGGTGGAGAGCCGGGAACATGCCCAGGCACGCGCCGCGACCGCCTTGGCGCACATTGCGGCCATCGCCACTGATCGGTGCCGGCGAGGTTCAGGCGAAGCCACAGCGATTGCCGACCGGCAGCTTCGGGGGATGCGCGATCATCTGAAGCCCGGACATGCGGCTACCATTTCCGGCGCCTCTGGTGTGGCGATCCCCACGGTGGAGGAGGCAGAGTTCTTGCGCGGATTGCGGCTGCCTGTACGCGGAACCGCCACGGCGCTGGGCCATTCGCTGGAACCGTCGTTCCCCGCCAATCTGGCGCTGGCGGCTATGGCATTGTCGCGGGGGCGGCTTTTCGCACCGTTGGAGCCGGACGAGGCGACGATGGACAGCGAACTGCGGCAGGTCCTGGTGACCTCTTGGGGGCACTGGCACGGCGAGACACTTGCGGTTGTCGAGGCCGCGTAGGAGGCGGAGATGGGCGCAGCGCACGACAATCGAGGCCGACCGGTGGTGGTGGTGACCGGCACCGGCGTGCTGACGTCGCTCGGGGTCGGCAAGCAGGACAACTGGCGTGAGCTGACAGCTGGGCACTCAGGGATCCGTCGCATCTCGCGATTTCCCATCGGCGGACTTCGGACCAACATCGCCGGTACAGTGGATTTCGTGTCTGTAGACGAGCTCTCCGCACCGGGCCTCTCGGAGCGGCTCGCAGAGCTGGTGATCGATGAAGCGGTAACCGAGGCGGCGATCGGCCGTCCGGGTGATTTTCCAGGACCGATGTTTCTCGCGTTGCCGCCCGTTGAATTGGAGTGGCCACAGCGTCTGGCAGTTGCCACCGCATCGGGAGCGAACGAGGCGGTGACGTATGATGATCTGCTGCGTGCTGCCAGCAGCGGGAAGTTCAGGCAGTGCTATGAGCGATTCCTGTTCGGTTCAGTAGCCGAACACCTTGCTGTCCATTTCGGCACCAAGGGATCGCCGGTGGCGACCTCTACAGCCTGCGCATCCGGCGCTACCGCCATTCAGCTCGGCGTCGAGGCGATCCGCCGCGGCGAGGCCGAGGCGGCGTTGGTCGTCGGTACGGACGCATCGGTGAACCCCGAAAGCCTGATCCGCTTTTCGCTGCTATCCGCATTATCAACGCGCAATGATCCACCGGAGGCGGCGGCGCGACCGTTCAGCAAAGATCGCGACGGGTTTGTCATGGCCGAAGGCGCAGGAGCGCTGGTGCTGGAAAGTCTGGAGCACGCCCGCGCCAGAGGCGCGACGATCCTTGGTGTGGTGGAAGGCTGCGGCGAGATGGCGGATGGCTTCCATCGCACTCGGTCATCACCAGATGGCAAGCCGATCATCGCCTGCATGCAGAGCGCCCTGGACGATGCGGGCCTGGCGCCAGAGCAGGTCGGCTATATCAACGCACACGGTACCGGGACCCCCGAGAACGACAAGATGGAATGGGTCGGCGTGTCGGCGGTGTTCGGCGAGCGTGCGCCGTCGATCCCGATCTCGTCCAACAAGTCGATGATTGGCCATACGCTGACGGCGGCCGGCGCTGTGGAAGCGATCTTCACGCTGCTCGCCATGCGTCACGGCCGGCTGCCGCCAACGATCAACTACGTGACACCGGACCCTGCATTGCCGGTCGACTGCGTGCCGAATGTGGCACGCGATGCGCAGGTATCGCATGCGCTTTCCAATTCGTTCGGCTTCGGCGGGCAGAACGTCAGCCTGGTAATGGGGCTGCCATGAGATGCGCCGCGCCCTGGTAATCGGCGGCCGACGCGGCATCGGTGCCGCGGTGGTGCGGGCGCTCATCGCCCAAGGCATGGAGGTCGCTTACACCTACCGCACCGCGCCCGGTGAGGCAGGCACTGTTCTGTGCCGCCTAGACCTACTGGATCGCGCCGCAGTCGAAGCGTTCGCCCGCGAACAGGAAGATGCGGCTGCTTGGGACGCGGTTATCTATGTCAGCGGCGCAACCTACGACACGCTCGCCGCCGTGATGGACCAGGACGCGTCTGAACAGACGATGCAGGTGAACTATTGGGCGTTCGCCCGCATCGCGCGCGCTGTTATCCGACCGATGCTGCGGGCTCGATCGGGTCGTATCGTCGTCATCGGGTCCGTGATGGGGCTGCACGCGAGCCAGGGGAATGCGGCGTACGCTGCGAGCAAGGCGGCGCTGCTGTCCTATGTCCGCACCTTGGCAATCGAAAGCGCCAAGCGTTCGGTGACGGTCAACTTCATTGCGCCCGGTTTTGTAGACACGGCGATGTTGGGGCCCTATGCGGCCTATCGAGCAGGCATCGAGGCGCGTATTCCCAGCGCTCGCTTCGCGCGGCCAGAAGAGATTGCTGCCGTTGCTGCTTTTCTGGCCTCGCCCGCCGCCGGCTATATCACCGGCGCCTACATTCCGGTGGACGGTGGGTTGACCGCGTCACTTGGCATTCATCGCGGCTGAATGGCAGAAGTGTCGGCATGCGCGCCCTGCAACTGCTCGCTGACCGCGACCTCGCGCTGGTACAGCGTAACCCGCCATCGCCACCGCCGCCCGGCGAGGTGCAGCTCCGTGTCCGCTATGTCGGATTGAACCACATCGACCTTTGGGGCTTCCGTGGCATGGCATTCGCCAAGCGGCGGTTTCCCCTGACGGTCGGCGCGGAGGCAGCATGCGAGGTCGTCGCCATCGGTGAGGGCGTGTCGAACCTCTTGCCAGGCGATAGCGTGGTGCCATACGCAGCGCTGGTCTGTGGTACCTGTCGCGCCTGCCTGCGCGGTCGCGACAATCTCTGCGAGAACGTTGCCGGTGTACGCGGCTTTCACGTGGATGGCTTCGCGCAGGAACTCACCAATCATCCCGCGCGTCTCACGGCAACCATCCCCTCTGGCGTCGATTGGCGTGATGCCGCCTGCGTCACCGTGGCGTATGCCACCGTCGAGCACATGCTGTTCGACAATGCACAGCTTGAACCAGGTGAATGGCTGCTGGTGCATGCCGGCGGATCAGGTATTGGCAGCATCGCGATCCGTGTGGCGAAATCGATTGGCTGCACCGTCATCACCACGGTGGGCAGCGACGACAAAGCAGCAAAGGCGCGAGCCATTGGCGCCGATCACGTGATCAACTACCGCGAGGATAGGTTCGAGGGCGTGGTACGCAAGCTGACCGGCCGGAGGGGGGTCGACGTGGTATTCGAGCATGTCGGCGCCGACACGTGGGCCGGTTCGCTGCTGTCGCTGAAGCGCGGTGGGCGGCTGGTTACATGCGGCGCAACATCGGGACCGTCGGGCAGCATCAACCTGATGCAGCTGTTTCAGCAGCAGTATCGCATCATCGGTTCGTTCGGCTCTCCACTAGGCTCGCTTGGCCGCGCATTGGACCGGATTGCGGCCGGCGTGCCCCCCGTGATCGATACGGTGTACTCGCTTGATGACGTCCGTGCTGGGCTTGCGCGGTTGGAAGGCCGTGACGTGTTCGGCAAGCTTCTTATCGAACTTTGATCGTGTGTCACGGTCGCTTGCCGATATGATGAATTGAGCGTGCTCCGCTATCTGCCGCTATACGCTGATCGGATACTCGGGCGTTTGGTGAAGTATTCGCTCGCGACCCTGCGGCACACTGATCCGGATCGCGCGTCCGATTGGTGCGGTGCAGTTGCTCGTCGAATGGGGCCTTTATCGCCAGCACACCGGATTGGCCGACGCAACCTGCATGCTGCGTTCCCGGAACGAGATTCGGATTGGATCGAGGCGACGCTGCGGGGCGCCTGGGAGAACCTTGGACGGGTTGCCGGAGAGTATGTCCACCTCGGCAATCTCTGGGACTATGACGTCCAGCATCCGAACACAGGACGCATCATCACCGACGACTCGAGACTCTTTTGTCAGCTGCAGGAGGATGGTCAGCCGGCGCTATGCTTTGCGGCGCATCTCGGCAACTGGGAGCTGCCGGCAGTGATGGCCGCGGCACATGACATGCCATCCGCCGTGCTCTACCGGATGCCGAACAATAAGGCGGTCGCTCGTGAAATCTTCCGCATCAGGGCGCCTTTGATGGGCCACCTGATCCGTAGCCGCGCACAGGCACCGTTGGAAATGGCGGCAGCGCTCGAACGCGGTGAGCATCTTGGAATGCTGGTCGATCAGCATTTCACGCGCGGCGTGGATGTCACCTTCTTCGGACGACGCTGCAAGGCCAACCCATCGATCGCACGCCTCGCGCGCCAGTTCGAATGCCCTGTGGTTGGTATCCGAGTAATTCGGCTGTCCGACCACCGCTTTCGCATCGCAGCCGAGGGACCGTTCAATCTTCCGCGCGACGCGGACGGCCGTATCGATGTGTCGCGATCAACGCAAATGATCACATCCGTTATTGAGCGCTGGATCCGCGAATACCCTGACCAATGGCTGTGGTTTCATCGTCGCTGGCGCTGACGTTCACCAGCTTGTCACCGAATGGCTGGCGGGCGCCATAATTGCGGCGCAACGCGGGTGCAACCAATTGTCCGGAAGTCCAAGCATAGGGAGAGCCACATGCGTTCCCTGGCAGTGTCGTTCACTCTGCTGGCCGGCCTGGCTGCAACCCCAGCATTGGCGCAGCCCGCGGTTTCAGTTGCCCCGCAAGGCATACCACCCGGCGCACATCCCGAGACCGGTGCGCGGCCCGGCAATGTGATCGGCACCGGCATGTCTATGCCGCTGGGTACCCGAGCCAGCAACATCGAT
>JBKPOG010000171.1:0-18763 GCA_046732975.1 Pseudomonadota bacterium
TAGCGTCAGCAAAATGCCGGCTTGCTTCGTCGGACAACAGCGCGGCGGTGGGCGGCGGCACCGCGAGTCGGGGCGTCGGCGGTTGCACCAGCTGACGCCCCGCGCTGCCAGGATTGCCAATGAACGGCTGCGGCAGATCACCACAGGCAGCAAGCAGCAATGGCACCAACAGGCTGAGGCGTAGCGCCACGGCTAATGGCGATCGAGCGCGATGATCGAGATCTGGTGGCCAATCGGCCCCCCTCCTGCGAGCGTCCGTCGCCGGTAACTGAAGAACCGTTCCTCGTCGGCCGCGGTGTCGATCCCCAAGACGCTTACCCGGTGGACGCCGGCTGCAGCCAGCAGCTCGGCGCAATAGTCGGCCAGGGCGAATCGCCAGCGCCGTTCGCTGCAGCCTGGCGCGAAGAACCGATCATGCGCTCGGTCGCGCACCAGGACGGCGTCCCGCAGATCGGCGCGCACCTCATAGGAGGCTTGGCCGATACATGGTCCGACGGCGGCAACCATGGTCTCCGGCGTAGCTCCAAGCCGCGTCATGGCGCCTACGGTCGCTTGGACGACGCCGGCCACCGCGCCTCGCCATCCGGCATGGGCGGCGCCGATCACGCCAGCCGCAGTGTCCGCGAGCAGAATCGGAGCGCAGTCGGCGGTGATGACCCCCAGTGCGATGTCGGGCCTGGTGGTCACCATGGCATCAGCGCGCGGCCCCTGTCCGGGCGGCCAGGCGGTAGTGACCTCGATCACCTCGGCGCCGTGCACCTGCATGAGGCCGACAAGATGTTCTGGCCTCGCACCAACGGCCTGCGCCGCCCGGGCACGGTTCTCCAGGACCGCCTCGCGGCTGTCACCACCGGACAAGCTGCAATTCAGGCTCGCGTAGGGTCCATCCGACACGCCGCCCTGGCGGGTAAAGAAGCCATGCGGTACGGGAAGCAGCTCGGCGCTCAACGGCATGCGGCGGCTTTTCGCTGCCCTGCGGAGCGTTGTCCAGGGCAGCTTAACCGCATGGCAGCGGTTTCCGCCGATTGTCCTCCGACATACTGCGACGGAGTGCCGGATGTCGCTGGGCATGCGCATTATTTCTGCGATCGTTCTGCTGGCCGCTGCGCTGGGAGTAAAGCTGTCCCTCGACTCTGCGGCGGCCTGGCGCGACGCGCGGAACGCCGAGAGATGCTTTTATCGAACGCCCACAGCACCTCGTTGCTGGCGGCTGTGGGAGCTCTCGCCGCGGAGCGCGGATTGGTAAAACGGCGCCTTGGCTGGATTGGCGGCCGCGGATCCCGCGACGCGTGACGCCTTCCTGGCGCAGCGCACAAAGGCCCAGGCGTTTCGCAACGAAGGGTTGGACCACCTTGCCGCCTCGCCGGTCCCTGAGCACACCATCGCCGAAGTGCTTGCCGCCGAAGACGCGACAGCCGCGCGGCTTGACGCCATGCGGTCATCGATCGACCAGGTGTTGCACCGCGTGGGTGTCACGCCGCCTTCGCAGGCAGCCTGGTTTGCCGCCGCCACTGCCGAAATCGAGGCGCTGACCAAGGTGCGCCGCCTGATCGAAGCCAACCGTGCTGCTGACCCCGCTATTGCGCAGCTGGTGGTGGTGCGTGATGGGCTGGCGGAAATGGCGGAGTTCGCCGGCCGCGAGCGCGGCCGCGTCAGTGGCGCCATTGCCGCCGACGCTCGCTTGACCGCTGCCGATATGGCGGACCTCGGCATCCTGCGCGGGGTGTCTGGAAGGTGCCTGGGCGCGCATACAGGCCGAGATGGCCACTCTGCCGCCAGCCGCGACGGACGCAATCGGTGCGGCCGGAGCCGCGGTATTCGACGGTTTCCGCCAGACGCGTGATGCTGTGCTGGCGGCAGCAGTGCAATCGTCGGCGTGGCCGACGACGCCCGGCACTTGGTTTGCCGCGGCCACCAAAGCCATCACCGCCTTGCAACAGGCACAGGCGCGAGATGGCGAAATGATCCAGCACTTGGTGCAGCAGCGCCGGGCAGCCGCTCGAAACGATCTGGTCATCGCACTCGCCCTGCTGGGTGGTGCGGTGGCGATCGCACTGGCCACGCTCTGGTATGTCGTGCTCCGCCTGGTGCGTCCGCTCAACAGGGCGGTCATGGCACTGACCGAGCTGACAGCCGGCCATCTCCAGGTCGTCGTGCCCACGCCGCATGGCAATGACGAAGTTGCCGCCTTGCTGCGCGCAACCCAGGGTTTCCAGACCACCGCGTTGTCGCATCATGCCATGGAGGAGCAGCAGGAGGTGCTGCGGGAGGAAGCCGAAAGCGGAAGAGCACAGGCGGTGCGCGAGGTCGGCACACTGATCGAGCGGGAAAGCGCGCAGGCGGTAGGCGACGTCGCCGCCCTCGCCGGCCAACTGCGCGATCTCTCGGCGGAAGTCGATCGTGGCGCGCGTGACATCGCGACCGCCACCGGGGCCGCCGCGCAGGCGGCGGAACACGGGCTGCGTGAAAGCGGCACAGCTGCCGCCGGTACTCAGGAACTCGCCGCGTCGATTGCCGAGATCGCCCGCAAGATGGGGCGCACCACGCAATTGACGCGCAGTGCAGTGGAGCGCACCGATGCGACGCACCGAAGCTTCGCCGCGCTCACCGCCAGCGTGACGGAGATTGGCGAGGTGGCGCGCCTGATCGCGGAGATAGCCAGTGGCACGAACCTGCTCGCGCTCAACGCCACGATCGAGGCAGCGCGCGCGGGTGACGCCGGCAAGGGCTTTGCCGTCGTGGCCTCCCAGGTGAAGCAGCTTGCCAATCAGACCGCGCGCAGCACCGAGCAGATTGCCGCCCGCGTCGGAGCGATCGATGCAGCGACGCGCGAGGTACAGCAAGCGCTGGGCGGGATCGTCGAGACTGTGGGCGAGCTGGACGCAATCGCCGTGCAGATAGGTGCCGCAGTCGAACAGCAATCGGCGGCGACGAAGTCAATCGCCGAGGCGGTGGATGGCGCCTCGCAGGCGGCAAGAAGCACGGCGGACAGTCTGCACACGGTCGTCGAAGCTGGCGAACGCTGCAACCAGGCGGTTGGGAACATGAACGCCATCAGCCTGGATGTCGCGCAGCACATGGCAGAGCTGAAGCAAAGCCTGGGACGGCTGCTGCACACCCGGATCGTTGAGCTCGATCGCAGGGCGAGTACGCGTCACCCGGTGCGCAGTGCCGCGCGGCTGGAGCACAGCGCTGGCAGCACATCGGCCGAGATCATCGACCTCTCGGTCGATGCCACGGCGCAAGCGGTCGCGGCTGCCACCGGGCAGCAGGGGGTGGCCGCCTAGCGCTGTCATGAGAAGCCCGGCGGGGCCGGTGCCGTCGGGCTTGTCATTGCGAAAGCCTTGAACAGGCGTCCCATACGGTTGGGCTCGGCAAGGCGGCGAGCGGCCTCGATCAGTGCGGCGGCGCGCGCCGGAGGCAGGCCACGCGCAAGCCGGTCAGTACGTTGGAACAGCCCGAGGCGTGCCAGGAAAACGCCCTGCGGCACAGGCCCCCACACGGCCGCCTCAGCTGTCCGGGCAGCCCGCGCCAGGGCAGCAAAGTCAAGGTATGCGGTCAGGTCTGCCGCACCCGGCTCTGCCAGCGGATCAGCCGGCTGGCCGCCATGGAGCGCCTGCAGACTGTCCCCCGGAGCGCTCACTTCCAAGCCATAGTCAAGGAACAGCGCAGCCCCAGGATAGGCCACCACACGCGCCGCGATGTCCGAAGCCAAAGCGAGGCCGGCCTCACTGAACTCGACCACCGTACCCTCCCCCTCCCCTTGCGGGAGGGGGGCGGGGGGAGGGGATGTTGCCGGCACCTCCACCAACTTCCCCTCGCTGACGAATCGCTCCATCCACTTCCCGTTCCGTCGCACAAACTGCCGGATTGGCAGCGCATCCAGGAACTCATTGGCCAACACCAGCAACGGCTGCTGCGGCACGGTGTCCATCGTATCGTGCCAAGTCGCCTCTGGAAGCCGCTCCCCCTGGATCGCGCGCAACCGCGGCGAGCTCTCCACCAGATGCAACCGCAGCGCCGCGCGGAAGGCCGGCGCCACAGCTGCGGTCGCGCGCAACGCATCGGCCATCAGCGTGCCGCGGCCGGGACCGAGTTCCACCAGCAGCACCGGGTCTGGCCGCCCGATCAGCTCCCAGGTCACTGCCGCCCAAAGACCGAGAATCTCGCCGAACACCTGGCTGATCTCCGGCGACGTGGTGAAGTCGCGGAAGGGATCTTGACGCGCGTAGTAAACTGCGTTGGCGCGCGCCATGAACCGGTCGAGCCGTTCCATCAGCGCCGCCGGAGGATCAGCCAGCCTCCAGCGATCAGCATCGGAATGCAGAGCAACTGGCCCATGGTGACGCCGCCGATCAGGTAGCCCAGGAACACATCCGGCTCGCGGAAGAGCTCGCAGGTGCTGCGAGCGACGGCGTAACCCACCAGGAAGGTGCCGCTCAGCACCCCGAACCGGGCGCGGATAGTTTCTCGCCGC
Organism: Pseudomonadota bacterium; assembly: GCA_046732975.1. Taxonomy (GTDB): domain Bacteria; phylum Pseudomonadota; class Alphaproteobacteria; order Acetobacterales; family Acetobacteraceae; genus JAMXLO01. The sequence goes on from JBKPOG010000171.1 coordinate 4,478, forward strand.
GCTAGCATCAGCATCACCAAGAACAGCGCCAGGCCTTCCAGCAGCGCCTCGTAAAGCTGGCTAGGGTGCCGCGGAATCGGGCCGCCATTCGGGAAGATCATCGCCCAGGGCAGCCAGTCCGGTGCCGCTCGTCCCCACAGCTCGCCATTGATGAAGTTGGCAATTCGCCCGAAACACAGTCCAATCGGCACGCAAACCACGACACGATCGCCAAATCCCAGCAGCGGGATATTATTGCGAAGGCAGAACCAGATGATCGCGATAATGACTCCCAGTGTGCCGCCGTGGAAACTCATGCCGCCTTCCCAGACAGCAAAGATCATCGCCGGATGGGAGAAGTACAGGCTCGGTTGATAGAACAGCACGTAGCCCAGGCGTCCCCCGAGTACAACGCCGAGCGTGGCCCAGGTCAGGAAATCATCGGCCTGCACCGGCGTGGCGACGGCAGGCGCCAACGGCACCAGGATACGCAGCAGCCGCCAGCCGAGCACCAGACCGGCGATATAGGCCAGCGCGTACCAGCGAATTCCGAATGGCCCGATCTGCACGATGACCGGGTCGAATTGCGGAAACAGCAGGACTGGCATCATACGAAAGGATCGGACTGCTTCAGGTAATCCTGCACGTAGCGACGCACGCCCTCCTCAAGCGGCGTGAACTGCCCCGCATATCCGGCGGCACGAAGGCGGGTGATGGAAGCCTCGGTGAACGACTGATACTGTCCGCGCAGTGCGTCGGGCATATCGATGAACTCGATCTGTCGCGCCACGCCAGCGGCGGCGCAAACCGCGTTGGCCAGGTCAACGTAAGTGCGTGCGCGGCCGCTGCCGAGATTGAACAACCCGGTTACACCCGGAGAATCGAGCAACCACAGCAGGACGTCGACAACGTCGCCGATCCAGATGAAGTCACGTCGCTGCTCACCGTCCGCCAGCCCCGGCGTTGTGGAGCGAAACAGCCGCGCAGCCCCGCCGGCTGCGACCTCGTCGTACTTGACCTTGACCACCGAGATCATGCGGGCTTTGTGGTATTCGTTGGGTCCGTAGACATTGAAGAACTTGAGCCCCGCCCATTGCGGCGGGTGCGGACGCCGTTCAGTAATGGCGCGTGCCACGCGAAGATCGAAGGCGTGCTTGGTCCAGCCATAAAGGTTGAGTGGACGCAGCTTGTCCAATGCAGCCGGCGACAGATCATCGTCGAAGCCCGCGGAGCCATCACCGTAGGTGGCTGCCGATGAGGCGTAGACCAGCCGGACCCCGTGGTTCGCACACCAGTGCCAGATACTCCTCGACAGCTCGACATTCGTGGCCCAGGCAACGTCCCCATCGGTTGCTGTCGTGTCGCTGATGGCGCCGAGATGGTAAATCATCTCGAGCGGCGGTCGGCTGTCCAGGAACTCTTCTATGTCTTGCGGGGGGATCAGACGCGCCGGCGGATGCTTCGCCAGATTGCGCCATTTGCCATCGTGGCCCAGGCGATCGGCGATTACGGTCTCCACGCCGCGCGCGACCAGTGCAGCATGCAGGTTCGAGCCGATAAAGCCAGCGCCGCCCGTGACCAGTATCATGCAGCGCGTTATAGGTTGACGGACGAGTCCGCAAAAGCGGCGAAGGAATAGCGACCATGAGCGAACGACCTCGCTTCTTTGACGACCTAGCGGGTGTGGCAGGCGGAGCATTGTCCGCACTCGCCGGCCTGCGCGAGGAGATCGAGGCTCTGGCAAAGGCACGGATCGACGAGGCGATTCGGCGGCTGGAACTGGTCAGGCGCGAAGAGTTCGATGCGATGGCAGAGCTGGCCGCCAACGCCCGCGCGGGCCAGGAGGCGGCAGAGGCGCAAGTCAAGGACCTGCTGCAGCGAGTCGCCGCCCTGGAGGTGCGAGTCGCAGCATTGGAGACGCAGAAACCCGGCACGTGAGGCTTGCGGCGCGCTGCTTGGGCTGGCTAGGCTAGGGATCGTGGTTAACTTGGTGCCGTAACCCCAAAATGCGGCGACCTAAGAAACCGTCCGGCCTTCCCTGCACGAAATGGGAGACCAACCATGTCGATGACGGCTCTCAGCCACGACGCTGCCAACCCCCTCGACGTCATGGAGCAGATCATCAGCGCCAACGACTGGGCGTGTGATCGGCGCAGTGACTCGGAGATGGCGGCCGAGGCGCCCGGCCGCTGGTGCGATTACGGGCTGTATTTCTGCTGGTCGAACGAGATCAGTGCCATGCACTTCACCTGTGCCTTCGATCTGAAGGTGCCGGAAAAGCGGCGCGCCGCCCTCTACGAGCTGCTCGCGCTTGCGAATGAGCGGCTCTGGATCGGCCATTTCGGCATGGAGGCCGACGACGGGATGCCGGTGTTCCGTCACGCGGTGCTGCTGCGCGGCGCGCCGGGCGCCTCGGCCGAGAGCCTCGAGGACATGGTCGATATCGCGCTTACGGAGTGTGAGCGGTTCTTCCCCGCCTTCCAGTTCGTGCTTTGGGGCGGCAAGACGCCACAGGACGCACTGACCGCTGCGATGCTGGAGTGTATGGGCGAGGCATGACGGAGCCAGGCCGGGCCAAAACATGAGCATCCCGCCGATCCTGCTGGTCGGATGCGGGCGCATGGGCAGTGCCATGCTGGCGGGCTGGCGGGAGCAGGCATTGTCAGCCTCGGTCGCGGTGGACCCTGCGCCGGGCGCTGCCAGTTGGACCGGACCGGACCTTCAGATTGTACCAGACGCGGCGGCCATATCGCCGGAGTTTGCTCCCGCCGCGGTCGTATTCGCCGTCAAGCCGCAGAATGCCGCCGAGACCCTGCCGCTTTACCAGAAGTTCGCTGGCCGGGCCGTTTTCCTGTCGATCATGGCAGGCCGAACAATCGGTGGCATGCGGGCACTGCTCGGCGATGCGGCGGCGATCGTCCGGGCGATGCCAAACACGCCGGCGGCGGTCCGCCAAGGAATGACCGTCGCGTGCGCCGGACCAGGCGTGACCGTGCCGCAGCGTGAACTGAGCGAACGTCTGCTCAAGGCCATCGGCGTGGTGGCCTGGGTCGACGACGAGGGCCTGCTCGACCCGGTCACGGCCGTCTCGGGCAGCGGCCCTGCCTATGTGTTCTTGCTGGCCGAGTTAATGGAAAAGGCGGCACGGGAGCACGGCATTCCCGCTGATCTCGCCCGACTGCTGGCACGTCAGACAATCGCCGGTTCCGGCACTTTGCTAGCCACCAGTCCGGAGGAGGCTGATGCGCTACGGGTTGCTGTTACCAGTCCGGGTGGCACCACTGAACGCGCACTGGCCGTGCTGATGGCACAGGATGCCTGGCCCGCCGCAATGCGCGAGGCGATTGCCGCGGCAACGCGGCGCTCGCGCGAGCTGGCGGGTTAACTCAGTCGCGCGCCTTCAGAGTGAATGGCGTTCCGCAGCAAGGCGACGAATTGCCCGCTCTCCCAGGCCCCATGGAACACGGGCGGTGTTCGGTCAGAAGACTCGGCTGGGCGGCCAGCTCGGATCGCAGGGTTGTGGCAGTGCCCCAGGGCAAAGTAACTGACGTCGCCGCTTCCTACTTTCTTTGTGTATCCCAGCACGCGGGTCCTGCCGTCGGCCAGCAGCGATGTATCGGAGGAATAGAGCGTGCCGATACTCGGGGAGACAGCATCCGGCCCATAGTCGGCGGTCAGCAGAACGTGTGTGCTTGCGGGGTCCTGCAGTTCGATGAAATAGGGCTCGTCCTCCACCTCGAAGGAGGTGCCGATGCCCCGGGTCAGCGGGTGATCGTTGTCTCGCACCTCCACCCGGATTTTGCGGATCGGCGGATGGGTGAGGAAATAGCTGCCCAACAGAGCGTGGTGCTGCATCTTGACCGTTCGCCGTTGTTGTATGCCTTCGACGCGTTCAGCCCGCCCGCCGCTGGTGCCATGCAGTGCTAGCCAATGGCCGCCGGCCTCCAGCCACTCCTGGAGGACTTGGCATTGCGTGGCGTCGGGATAGGGGCCGGCGACATAGGTGATCAGCAGTCGGCTGACCGGCAGCCACTTCCCCACATCGGCGAAATCGTTGCCAACGGAGGCAGCAATGCCGGCCTCCGCCAGCAGGGTCAGCAGACGCAGCCGCGCATAATCGTGGTCATGCCCGGCGGATGATCCAGGCGGAAACCCGCCCGCGATAACGTGAGCGCGACTGCCGATTTCCCCTGCCATGGCGTTTCCTCACTCGAACTTAGTTGGATGCGCAGGCTTGTATGCCCGCCCAGGATGTTGAGCAAACCGCCCTGCTAGCGACAGCATGAGCTGACAAGCGAGCTTTGCTTCGCCATGTTTGACGGATGGACGACGCAGCCTTCGACAATGCACTGATCGCCGCGGCATTCCAGGTGATCGCAGAGCGAGGATGGGCGAGGGTATCGATTGCCGATGCCGCGAGCTCGGCCGGCCTGTCACTGGCGCGCGCTCGCGAGCGTTTCCCCAGTCGCGCAGCCATGCTGTTGCGCTTCGGCAGGCTGGCGGACCAGGCGGCGCTGGCCGAAACGCCCGCCGATGGAAGCACGCGTGACAAGCTGTTCTACGTGCTGATGCGCCGAGTCGATGCGCTGCAGGCTCATCGGGCCGGGGTATTGGCACTCCTCCACGACCTGCCCGCGCATCCGGCAACAGCGCTGATGCTGGCACTGGCAAACCGACGCAGCATGCGATGGATGCTGGGAGCCGCCGGCATTCCTGTGGTCGGGATCAATGGAGAGCTGCGGGTAAAGGGACTGCTGGCAGTCTGGCTGTGGACCATTCGCGCCTGGCGAACCGACGACAGCACCGATCTGTCGGCCACCATGGCGGCCCTGGATGTGGCCTTGCAGCGCGCCGAGAGAATGGCCAGCTGGATTGGCTGGCGCCAAGCGCCACCTCCCGAACCACCTGCGGAGGAGGCTGCAGCAACGCCTGTGGAACCGCCGCCTGCCGCACCAGCTTGAGCCTCGCTGGGCTGCCGCCTATCAAGCGTAGCCAGCAGGAGGGCGGGTGATGGCGACGCGCAGCGTGGCGACGGTGTTCGGCGGTTCCGGCTTTATCGGTCGATACATCGTAAAACGTCTGGCGAAGAAGGGCTTCGTCGTCCGGGTGGCGGTGCGCGATCCGGAGGCCGCGCTGTTCCTGAAGCCGATGGGTGCGGTGGGCCAGATCGTTCCTTTGTACGCCTCGCTGACAAACCAGCCAACGGTGCATCGTGCGATCGAGGGCGCGGACCTGGTGGTCAATTGCGTTGGCATCCTGTCGGAACGCCGTAAAGGCGACTTCCAGCGCGTCCAGGCGGACGGTGCGCAGACGGTGGCGCGTCTCGCTACCCAGGAAAGGGTGCAGCGTCTGGTGCACTTTTCCGCCATCGGTGCCAACGCGCACGCGGCCAGCCGCTACGCCGCGACGAAAGGGTCCGGCGAGGCAGCGGTGCGTGAGGCGTTTGCCGATGCCACCATCCTGCGTCCTTCACTGGTGTTCGGGCCAGAGGACCAGCTGTTCAACCGGTTTGCCGCCATGGCTCGCGTCATGCCGATCATGCCGGTGATCTGCGGCGACACGCGGTTTCAGCCCGTCTATGTGGGAGACGTCGCCGATGCGGTGATGGCGGCACTCGCTCGCGCCGACGCCGCCGGCGCAGTGTACGAACTCGGTGGGCCACGGATCTGGCTGTTTCGAGAAATTCTCGCTTACATCCTGCGCGAAACTGGACGCCACAGGCCGATGATGAACATACCGATGGGGATTGCGCGGTTGCAGGCCAGCATCATGGAATTGCTGCCCACCAAACCTTTGACCCGCGATCAGTTGCTGATGTTGCAGCAGGACAATGTGGTTAACCCGGAGATGCCCGGGCTGAAAGAGCTCGCGATTGTGCCGACGCCGGTAGAGTTGGTTGTGCCAATCTACCTGCGTCGCTTTCAGCCGGGCGGTGGCAGGCGACGCGTGCTGCCGGAGGAACAGATTGGCGACGTAACGGACCTGTCGATGCAGACGAAGGACTGACAGCAGCATCGCAAGACGATAAGCAGCACCGATGCGGACACTGTATCACCTGCCTCTCTCGCCTTTCTCTCGCAAGGTGCGCCTGGTGCTGTCGGAGAAGCGGCTGCCGTTCGACCTGCGCGCAGAGAAGGTTTGGGAGCGGCGTGCCGAATACCTCGAATTGAACCCGGCTGGCACCGTGCCAACGCTGGTCGAGGACAATGGCTTGGTGATCCCCGACTCCGGCGTGATCTGCGAGTATCTTGAGGAGGCCTATCCAGACACGCCGCTGCTCGGCCGCACCTTGGCTGAACGGGTCGAGGCACGGCGCTTGGTTGCCTGGTTCGATGGCAAGTTCGCCGCCGAAGCAACACGCAATCTGCTGTACGAGAAGGTGCTGAAGCGAATGGCGGGGCGAGGCAACCCGGACGCCTCAGCGATTCGCGCCGGCTATCTCGGGTTGCGCTACCACCTGGAGTATCTCGGGTGGCTGGCGGAGACACGAAAGTGGCTTGCTGGGAGCATGATGACAGTGGCCGACTTCGCCGCAGCGGCACATCTGTCGTGCCTCGACTTCATCGGCGATGTGGATTGGAGCGTGTCGCAGCCGGCAAAAGATTGGTATGCGCGAATGAAATCGCGGCCGAGCTTTCGTGGCGTGCTCGGCGACCGAGTCGCCGGCATGACAACGCCGTCACATTACGCGGATCTGGATTTCTGAAGACGGTCACCCCCTTCCGCCATGGAAGGGCTGAGCCTGCCTTATGGCAACAACGTGTATCCAGCAGCCTGTTGATCGTGTTTCCCAGATCGGCGCGCACCGCGTTCGCCTGCATCCGATAGCCTTGAGCAGACAGGCTATTGAAATTCGCTTGGTGCTGCCCCGACGTCACTCCGTGATAAGCTTGAAACATGCTGTGTTTCCCCTTTTGGATAATAGGCCGTAACAATTCAGATATGATTTTGCCGTGACGGATATCACTCTCTTGGCTAGTATTGGCGTCGGCTATGTCGGCTCGGCGGTCGCTGAAGCGATGGCTGCTGAAGGCTTTTCGGTGGCCGGGATTACCCGCGCGAACTTTGCCGATGCGGGTGCCACCATCGCTGCGGCGACACACCTGCTGTCAACCGTGCCTCCGGACGAGTCGGGTGACCCGGTGCTGCTGCGTCATGGTGGGGCGATAGAAGCCGCTCCCAAACTTAGGTGGATCGGCTATATCTCAACGACAGGCGTCTATGGCGATCGCAACGGCGATTGGGTCGATGAGAACACTGAACCCGCACCAGGGTCTGTTCGCAGCCGCCGACGCTTGGCCGCCGAGCAGGCATGGGGTGCGCTGGCAGATCGTCGTGCGGTGGATCTGTTCAGGCTCGCGGGCATTTACGGTCCTGGCCGTTCGCCCTTCGACAGCCTGCGTGCGGGTAGCGCTCGACGCGTGCTTCGACCAGGCCACACGTTCGGTCGCATTCACCGCGACGACATTGTCCGCGCCTTGCTGGCAGCGATGCGACAGCAGCGCGCCTTCGGCGTTCGTGTGCTGAACCTGGCGGACGACGAACCGGCGGAGAGCGCGACGGTCATCGAAGAGGCGGCACGTCTGCTCGGGATACCGGCGCCCGACGCGTTGCCGTTCGATCAGGCGCTGGCGACCATGAGTCCAATGGCGCGCAGCTTCTGGGGCGAGAGCCGCAAAGTATCCAGCCGCTGGACCCAACAGGCACTCGGCCTGCGCTGGTTGTATCCGAACTATCGCGAAGGACTACGTGCGATCCTCGTCCAGGAGTGCGCTGATCGTTTGTCGTAGCAGCGCCAGATCCGGCGGCCGCGACAGACGATGATCGCCATCCTTGATCAGGATCACCCGTACATCGCGGCTGCTGACCTGATCCGCGATTCGCAACGCGAATTCCCAGGGCACGTCAGGATCGCACTGGCCGTGCAGCAACCGTATCGGGCAATCGAGTGTAATGGGCTCGTGCAGTACCAGATGGTTTCGTCCGTCCTCGATGAGTGCGCGCGTGATCGGATAGGGATCGCCATACTGGCTGGGCACGTACAGCACGCCATGGCTCATCAGCGTGGCGCGCTGCTCGAAGCTCATCGCCTGCCACATCAGCACCTCGGTGAAGTCGGGTGCTGCGGCGATGCCGACCAGCCCGACAACACGCTCCGGCCCCGCGCGCGGGCGACGAGCAATGCGATCCAGCCGCCCATCGACGAGCCCACGAGGAGCAACGGTCCTTCGCTCGCATGGTCGATGATCGCCAGCGCGTCCTCGGCCCAGCGGCCGATCGTGCCATCCGCGAACTGGCCCCCGCTTGCCCCGTGGCCGGAGTAGTCGAACCGCAGCATCGCTTGATTGTGCACGGCGCAGTCCGTTGCGAGCGCAGTCGCTTTGTCGCCGTTCATGTCGCTGCGGAAGCCCGGCAGAAAGACCATCGTGGGGCTCTGGCCTTCCTCGCGGATCCAGGCCAGTTCCACGCCGTCGCCACGATCGAGCCGTCCAATGGTTGCCATGTCAGATCCCGAAGAACAGCCAATCAAGCGCGCGCGTTATGTCATCTCGATAGGCGGCCAACGATCCAACCGCGCGACGCAGCATGTTGCGCGGCAGCGAGCTGATCAGTGGCAACGCCACGGCAAACCGTTTGGCGTCGTGCTCGATCAGCGGCAGCGCGCGACTTTGCGCCGAGGTGAATGGGCCAACGTATGGCGCGACAGGCGCGACCAGTCTGCGATCGCCTTCAGCAAGATCGGCCGGAAGAACCACAACGAAGGGAAATGCCTGGCGCGAGCGCGCGTTAACGTTGGCATAGAGATCATGCTGCATGATCGGAATCGTCCGCCGGTGGTCCCTCGTTCGCCCAATCGTCAAACGGCATGCCGTGGATGGCCACGTACTCATCCACGATGCGGGCAGCCTCACGGATCTCTTCTCGGATCCGTTCCTTCTCAACCGCCTCAAAAGCCTCGATCAGCGCTGTTTCTGCGGTCCGCGAGATATTGATGCCGAGCGCCGACGCCTTGGCCACCAGATCCGAGTTCAGGGTAACGCTGACCGTCTTGCGGCGCGCATTGACGCCATATAGAGGCGTGCGCATGGGCACTGCTCCACGGGTCCGAATACCCATGCCGTAATAGCGATGAGCGCCGACCCGGGCAACATTACCGTACTCCAGGTGCTGCCGTCGCTGATCACCGGCGGCGTCGAGCGTGGAACGATCGAAATCGCCCAGGCGGTTGCCCAGGCCGGATGGACCGCTCTGGTGACCAGTTCCGGGGGGCGGCTGGTGCCCGCCGTTGCAAACGCGGGCGGGCGCCACGTGACGCTTCCGCTTGCACGCCGGAACCCACTGACGATCTGGCGCAATGCGGCGCGGCTGGAGCGGCTGATCCGGGACGAGTGTGTGCATATCGTGCACGCGCGCTCGCGTGCGCCGGCATGGTCGGCGTGGCTCGCCTGCCAACGCACCGGCGCGCACTTCGTCACCACCTATCACGGGACCTACAGCGAGGATCTGCCCTTCAAGCGCAAATACAATTCGGTAATGGCAAAAGGCGAGCGGGTGATTAGTGCGAGCCGGTTCATCTCCGACCTGATCATGCGGCAGCACCAGACCGAACCAGAACGTATCCGTGTCATCCCACGTGGCGTTGACCTCAAGACGTTCAATCCGGCGGCCGTGAGTGGCGATCGGATGATGCGGCTCGCGCAGGCGTGGCGGCTGCCGGAAGCGGCCGCGATCGTTCTGCTGCCTGGGCGGCTGACGAGTTGGAAAGGGCAGGGGGTGCTGATCGAAGCACTGGCGCGTATTGACCGGAAAGATATCTGCGGCGTCCTCGTCGGTTCGGACCAGGGGCGCCACCATTACTCGTCGGGCCTGGTCAAGCAGGCAGAGGCACTCGGGGTCGGGGGTCGACTCCGCCTGGTCGGGCAGTGCGACGATATGCCGGCGGCGCTGATGCTGGCGGATGTCGTGGTCCATGCCTCGGTCGAGCCGGAGGCGTTCGGACGCGTGGTGATCGAGGCACAGGCGATGGGTCGGCCGGTGATCGCCTCTGACCTAGGCGGCCCGGCGGAAACGGTCGAGCAAGGTGTCACCGGCTGGCGTGTCCCGCCGGGCGATGCGTCTGCCCTGGCCTCGGCGATAGAGCAGGTGCTGGGACTGGGCGCGGAGCAACGTGCCGCGCTGGCGATGCGGGCGCGGGACGCTGTGCACGCCAACTACACCGTCGGCGCGATGCAGGCGGCGACCCTCGACGTTTACCGCGAAGTCATAGGACTTGCGTAGCAAGGGCCGCGTCGCCATAGACACCCGCTTCGATCGAAGGAGGAGTACCGACCGATGCCCGCCATCACCCTGCCCGACAAATCCGTGCGCCGTTTCGACGCGCCGGTGACGGGCGCGACGGTGGCCGAGGCGATCGGTCCAGGCCTTGCGCGCGCAGCGCTGGCAATGAAGCTGGACGGCAGGCTGGTCGATCTGGAGACCCAAATCGACCACGACGCCGATGTGGTCTTCGTCACCCGTCGCGACCCCGAGGCCTTGGAGCTGATCCGCCACGATGCGGCGCATGTGCTGGCGGAGGCGGTGCAGCAGCTATATCCGGGCACCCAGGTCACCATCGGCCCGGCGATCGCCGACGGCTTCTATTACGACTTCGCGCGCAACGAGCCCTTCACCCCGGAGGACTTCCCCCCGATCGAGGCCAAGATGCGCGAGATCGTCGCGCGCGGGGAAAAATTCGTTCGCCAGGTCATGGACCGCGAGGCGGCCATCCGGTTCTTCGACGAGAAGGGGGAAAAATACAAAGCCGAGATCATCCAGGACCTGCCGCGCGACGAGACCATCACGCTGTACCGCCAGGGCGACTGGGTCGATCTCTGCCGCGGTCCGCACATGCGTTCCACCGCCGATGTCGGCATCGCGTTCAAGCTGATGAAGGTCGCCGGCGCCTATTGGCGCGGCGATCACCGCAACGCCATGCTGTCGCGCATCTACGGCACCGCCTGGCGTGACCAGAAGGAGCTCGACAACTACCTCCATGTGCTGGAAGAGGCCGAGCGGCGGGATCACCGGCGCATCGGCAAGGAAATGGCCCTGTTCCATTTCCAAGAGGAAGCCGCCGGCAGCGTATTCTGGCACCCGAAGGGCTGGAAGCTGTATCGCACGGCGGAAGCCTATATGCGGCGGCGGCTGGACCTCGCCGGCTATCGCGAGGTGAAGAGCCCGCAGCTGCTGGACCGGGTGTTCTGGGAGCGGTCCGGTCACTGGGACAACTACCGACAAAATATGTTCATCGTCCGCGTCGAGGACGAGGATAAGACCCTGGCGCTGAAGCCGATGAACTGCCCGTGCCATGTGCAGATCTTCCGTCAGGGCGTGCGTTCGTATCGCGAACTGCCCCTGCGCCTGGCGGAGTTCGGTTCCTGCCATCGCTACGAACCATCGGGCGCATTGCACGGCTTGATGCGGGTACGCGCCTTCACCCAGGACGACGCGCACATCTTCTGCACTGAAGAGCAGATCGCCGACGAGGGCGCGCGCTTCGTCGAATTGCTGGCGTCGATCTACCGCGATTTCGGCTTCCCGGAATTCTCGGTGAAATTTTCCGACCGTCCACCGGTGCGGATCGGCAGCGATGCGCAGTGGGACCAGGCGGAGGCAGCCCTGCGTCAGGCCTGCGTCAGCGCGGGGGTGGAGCCGCTGCTGAACCCGGGGGACGGCGCCTTCTATGGTCCCAAGCTGGATTTTTCCCTGCACGATGCGATCGGGCGGGAATGGCAGTGCGGCACCTTCCAGGTGGACATGCAGCTCCCTGGCCGGCTCGACGCCGAATACGTCGCTGCCGACGGCAGCCGGAAGACGCCGGTCATGCTGCACCGAGCCATCCTGGGCAGCTTCGAACGCTTTCTTGGGGTGCTGATCGAGCACTATGCCGGCCGCTTCCCGCTATGGCTCGCACCCGTCCAGACGGTCGTGGCGACGATCGTTTCCGACGCCGATGCCTACGCCGGGGAGGTTGCCCAGGCGATGCGGAACGCAGGGCTCACGGTGGGACTCGACCTTTCCAACCAGAAAATCAACGCCAAGGTGCGCGAGCACAGCCTGGCCCACGTGCCGGTGCTGGCGGTGGTGGGGCGGAAGGAAGCCGAACAGCGGACTGTGGCGCTGCGCCGGCTGGGCGGTTCGACCCAGGAGGTGTTGCCGCTCGAAGCGGCGGTGCGCCAGCTTGCGGACGAGGCCGCGCCACCCGATGTGAGACCCTGGGCTTGCGACCCGACCACCGGCCGAAAGCCCGCTTGATCCCAGACGGCTGGATCGGTCAAGATCGACTCTGCTGAACTACAACGAGAACAGGAGAAGACCATACCCAGAGGACCAATGCCCGCTCCGCCCACGCGCGACGGGCCACGCGTGAACGAGGAGATCCGAGCCCCGCAGGTGCGGCTCATCGATCAGGACGGCGAAATGCAGGGCGTCATGAGCGCCCGGGATGCCATTTTTCGGGCACAACAGGTAGGCATGGACCTGCTGGAGATAAGCCCGAACGCATCGCCGCCGGTGGTGAAGATCCTCGACTTCGGCAAATACAAATACGAACAACAAAAGAAGAAGAACGAGGCCAAGAAGAAGCAGAAGGTCATCGAGATCAAGGAGATCAAGGTCCGCCCCAACATCGATGAAAACGATTATCAGGTGAAATTGCGTGCTATGAAGTCGTTCATTGACGAGGGGGACAAGGTCAAGGTCACTCTGCGCTTCCGCGGCCGCGAGATGGCGCACCAGGAAATCGGCGTGCGTGTGTTGGAGCGGATCAAGAATGAAATGGATCCGACGTCCAAGGTCGAGCAGATGCCGCGGATGGAGAACCGCCAGATGGTTATGGTGTTGACACCTCGATAGCGAGCAATTCGCCTTATCCGTATTAGCGGTGACGATGCTGGCACGCAACAAAATCGGCAAGGAGCATGTCCTGTGAACAAGGGCCGTGCAAGTCGCAAGTCGCCCTCGGAATAGAGGTCTCAAATGATCGAAAGCGATGCGCTTCGGCGCAGCCTGTTGCCGAGAAATTTGAGAGACGGCGAAAGCTCGATCGGTCAGCTTACGCTTTCTCCAGCCACACGTGGACATGTCGTGGGAAATCGCCAGGAGCATACCCTTATGAGACCTGTACGCGGATGAGTTCAGGACAGTGAACTTGCCGGCAAATCGTTTTGGGCAACCGACCCTGGTGTGCGCCCGTCGTTCTTGGATCCCGCGGTGCTACGCGGCGAGGATGTTGAGACTACGCTTGGTTCGCTTTTCAGTTTGATGGCGACGCCCAGTGCCGCCTGAACCGAGTGACTCTTGTTGCGATAGCGCCTCTCGTGTCTCGGCAGTGAGCGACTGATCTTTGCATGCTGAGCGAGGCCGCTTCACTCGCGTTGCCGTTCAGTTGCTCACTCTGCCGCCGCTCTCACCTCGGCTGACGCCTGCGCCTTGAGTACCGGCAACACCTCCTTGGCGAAGAGCTTCAGCCCGCGTTCCGACACCTCGTAGGGAGTGCCGCCAAAGCGGAAGGCGACATTGACCTCGAAATCGCCGAGCAGTTCGCGCCGCTTTTCGAGCTCGCGCAGTATCTTGTCGGGTGTGCCCCAGCTCGCGGCCTGCATAAAGCCGTTGACCGCGCCTTCCAGGCCCCCCTTGCGGGCGATTTCGGCTTTCTGCTGGTAGGCGTCGTAGCCCTTCACAGTCTTGAAGTGTTCGCCGAGGAATTCGTAGTGATAGAAATTACTCTCGGCGAATTTCCCCTGATACTGCCTCGCCTCTTCCTCACAGGCGGCGAGGTCGTGGCCGCAGACGACGAACTCTGTCAGCATGATGTGCGGCGGTGTCGTCCCGTGAAACTGACGGTGCAGTTCGCGCCCACGCTCGATGACCGGCAGCCGCATTTCCCAAGGCCGGTCGGCGAACATTACTATGTGTGCACCAAGCTTAGCGGCTGACACAACGGAATCCTCGCTCGACGCCACCGCGTAGATGCGCCCATCAAATGAATGCTGCGGCCGCGGGCGGATTTCGATCCGTGGTTGCTTGTAGAACTTGCCGTCGCCTTCGATAAACCCGGTCTTCAGCGCGTTGACGATCATCGGCGCTGCCTCGTCGAAGCGCTCGCGCGATTCGTCCATGCTCATGCGAAATGCGGCAAATTCGCGCCGCGCCAGGCCGCGTCCGAGACCCAGCCGCAGCCTTCCCTTGCTCAGCAGGTCTAGCACAGCCGCCTGCTCCGCGACACGCAGCGGATCGTGCCAGGGGATGATGACCGCGGCCGTGCCC
>JBKPOG010000172.1:0-33548 GCA_046732975.1 Pseudomonadota bacterium
TTTCGGCGCGCAGGAGTTCGTCGATCTCGGCGACGACGCGCTGAAAGACGTCGGCCAAGTAGATCTGGTGTTCGACGTTATCGGTGGCGACGTCCAGAAGCGGTCCGCGCGCCTGATTCGAGCCGGAGGAGCGCTGGTGTCGATCGTCGGGCCAGTCGAGGCAAGACCCGCGGACGGCCTGGCGATCGACTTCGTTGTCGAGTCAGATCGTGCCCAACTGACTGAGATCGTCCAGCGCGTGCGGGACGGACGACTGCGGACGAATATCGGCAACGTCTCGACCCTCGACGATGCCGTCGCCGCTTTAAATCCGACCGAGCGACGCAGGGGGAAGACAATCATCCTGTGCTAACCGGATAAGGATGTTAAGTTTATATGCGTCAAGCCGATGCTTGAGCCGGAGCAGCTCGAACTGCGATCTCGTTGTTAGTCGTCCGTGAAGAACGCTGATCAAGCGGTCTGAAGTACTGTGAAGCTGTTGTCCGGGCCACTGAGTGCTGCGCGGTCGCAGGCTGGCGAACTGAAGCAGACACAACAAGGCTATGAGCCATGCGAGCAGGCGGCGGAAGTTGTATCCGGCGGCTGCCAAGATGGCATTGGTGGCATCGCCATTTCGGCCGATGAGGTAGTTTCGTCCCATCCGATGCTCGGCCTTAACATGACCGATCACCGGCTCGACATACGCCGATCTGTTGCTCGACGGCGGGAACGACGGTGGCCAACGTATGGCCGTCATACGGGTTGCCAGGCAGAGCGGAGGCATGGGCGATGAATTGGCCGCCCTTGCATCGGCGCAGCGGTGTCACCACCGAGACCTTCACCCCGAACTCGTAGGGCTTGTGTGGCTTGCCTTTGCCGATGCACTCCACCTCAGGTGCGTGTAGGCTGTAAACCTTGGGTCCGCGCTGCCTCTGACGCTGCTCGCGCACCTGCCGAGCGAGCGACAGCGGCCAGGCGAAGATCGCACCCAGGCGTGCATCCTCGCCAATCTTGCGGCCGATATCGCGGATCACGCGGCCCAGCTGGGTGCGCAATGTTCGCAGCGCCCGGTTGGCCCGCTTGAACTGCTTGGCGTGCGCGTAGCGCTGATGCTGGATCAAGGCCCGCTTGCCGACACGGCGGTAGGACTGGCGCAGCCTGACGCCATGCGTCTGTGCCAGACGCACCAATCGTTCGCGCGCACGGTGCAGCAGCCGGGCATCGGTCGGGAAGGCGACCGCCTTGGGCTGCACCGTGGTGTCGACAATGACGTGGGTGAAGTCCGCTGGCTTCGCCGCACCGGCGCGCGTAGCCAGAGACAGGCTTTCCTGCAGCAGCGCGGTCAGTTTCTCTTCGCCCATGCGCTGGCGCCAGCGCGTCATCGATGAGCGGTCGAACGGCAACCTATGATGGAAGAATTCCTCACCGCAGAACAGCTGGTAGTAGGGGTTCTCCAGCCAGCGCTCGCACAGCACCTCGTCCGACAGGTTATGCGTGTGCTTCAGGATCGCCAGGCCCGCCATCAGCCGTGTCGGCAGCGGCGGGCGGCCCGACCGGTCGGTGTAGCTCGCACCAAACCGCTGCTCGAGGAACTGCCAATCCACGCTGCGCGCCAACTGAACCAGCGGGTGGGCGGGATCGACAATCTGATCAAGCCGCGATCGCAGCAGGTCCCGTTGGCCGCTGTCCCGAGGTTCCTTCGGTCGCATCAGATCCTCGCGCGCTGCCTCCAACCAACAGAATCACAGCGCTCCGCGTCGGATCAATTTGCCAGAAACTGACGCCGCACCCGCGGTTTTCCGGCAATCGCCACGAACCCAACCATCAGCAAAACACGCCGCAGATCAGTAACTTCCGGATTGTTCACGGACGACTTGTTAGCTGGGATGGCTTGCCGTGAACCGTTGTCAGCCGATACCAGGGATTGCCGTTAGACTTCCGCTTCGGCTTGCCATCCATTTAGCCTCTCCGCGACCAGATAAATCTCCGGAGGCAGACGGTTAGGGAAGTGGTGTGGGCCGCGCCCATTATGGAGCGAAGAACGGCGATAATGTTGCTTCTCGGCCTGGAACTGCTTACCCAGGCCCGCTGCTGCGGATTTCAAGACTTTTGGGTCATAGGCACCCCGCCGACACCGAGACCGCCATGGAGGTGATCAATATCTGATGGCAGCAGCAGCCAGTGATGTTTACTCTCCTCCCACATCGAAAGCGTGGGAGCAGGGAACTTCGGGTCTGCAAAGCAACCCACGGCAATGCCACACCGGTCGGGGTACTTGTCTGTTTCCCAGTAGACTGTGCTCCCGCAGTCGGGGCAAAAATGATGATGCACAGCGAAACCACTGTCGGCTACACGTGAGTAAATCTTGGACGGGCCGCTATATTTCACGGTGCCCTTAATGAAGTAGGCACCGAAGTGGACCGCCGCTCCGCTGCGCCTCTGGCATGTCGCGCAGTGGCACAGATACGAGATTAGCGGGTCGCCCGAAGCACTCGCGCGGAGCGACCCACACAAACACTGCGCTACCCTCTCCTTCGATACGGTTCCTGACATACGAGAAATCCCTCATTCGACTTGGCCTCAGGGATAACAATCTTACCACCGGCCTCCTCGCGCCGATGTTCAACGACCTCAATGGCTCGGAATGTGCAGAAGTCCGCCGCGATCTGGCGGCAGCGACCACTGCGAGAACGAGCCTTATCGCTCTCAGCCAAAACCATCGGCCTCGGATCCGGGGCTTCCATGCTGAGCCGAACCGCAGGCTATAGCCGGATCGGGCCAGCTACTCGCTCAGCAGCTCATCGAGAGTCACGGGGCGTTGCGCCACGGGCAGCGGCTGTTGGCCGTTCATGGATTCGGGGAGTGCCCGCTGCGCCTGGCGATAGAGCTGCGCGACGTCAATCTTATGTCGCATTGATTCTGCGAAGCGGCGCTTTGCCTGCTGACCGAAATCGATTGCGTCCGCTCGCCAACTCGGGGCATCGCGGTGCCAAGGCCATGCCTCGGCTTTCAGCATGTGGCGCAACGCCTGGGCGAGCAGAGACTCGACCGCGTTCAGCTGACTGCGCCCCACGTCCTCGATCTCCTCCGCGACGTTGGTCCAGTCGATCTCGGCGTCGTTCACCAACTCGCCGGCCGCACGACGGCGCAGCAGGGCAGCCTGGTGTGCCGACCACAACAGGATGTCGTCGTCATACAGATCGCTCACCCGGCCCGCTCCAACAACTCATGACCCCCGACTACCATTACCTTCTGGATACTACCGCAAAATCAGGTCGGCGACCTCCGGTCGCTGCTCGGCTTCCAATCCAGAGATCACCCCGGCGCGGTCCTCCGCCGGACGATTCTGGCTCATCTTCCATTTGCCCTCCAGCCGCGCGATCGGCATGGCGAAACCCACGATGCCTTTCAGCATGCCATCGATGAAATCCGCTGGGGCATCGGTCACCGCCCAGGGCTGCACCCGCCCTGCTTCTTGCCGTTCGGTCAGCCGGGTCACAACGTCACGCAGGCGTTCCGGATCATTGAAGAACTCAACGGCGCCGTGGGCATGGATAGCAACATAGTTCCAGGTCGGCACGACCTTGCCGTTCTGCCGCTTGGTCGCGTACCAGGAAGGGGTGATGTAGGCGTCCGGGCCCTGGAAGATCGCGAGCCCCTCGCCGATCGCGCCGCGCGCCTGCGGGTTGGGCCGCGCCAGATGCCCAATCAGCGTGCCGTAGGGGGCGGGTTCGAGATCCAGCAGCATCGGCGCATGGCTGGCAATCAGGCCATCGGCCGTCTGCGTGACCAGCGTGACGAGGCCCGCGCGACGGATCGCATCGTGCAGCACCTCGATGCGGTCTTCCTTGAACAGCGGTGGGTTGTACATGCCAACTTCTCCTGATCCCCGGAGGTGGCAGCCAGCTGGTTGAGCTAAAAGAGCCGGCGGCTAAGCCAGGATCAGACCAATCTGGCGGCTCAGGCAGCGGCGCGGATCGCCGCAGCACGCACCTCGTCTCCTACACCGGCCTCGAATGCGGCGAAATTCTTCTCAAACCGGCTGATCAGTTCCCGCGCCGTCCGTTCGTAGGCCGCCTTGTCCTCCCATGACTCGCGCGGGTCCAGCACCTCGGCCGGAACGCCGGGCACATGCTCGGGAATGGCGAGACCGAAAAAACGTTCCTTGAGGAACCGCGTCCGCGCCAGCGACCCATCCAGCGCCGCGCGCAACAAGGCGCGCGTGTGGCGGATGCTCATGCGCTGGCCGACGCCGTATTGCCCGCCGCTCCAGCCGGTGTTGACCAACCAGCAGTCGGCCTCGTGCCGGGCAATCAGTTCAGCGAGCATCCTGCCATACACCTCCGGCCGTCGCGGCAGGAACGGCGCACCGAAGCAGGTGCTGAACGTGGCCTGCGGTTCGGCGCCAAGCCCCTTCTCGGTTCCGGCCACCAATGCGGTGTATCCTGATAGGAAGTGATACATCCCCTGCGGCGGCGTCAGTCTGGCGATCGGCGGCATCACGCCAAACGCGTCACAGGTCAGCATGACCACATTGCGCGGATGCCCACCGCGCAACGACATCTCGATGTTCGGGATGTACTCGACCGGATAGGCCGAACGCGTGTTCTCGGTCAGCGACTGATCCGTCAGGTCGAGCCGGCCATACCCATCGGCGATGACATTCTCCAACACCGTGCCGAAGCGATGGCTGGCGGCCCAGATTTCCGGCTCCGCCTCCGCCGACAGGTTGATGACTTTGGCGTAGCAGCCGCCTTCGAAGTTGAAGACGCCGCTCTCACTCCAGCCATGCTCATCGTCGCCAATCAGCTTGCGATGCGGGTCCGACGAGAGCGTCGTCTTTCCCGTGCCCGACAGACCGAAAAACAGCGCGACGTCGCCCTCGCTGCCGACATTGGCGCTGCAATGCATCGGCAGCACGCCCTTGGCCGGCAGCAACCAGTTCATCACGGTGAAGATCGACTTCTTGACCTCCCCCGCATATTCGGTCCCGGCGATAATGATGGTCCGCTGTTCGAACGACAGCGCGATCGAGGTGCCGCTGCGCACGCCGTCGATTGCCGGATCGGTCTGGAAATGCGGGGCATGCAGGATGACGTAATCGGGTCGAAAATCAGCCAGCTCCTCCGGGTGCGGCCGGATGAAAATGTTTCGTGCGAACAACGCCTGCCACGCCCCGGTGGTGACCAGACGCACCCGCACGCGATGCGCCGGATCGGCGCCGGCATAGAGATCCTGAGTGAACAGCTCCTGCCCTTGCAGGTAGGCTTGAACCCGGGCCTTCAGGATGGCGAACTTCTCCGGCGCGAGCCGGTTGTTGACCCTGCCCCACCACACCTCGCCGGTGACCGATGGCTCATCGACGACAAACTTATCCTGCGCCGATCGACCGGTGTGCTGACCGGTCTGGACGACCAGTGCCCCATCCACCGACAGCTGCCCTTCGTTCCGACGCACCGCCTCGGCCACCAGGGCCGGTGCCGTCGGGTTTCCATGCACGGGCCGCGATGCGCGAACCCCGGTTCCGCCCAGCGCTTCCGCGGCAAGGCCCCTGGCATTTCTATGCCTCGGATGTGCGTTGTCAGCGGCAAGCGGCAAGCGGTTTACCTCCCCGATTGTGCATATTGAAAGCAGGATACGACCTGAATGATAAGAGTGAAACTGTGCAATGATCCAGCGGGCCACACACCTTTGAATTGTGCAGCGCAGCACATTCGAGACCGCTACGCAGGGACCCTCCCTTCCGAATCTAACCGAACGATGGCAGCCTGAAGATCGAGGCTTCGGTACAGCGGACCTGACGATGAAGCATTGGCGCATCGAGGACGTGGCCTGGGATCGCTTCACGCCCACGCTCGCGGACCCCGAATTGATCCCCCTGGTCAAGGCCGCCGCCATGGTGGAGCGGAACGGCACCGACTACGCGATCTACCTGAACCGGGTGTTCGGCGACGATCCAGATTTTCGTCAGGCGGCCGACTACTGGGCCCTGGAGGAAGTGCAGCACGGCGACGCTCTTGGTAGGTGGGCGATGCTTGCCGACCCGTCGTGGGATTACGAGACGGCCTTTGCGCGCTACAAGGCCGGGTTCAAGCTGGCGCTGGACGCCGAGGCCTCGATCCGCGGTTCGCGAACCGGCGAGCTGATCGCGCGCTGCATGGTCGAGACAGGCACGTCCAGTTACTACACCGCGCTGAGCGAGGCGACCAAGGAACCGGTGCTGCAGCAGATTTGCCGGCATATCGCAGCCGATGAATTCCGCCACTACAAGCTGTTTTACGACCACATGCGCCGCTACCTGCGTCGAGAGAATATCGGACTGTTGCGCCGATTGCGCGTTGCAGCCGGCCGCATCGGGGAAAGCGAGGACGACGAGTTGGCCTACGCCTGGCATTGCGGCAACGAATCGCCGCACACTGCGTTTGAACGCCGCAGATGCACGGCCGCCTACATGGCACGCGCCATGGCATTTTATCGGTTTCGGCACGTGGAGCGTGGAATGGGAATGATCTTCAAGGCCGTTGGCCTTCCACCGCGCGGCAGACTGTCAGACCTGTCAGCCAAAGGGGCGTGGTGGTTGATCCAAAGGCGCCGACAGCGCTTCGCCACCGAGCTCGCCGCCTAAACTTCTACGTCCCGGCCGTGGCCGCGCCCGAACGCGCCCTGTTGTATAATGCCCCCGATCGCCGCAACGACGCCCATCGGCGTGCGCCAGGATTCTATCGGAGGAACTCATGAGCACCATAGGGGGCAACGCATCGCCTGCGCCCGACTACGTTTCCGACGCACCCGGCTATGCGACCCATGAAGTGCTCAATCAGGCTGGTGCGCTCGTCAATTACAACGCCTTCGCCGGTGACATCGCCTTCGTCGAGGCCACCAAGAAATTCGGCGCCGACTGGGCGGATACGCATCTGCAGCGGACAGGCGCGATCGTGGGCAGCGAAAAGGTCCAGTACCTCGCACGTCAAGCCAACCGGCATCTTCCCGAACTCAGGACGCACGACCGCTTCGGCCACCGGGTTGATCTCGTCGAATTCCACCCAGCCTACCACGAACTCATGAGCCTCATCTTCGGCGCGGAGACGCACTCTTTCGCCTGGACGCATCAGGGGCGCACCGGGGCCCATGTGGCGCGGGCTGCCTTGAGCTATTTGTGGAACCAGGGCGAGAACGGCATCTGCTGCCCGATGGGCATGACGTTCGCCTCGATCCCGGCGCTGCGACACGACCCGGCCCTGCTCGACGAGTGGTCGCCGCACATCCTCAGGGCAGTGTATGACAACCGGCCGATCTACGCCAAAGAGAAGACAGGGCTGACGGTCGGCATGGCGATGACCGAGAAGCAGGGCGGCTCCGACCTTCGCGCGACGGCCACCGCGGGCCGACCTGCCACCACGCGGCGCGGCGCGGGCGCGCCCTACCTGCTCACAGGCCACAAATGGTTCTTCTCGGTGCCGATGAGCGACCTCTTCCTAACTCTCGCGCAGACCGAGAAGGGGCTCTCATGCTTCCTCGCCACGGGCTGGTTGCCGGACGGATCCCGCAACCGCCTGAAGATCCAGCGGCTGAAGGACAAGTGCGGCAACAAGTCGAATGCCTCGTCCGAAGTCGAATTCCACGACCTTTATGCCACGATGCTAGGCGAAGAAGGCCGCGGTATCCGCACCATCATAGAGATGGCGCACGTCACCCGGCTCGACTTCGCGGTGGGCTCGTCCGGCCTGATGCGGCAGGCGCTTAGTCAGACAATCCACCACACCAGCCATCGACGCGCCTTCCAGCGTTCCCTCGTCGACCTGCCGCTCATGCGCAGCGTCGTTGCCGACCTCGCCGTCGAATCCGAGGCGTTCCTATGGCTCTCGATGCGCCTGGCGGCGGCACTGGACCGTGAGCCCGCGGACCGGTCGGAGGGGCTGCTGTCGCGAATCTGCACGCCGGTCGCAAAGTATTGGGCCTGCAAGCGGGCGCCGCAATTTGTCGTGGAGGCGCTCGAATGCCACGGCGGTAATGGGTTCATCGGCGACCACCTCATGGAACGCCTCTACCGGGAGGCGCCGCTCAACGGCATCTGGGAGGGGACGGGCAATGTCATCTGCCTTGACGTGCTCCGCTCGATGCGGCGCGAGCCGGAGACGGTCGACGCCTTTCTCGCTGAGGTGCAGCTCGCCAGGGGCGCGGACGCCCGGCTGGACGCTTTCACCGACGGCCTGGAGCGTCGCCTTAGGAACTCAAACGAGTTCGAGCCGGCGGCGCGCCGCATGATCGAGATGATGGCCTTTGCCCTGCAAGCCAGCCTGCTCGT
Source organism: Pseudomonadota bacterium (assembly GCA_046732975.1). Lineage (GTDB taxonomy): Bacteria > Pseudomonadota > Alphaproteobacteria > Acetobacterales > Acetobacteraceae > JAMXLO01. Next base: position 8,285 of record JBKPOG010000172.1, read on the forward strand.
CCGCTACTCGGCGCCTGCGATGGCAGACGCCTTCTGTGCGACGCGTCTCGACGGCGACTGGGGCCGCGCCTTTGGTACGTTGCCGAATGGCCTCGATACGCAGGCCATTGTCGACCGCGCGCGTATCCGGGCAATTTGATCAGCGCTACCTTCCGATTTTCTCAGGCTCAAAACGACACAGTTGTTAGGTCCTCGTACTCCGCGTGCTCGTGCGTTTAACCAGGCTAAAGAACCTCGACCACCGCGCCTACGACCGCCACGGCAATGGCGAACACGACCAGCGCCAACCATGGTCTGGCAAGCACCGGCCCCTGGGTGCCCATCGGCAGATACTTTTCCCCCGTGAGCATGGGGCGGACAAGGTCATGCCGCTTCAGTACTGCGTAAGCCAGGATTGCCAGGATATGGAGGACCACCGCAATCTGAATCAGTGTGAAGTTGATTGAATGGACGTGCGATAGCCAGTCACTCCACGCCTTGCCGACATAGTTGAACAGCGGCCCCTCGGTGGCACCGTCATCGTTGGCGCACAGGCCGGTTCCCGCCTGCACCGCGAGCAGCACCAGCATCAGGAGCACCATCCAGCCGCCCGCGGCGTTGTGGCCGATCTCGGTGTCCGGCTCGCGCCGGTGCAGATGGGCAAGGTGTCGCAGCGCCGCCACCGGGCTCTTAAGGAAGCGTGAGAACCGCGAGGTCTCGCTGCCGATAAAACCCCAGATGAGCCGAAACAACAGCAGGGCGATGATGCTGTAGCCACTCAGGAAGTGGATCGTCATCCAACCCAGGCTTTCCGACAGCCAGCTCACCCCGATCAGCACGACAATCGCCCAGTGGAACAGGCGCGTCGGTGCATCCCAGACACGGATTGGCAGGATCGGTTCGGCCACGGCTGACATTCTCACAACAGTCGCGCGGGCGCAGATTGCCGCAACGGCGCCGTGCCGTCACCTATGCGCGGGGTTCGATACCGTCAAACCGACCTCATCCATCAGTTCAAGGTAAGGTGCCAGTTCCACGGCGAAGCGCGTCAATTCGGTTAGCAGCCCGGTGGCGGTGATCGGTACGCCGATGGACGTCTCGGTTTCCAACCAGATGCGATGATCGGCGAGTAACGCCACCCGCCACGTCGGCGGCACGACCCGTTCCAACCAGTGAAGGATACCGAAGCAACGCGGCCGGGCCGACTCGGCACTGCTGCAGGCCGTGCTCTGTACCCGTGCCAGCTCGGCTTGGAGAGCGAGACGTCCCTCCTCGGAAGTTGCGCGATCGAAGCGCACGCGGATCGGACGCCCATACCAGCGGAAATGGAAGGTAGAGCCCGCGGCTGGATTAAGCGGGGTCAGCCTTCCTTCGGCATCCACCGAAAATGGACCCAGCTTGAACGGCGCGTCGAACGGCATCTCGGTTGCTCCCAGGCGACCGGTAGTCTTGCTCCCCCAAGGTGAACCTTCCATAAACCGCGCCGGTTATGTCCCTGGTAGATGACATTGGCCACGTGCTTGCGCCGCCGCACCCCACCGGACGCCCGTTCGTCCTCGGCGGCCTTATCGTGGTGATGATCGGCTTGCTACTGGGCGCATGGCTCTCCTGGCTCGGCCTGCTGTTCACCTTGGTCTGCTTGTTCTTCTTTCGCGACCCAGAGCGTGTGGCGCCGGGCCGCGCCGGGGCTCTGGTTGCGCCAGCCGATGGTCGCGTGGTCTCGGTAACGCCAGCTGTCCCGCCGGCCGAGCTCGGTCTCGGCACTATACCCCGCTGGCGCGTGTCGATCTTTTTGTCGGTGATCAATGTGCATGTAAATCGCGTGCCGGCCGACGGCATCATCACCCGAATCGCCTACCGACACGGCAGCTTCGTCAACGCCAGCCTGGACAAGGCCAGCGATGCGAATGAGCGCAACGCGGTGGCGCTCCGCCTAGCCGATGGCCGCGAGATCGCCTTCGTACAGATCGCCGGCCTGATCGCTCGCCGGATTGTCTGCGACCTGCGCGAGGGCGACGCGGTGCGCGCCGGCCAGCGCTTCGGGATCATCCGCTTCGGCAGCCGGACGGACCTCTACCTGCCCGAGACGATCCGGCCGTTGGTCGCCGTGGGCCAGACAATGATCGGCGGCGAGACCGTGATCGCGGAGCTACCGGCGTGAGCGAGGCACCTCGCCCCGACTGGCACGGCGCGCGCGTATCGCCGATCAACCGGATCCGCCGGCTGCGGCCGCGGGCCCGGCCGCGGTTCAAGGGGCAGTCGTTCAATCGCATCGTTCCCAATCTGCTGACGCTCATTGGCCTGTGCGCTGGTCTGACTGCACTGCGCTTCGCCTATGAGGGACGGTTCGGGCCTGCGGCCGTGGCGATCGTGGTGGCCGGTGCCATCGACGGGCTCGACGGTCGGCTGGCGCGGCTGCTGAAGGCCACGTCCCGGTTCGGCGCCGAGTTGGACAGCCTCGCCGATTTCCTCTGCTTCGGCGTCGCACCGGCATTCATGCTGTTCTGCTGGTCGCTGCAGCGCGCCGGCGGCATTGGCTACACGCCCTGCCTGATCTTTGCCGTTTGCATGGCGCTACGCCTGGCACGGTTCAATGCCGCACTCGACGGGGCACCAGCCCCTGCCTACACCTATAACTTCTTCACCGGCGTTCCCGCCCCGGCAGGCGCAGGCGTGGTGCTGTTTCCATTGTTCCTGGGACTGGAGGCGCGCCAACTCGAGTGGGGCTGGCTGTTAAGCTTCGCCCAGTTCCCACTGTTCTGTGCATTGGTGTTGGTTGGCACGGCCTTCCTGCTTGTTTCCACGCTCCCGGTCTGGAGCTTCAAGAACTTCAAGGTGCCGCACGAGTACGTGCTGCCGATGCTGCTGGGAGCCGTCACCTTCGCCGCCGTTCTGGTGGCGGAACCGTGGGCCGCGCTCGCCGCTGGGGGCCTGATCTACCTCGGCATGCTGCCGTTCAGTGTACGCAGCTTCAAGCGGCTGCGGCGCGAGGCGGAGGACATGCGCGAAGCCGAAATTCCCTGACGTCGGTTCGTCACCTCGGATCGCCGTGTCGGCGAATATCAGGGGTTGAGCGCTGATGCGAAGCTCGTACGCAGGCCAGCAGCTGACAGGCCACGCGTGATCAGCACAATCCGGGTGTTCCGTTCAGGCTGCACTGCACGATCAAGATACACGAGCGGGTGCAGCACGTGATGCACGCCCTGCAGCACGATTGGCTGCGTCTGCCCTTCAAGCCAGACAATCCCCTTCAGCCGCAGTATTGCACCGCCACGTAGCGACAGCACCGATTCCAGCCAGTGTTGTAATGACGGCCACGCGATCGGCGCGTCATGACGGAGCACCACCGAACCGATCTGTTCGCCGTGGCGAAACGGCAGATGCTGATGGCCATGGCTGTCGAGCGGTCGCAGCCACTCTTCCAGCCGATCGTTATCTGGTCCCAGGTCGAACACGTCCGCCGCATCGACCGCGCCGGCAACGACATGCCGCAGGGGCGCCGTTGCGTTCAGGGTGGCGACGCGCTTCTCCGCCTCGGCGATCTGTTCGGGGCTCGCGAGGTCGATCTTAGTGAGCAGGATGCGATCGGCCATCGCCACCTGTCGTCGCGCCTCTGACTGACGTTCGAGCTGCATCGGCCCATGCAGCGCATCCACCGTAGTGACGACGCCATCGAGGCGGCAGGCATAGCGGGCATCTGGCTCGGCCAGCAGCGCGTGAACGACCGGAGCTGGGTCGGCAAGTCCGGTGGTTTCGATCGCGATGCGACGGAACGGCGGAATTTCGCCTGCCTCGCGTCGCTGCCACAGCACGTCCAGCGTATCGGCAATGTCGCCGCGGACGGTGCAGCAGATGCAGCCGTTCTTCAGCAGCACCGCATCCTCGATTGCTTGCTCGATCAGCAGGTGATCGAGACCGACGGCGCCGAACTCGTTGACGATCACCACGGTATCGGCGAGCGAGGGCTGGCGCAGCAACTGGTTCAGCACAGTGGTCTTGCCGCTGCCCAGGAACCCGGTGAGTATCGTCACCGGCACAGTGTTCGCTGCGTCGTTCATCGCGCGCAGCATCGGGGAGGAAGCGACATGGCGCAACCGGAAGCCCACAATTTCCGTCTGATCTCACACGACACCATGCGCGGCTTCGGCAATGTCGGCGAGGGCATCAGCCTGCAACTGGCGCCTTGCGGGCGTCGCATCATGTGGATGGCGCACGAATGCGCGCCGAAGAATTTCACCGCCGTCGACGTCACTGACCCGATCAAGCCGCGGGTGATCGCACAGACCGATCTGCCGCATCGCAACGTGCGTTCCAACTCGCTGGAGATCTGCGACAATATTATGGCCGTCGCCTACCAGACCGGCACCCACGGTGCGATACCAGCGGGGATCGAGCTGTTCGACATTTCTAAGCCCGAGGAGCCGCGCAGCATCAGCTTCATCGATCGGTCCGGCCCACGGTCGCGCGGCGTACACCAGCTGTGGTTCATCGACGGCAAGACGATTCACTGCTCCAGCGGTGCGGCGGATTTCATGCCGCGCAACCTCAAGGACGACCAGTGCTACACGGCGTTCGACGTCGGCGATCCGGCGAAGCCGCGCGAGCTGGGGCGCTGGTGGTATCCGGGAACCGAGGAACGCGACGAGGCCCCGCCGGTGCCGCGGCATCCGAAGTTCGACACCGGCTGGCGGGCGCACAATACAAATGTATATCCGGAGCGGCCGGATCGCGCCTATGTCGGCTATATCGACGGCGGGGCCTGTGTGCTGGATATATCGGATATCGGCAAGCCGAAGCTGGTGGGGCACTGGAACCCGCATCCGCCTTTCCCTGGCTTTACCCATACCGTGATGCCGCTATTCGATCGCGACCTGCTGGTGGTGAGCGACGAGTGTGTCCGGACTGAAGGTGCCGACTGGCCGAAGCTGGTATGGCTGCTGGACGCACGGCGCGAGGACAATCTGATCTCTGTATCCACACTGCCGCTGCCGCCGATGGAGGACTATGCGATCGGAGGCCGCTACGGCGCGCACAATCTGTGGGAGAACCGGTCGGGGCCGGCGTACCAGTCGAGCACGCTGGTGTTCGGTACGTATTTTGGCGGCGGCCTACGCGTGCACGATATCACCGAGCCCCTGCAACCGAAGGAGGTCGCGTCGTTCATTCCCGACCCTCCGGAGGGATCGCCGATGAAGGCGGCGATGATCAACGACGTGTATGTCGACGAGAACCGACTGGTCTATGCAGTGGATCGGTTTGCCGGCGGGCTGTACGTGTTGGAGATGACCGTGTGACCTGCAGGACGTCCCACATCTCACTGGATGGCGGCAACCAGAACAGGATCTGAGCGATAGAGATCAGGGAACACGAGCTGCAGTTTCCTGATCTTCGGCAGATCGTTATAGACGATATAGGCATTGCCCGGATGGCGGGTCAGGAAGTCCTGATGGTAGGCTTCCGCGGAATAGAACTCGCGTCCGGGCTCGGTCGTCGTCACCACTGGGGCATGGAATACATGCGCTTGGTTGAGCTGGGCGATATAGGCCTTCGCGATGTCAGCCTGTTCCTGAGTCATTGGAAAGATCGTTGAGCGATACTGTGGGCCGCGGTCCGGTCCCTGGTAGTTGAGCTGCGTCGGGTCATGCGCCACCGAGAAGTAGATTTGCAGGATGCGGCCATAGCTGATGCGGCGCGGATCGAATGTGATCCGAACGGATTCCGCGTGACCGGTCGCACCCGTGCCGACTTTCTCATAGTGCGCAGTCGCTGCGTCCCCGCCCGCATAACCGGAAACCGCGCTGGTGACACCAGCCACGTGCTGAAACACGCCCTGCACTCCCCAGAAGCATCCGCCGGCGAGCACCGCCACTTCGGTCGTGGCCGTGGCGTTGGCTTCGTCCGTTACCGGCGGCGGCACGACAGCGGCTGTCTCGGCATCCGAGCGTGACATCACGGCAAGCGCTGCAATGATCAGCAGCGCTGCACCGACAACAACGGGGATCAGGCGGCGCATGACGCGATCGCCTGCATCTTGCGCATCAGCACCACCTTCTCCGCCGAGCGGCCGAAGACCGCGCGCTCCATGGCGAGATGATCGAGTTCGCCACCAACTGTGCGTTGAATTCCGGCGATGGTCGGATCGGTCGGCATGCGGCTGGCGCTCCTTTGGTGCCGCGTGGCACCTGGATCAGTGTAGCACCCCGACGTTCCCATGTCCCGCGAGCGCCGACACAGCCTGAGTTCGGGCGATTGTAGATTGATACAGTTCGAGGGCAGGTCGTTAAGCGCTCTTGCGCCGCCACAGACGGCGAGCACCCAACAGCAGCAGGCCAACGATCGCGACGCCGGGCAGCGCGAAGTCGCCAACATCGTCCATTTCAAGCGGCAGCAGCAGATCAGCCAACAGCACTGCGGCGGTGCCTGGAAGGATATGGAGCGGCGCCCAGATGATGGCGGACGTGACGTTTGCAGTGTAGAAGGCCATCGGGCGCATACCGAACATGCCAGCCACGACGGGCACCACTGCCCGAAGGCCCGGCAGGAAGCGCGCCGTCATCACGCCAAGCATTCCCCAGCGGCCGAAGAACGCGGTGCCCTGCCTGAGCAGGCCAGGCCGCTTGGCGAAAGGCCAGCCGACGAGCAGCCGCTCTCGGTAGCGGTGCCCGATCCAGTAGGACAGCCCGTCGCCAACCACCGCGCCCGCTATTGCTGCTACGATAACGCCACCGAGTGAGACGTGCCCGATGCCGGCCGCCGCACCGATCGCGATCAGGATCGGCGAGCCGGGCACAAGCGCTCCAATCAGAACAATCGCTTCGGACGCCGAAATCAGAAACGCCGCTGCCCAGGTCAGCGCAGGGTTTGCTTCGATCCAAGCCACAGCCATCGCGATGATGGCTGTCATGCTATGCATGACCGGCCCACTCGATTGACGCAGCAAGACGCACTATTCGGCCATCCCGAAGACGCAACCTTCCCCTAAGCCCGACGCTGTGTGTGACTGAACAGGTTCTGTTCCTGATCGGCAATTGACTGATTGGCTTACAGCGGCGCGCGGTTACCTCATCGTCGCCAGCCGTCACGCATATCAATCCTACTGCATATCGGGGTCGAGTGGAAACACCGGACGGCGCACCTTGCGGAACGTCAATTGACTATAGTCGGATGTGCACACGCCCACGCCGGCACACTCGACGATTTCTCGCGCGATCTTGCCGAGGTCGGCACGCCAGTGTACCCGGCTCTTGATCGCCACGTATTTCTTGCGCGAGGGATCAATCCCCAGTACCTGCAGCATTTCCTGTGCGGTCGGTTCGATGTGGCGGCTCAGCAGCACGATCTGCACGCGGCCGGTGTCCAGCACGACCGTGCGCCCCATATACACCTGTAGCCCTGGCGTCAGTCCGCCCTTCAGGCGAAACGCGCCCGAGGAAATCGTCTGCACCACGCCGGTCACGTTCAGCGGTGAACTGGCCACCGGCAGTTGCGGCATCGGCAACTTGGCGCCGATCGATAGCGTAACCGTTGCACCGACACCCGCCTCGACTGCCTGCCGTACCGCATCCGGATCGTAGATGCCAAAGAATACCACATCGTCGAGTTCCTGGCGGATGATCTCGCGCAGCGTGTCCGTGGTATCCATCGTCCCGCCGCTGGCGCAGTTGTCGTAGTGATCCAGCAGCACCACGGGCAACTGCCCTGACGCACCCAGGCCCCTGGCGCGGCTCACCGATGCCTCCAATGGCTCGATCTCGAACATGAAATCGCGCCGCGCCTGCCAGGCGGCGCTGATCAGTTCGTCCACCATCGCCCGCGCGTCTGCCGGATCGTTGTCGGTCACCACCACGGCCGATAGTCCCGCCATTTCGACGTCGGCGTGCGGAAAGCCGACGAAGAGGCTGGCGGCCAATGCACGCCCGCTCGCCTCCCACGCTGCGCACATCGCCTGCAGGTCCTTGTTCGGCGCGCGATGGGTGCCCTGCGCCATCACATGCGGCAGCATCGGCGCCGACCGCCAGGCGGGGGTCGGTCGCACCTCGCCCCGCATCACGCGCAACAGCGCCCGCGCCGCGCGCTCCGCCGTCTGTCGCTGGTCGATATGCGGATAGGTCTGATAGCCGGTGACCACCTGCGCGTTGCCAACCATCGCATCGAAAACATTGGCGTGCATGTCATACGCCACACAGAGCGGCGTGGTCTTATCGATGGCGCGGATGCGGCGCAGCAGTTCGCCTTCGCCATCGTCGAAGCGATCGGTGACCATGGCGCCGTGCAGATCGAGCCACAGCGCATCGAACCCGCCCTTCGCCACCTCATCGGTGATCATGCGGCAGAACGTCTCGTAGGCTTCACTCTCCACCGGCCCGCTAGGCGGCGCGGTGGCGCATACCGGCACCACCACCTCCGCCCCGACCTCGTCTGCCACCGCCAGATAGCCGCCCATGCAGGTTCCGGTGCCGCGATAGAAGTCGATTGCGGTCTGACCGCTCAGCAGCGTGGTGCCATCGCGACAAAAGCGCTCCAGCTTGGTTGGCACCGGCGAGAAGGTGTTGGTCTCGTGCGACATCGTCGCCAGCAGCAGCCGCATCAGGTCCCCCCGGACATAGATAGATCAGCCCAGCATACGGCCGGTGCCACTCTCGGCGTCAATGCGTGCCCTGGGATGCGGCGGGCTGCTCTCCCGTGATCAGGCGCGCCGCGACCCGCTCGGAATCAGCGCCCCCAGTCGCCCGAACAGATAACCGAGCGCAAACACCACAAGCGCGGCCGTGATCGGCTGGGCGCGGATAACCTCGCGCACTTCGCCGATGCCATTATGCGCTCGACCCGCGGCATTGCTCGCCTGCTCCATTGCCGAGTTAACGCCGCCGGCAACGTGCTGCGCTGTATCTGAGATCGAGTCCTGAAGACCGCCTGGAACCGAATCGCTCATCCGTTGTCTCCCGCATCCGCCAGAATCAGCTTGCGCCCACAGACCGAACTCGATCCCGGCCCGGCAGAATTTGGGGATCGCCGACGAATTTGCGAATACGTCGTGCGATTCTCAGACGAGCTGTGGCTTCACCTCTTCGCACAACAGCCGCAGCGAACGCATCATCGGCTCTGCCGGTATGCTGCCGCCGAAATTCAGTTCGGCCAGGATGCCGTCGATGGCCAACTCCTCGCGCAACTGCAAGAGCCGATCGCCGACACGCCCGGGACTGCCCACCACGACCTTGTCGCGCAGCACCTCCTGGTAGGTGATACCGCGCACCGTCTCCAACTCGGCCCGCCGGCGGGCGTTCGGCGAACCCTCGAGCCGCGTCGTCAGTGTCCGGTAACCCTGCATCACGCTCGGTTCGGCCTCTTCCAGTGCCCGCGCATCGGTCTCCGCCAGGTGCAGCGACAGGCGTAGATACACCTCGCCTTTGCCCGGATGGCCGGCGGCCAGATAGGCGTCGCGATACGCCTGCAGATCGGGCGCCAGCCCGGACAGCGAACCGCTGCGCACGGCGACAAACAGCGGGTAACCGAGAGCGCCGAGTACCGGGAAAGAGTCCTCACTGGCACCGGCGATACGGATCGGCGGATGTGGCTGCTGGTACGGCCGCGGCACCGCACGCGCCTCTTCGAACTGCCAGTATTTGCCAGAGTAGGAAAAACTCGGCTGCGTCCACGCCTGCTTGAGGATGTCGAGCGTCTCGTAGAAACGCTCGCGGCTCTCGGCATACGGTACGCCATACGCGGCATAAGCACGCGGATTGCCGCTGCGTCCCGCACCCAGCAGCAACCGCCCGCGACTGATCTGGTCGATCGTCGCCGTCTCCTCGGCCAGTCGCAGCGGATGGCACAACGGCAGCACCTGCACGCCGGTGCCAATCTTGAGCCGCGTTGTGCGCGCGGCGATCGCGGCAGCGACGGTCAACGGCGCGCTCAGCACGGAACGCGAGGCCTGTTGATGGATCTCCGCCAGCCAAACCGCGTCCAGCCCCCAGCGTTCGGCCTCCAGCACCTGGTCAAGCGCCTGGGCGAAGGCATCCGCGTCCGATTGCTGCTCCACCTGACGGTGGAATTCGTGGTACCAGCCGAACTCCATGCGAGCAGCGTGGCATCTGGCCCGGGACAGCGCAACGCGGTCCCAGATCGCGCGCTCAGAACCACTCCATCGTGGCTCACTTAATCCGCCGAATAGAAGTCTGGCGTTGGCGCAGCAGCTCAATCCCGACGAGCACGGCCGGAACGGCGCAGGTAGCCCAGCCAGCGGTATATCCGCCGCTTATGCGCAGCATCAGCGAGAACACCGAGGGGCATAAGACCGCACCCATCTGACCGAACGACAATACGCCGCCGGTGATGGCACCCGCCCGCCCGATTGGTGCGAGGCGCGCGGACTCCGAAAGCAGAATGCCGTGCCAGGACATCGCCGTGGCGCTGAGCAGGCCGGCGACAATACCGATCCCAAGTACAGGCCACGCCGCGCTGAATGCTCCGGTGAGCACCACGCTACCGGCCATACCGAACGCCAGCCAGGACATAACGTGTCGCGGCGCTACATAGAAACTGCCGATCCAACCCCACAGGATGCGGCAGGGTATGGCGATAGCGATAACCGTCGAGAACAAAGCGCCAGCGGACACAAGGTCATAACCGAGTGCGGTGAGATAGGTGACGAAATAAGCGATGAAGACCGCCTGAAGGCCATTGAACGCGAAGCAGGCGAAAGACAGTGCACGCAAGTCGTCAACTCTGAGGACGGCGGTGACTGTGGTCACGAAATCCGACAGGCGGATCGGATGTGTGGGTATTGCCTCGGTATCGAGCCGACGATGCAGCGGCTGCAGCAAGACGGCAAAAAACCCGCAGGTCGCCGCGCTGACCAGCATCGTTCCGCGCCATCCGATCGATTGGGCGAGTGCGGGAGCGAGCCATCCTGCGAGCAATATGCCAGCCGGGATCGCCGTTTGCGTGATCGAAAACGCGAATGGTGCATACGGACGGATGGCCCAGCGCCCCAGCAACTGTGAACTCGCAGGCGTCGCGACAGCGGCAACACCGTTTCCGACGAGTGCCGACAACACAAAGCCGGCCGCACCTCCGACGACCGCGACGGCCATGCCGCCACCGACCGACAGCAGTGCGATCTGACTCATGCGGATGGCACCGTGCCGGATGATGAACCCGCCCGATCCGAGCTGACCGATCAGTGCAGCGACCGCTGTCAGGCCATAATAGATCCCCACCCACGACGGGTCGGCATGCAGTTCCACGATGATCAGTGGCGCGAGCACGGCAGGGAGCACTCTGCCGACAGAGCCGCAGGTCTGTTGCGAAAACATCGCCAGGACGGCGATTATCATTCTGCTCACGCGGCACGTTTCCCGGTCTGGGGCAACACGTTCGTACCCACGGGCTCGTCGCGTCAATGCTAACCTACGCGTGCCTTACCAGAGGAGACAGCGATGAAAGTGACGGGAGGGTGCCACTGCGGGCACATAACCTACGAGGCCGAGGTTGACCCGACGACAGTCAGGGTTTGCCATTGCACGGATTGCCAAAAGCTCACCGGCAGCGCCTTCCGGGCGAACATCTCCAGCCTACCAGGAAGCTTCAAGCTAACGGGAGCGGCGCCAAAAATTTACATCAAAACGGCCGAGAGCGGGACTAAGCGCGCACACGGCTTCTGTCCGGAATGCGGGACGCCGATCTATGCCACCTCAACCGAAGCAAATCCGACAGCCTATGGACTAAGGGTCGGCGGCATCGACCAACGAGCGCAGTTCGCCCCACCGGCACGTCAGATCTGGTGTCGTTCGGCGCTGCCGTGGTCGATGGATCTACGGGCGGTCGAAAAGTCGGACCGCCAGTGAGGATCGCGCCTGTCGCCCACGTATTGGCAGTGGCATTTGGTTTGCGCCGGCGCAACGCGTAACCTGCGATCGCCAACGGAGAGCAACACATGCGGTTCGGATTATTCGGCAGCGCCGCCGCCCGCCGCGGCAGCGGAGAGTTCGACAGCGCCGAGGGCTATCGCGACTTCATAGAATACAATGTCGAGGCCGAGGCGCTTGGCTTTCACGGAACGTTCGTCGTCGAACATCACTTCACCGGCTTCGGCCAGGTCTCGGCGACACTGAACCTGCTGACCTGGCTCGGCGCTCGCACCCGCACCCTGCGACTAGGTACCGCGGTGATTGTGCTGCCGTGGCACAACCCCGTGCTGCTGGCTGAACAGGCGGCGACGCTTGATCTGCTGTCCGGCGGACGACTCGATTTCGGCATCGGCAAAGGCTATCGCTACAACGAGTTCGCCGGCTTCGACATGCCGATGCAAGAAGCCGATGCGCGCTTCGAAGAGTCACTCGAAGTTCTGCTGAAGGCCTGGACCTCCGAACGGCGCTTCTCGCATTACGGCAAGTATTGGCGGTTCAACGATATCGTGGTCGAACCACCTTCGGCACAGAGACCGCATCCGCAGATTTGGATGGGCGCCGGCAGCGAGCGCTCGATCCGCAGCGTCGCCGAACGCGGATTCAATCTTTTGCTCGGACAATATGCTTCGCCCGATGACGTGGCGCAAAGCATCGCCTGGTTCCGTGCCGCGGTCGAGGCGCAGGGCCGGCGCTATGACCCGATGCGAGTCGGCGTAACGCGCGCGTTCTTCGTCACCGACAGCGCGGACGAACGCGATGCAGCGCTGGAGCGGCGGCTGCACAACCGAATGCGCCAGTTGAAGCTGGCAACGCAGCCTGACGGCACGGTGCACGGCGGCCCTGACCGCGCCACCGGTGACCCGCACATGGTCAACGTCAACAGTGCGATGTACGGCAGCCCGGAGGCGATTGCGCGACGACTGGAAACGCTGCGCGAGGCTGGTGTCGGCTACGTGCTGATCAATGGTGGCGGATCGGGCGGCGGCGAGCGCGGCCGACAGAGCATGCGTCGCTTTGCGCGCGAGATAATGCCCCTGTTTGCCGAACCTGCTCGGGCCGAGGCGGCGCAATAAAGTCGACTGTCGCGCGCCGCAGGAGGAATGCCGTATTCGGTGAGCTACCCCCCGATGCTTAACCCGTCGTCTCGCCGCGGCATACGGCGAGACCTAAGGCTACCGCTCCGAAGGTGCTGACGAATCCCAGGCAGAGCAGCAGCGCAGCCAACCACCCGCTCTGGCTATGCAAAATGAGCTCGCGCAGCGAGCCGGTATTGACGACGATCAGGCCGCACACTGCCACTGCTCCACCCAGACAGCCGGCGGCCAGTGGCAGAAGGAGGTGGCGCAGCACCTCGCTCCCCACGATTGAAGACACGCTCAATCAGACCGAACGGGTGCCGCGCCTCTTATCGCCTTTAATAGGCATAATAGCTGCCACTGCCGCTGCTGTACGTGCTGCGCCGCGGCTCCGGCGTCGTCGCCGCACCAGCCAACGCACCACCTGCGGCGCCGACGCCACCGCCGATCAATGCCCCCTTGCCGCCGCCAGCAAGCCCGCCGATCGCGGCCCCACCAGCGCCACCCAACAAGCCGCCGCCCAATGCGCGTTGGCCGGGGTCATACGGATTTGAGCACCCGGCCAGCAATGCGATGCTCGCGATTATGAAAGTCTTGCGCATAAGTGGACCTCCCAATACTCCCAGGCCACATGAACACTCGCACTTGGCTTTGGTTGCGGGAGCTCTCGGGGACGCGTTTCGCACACATCCATAACAAGGCCGCGACGACCATCGCCATTGGGCTTCAACGGCCCACCAACATCGGCTTCATGGCTTGTTGAAGGCCGCAGCCGTGTAATCAGGCTGCGCGCCACAACGCTTGCGACAGCAGGTCATCCGCCGCTGATCGACATGTCGTCGTGCGCCGCATCCGCCTTCCGCGGATGACGAAGTCCGATGACCCCGCAAACAACCGATCGGCGAAACAGTTGCGCCAATTCGCGACAGCGATTGAAAATCTCGCGTTTGCGCTGCATCAACGATCACGCCCACGATGGCGACGGTAGTGCAGGAGGGCCGGGGTGCATTTCGATCTGCGACTATGGCGCATGACGGTCGGCTTGCGCTGGCGCATTGCCCTGGGAGTCCTGCTCGGGCTGCTGGCACTCGGAATCGGGATTGCCCGTTTCGCCTTCCTGGGCCAGTTCCTTGCCAGGCTGTTCCGTTCAGCGCCGGCCGCCGAACTCGTGATGCCGCTCGCCGCCACGTTCGTGGCCATCCTGCTGCGCGCCTGGCTCGACGATGCGCGCACCATGCTGGCGCATCACACTGCGGCACGCGTGCAGGAGACGCTGCGCGGGCGGCTCTACGACAAGGTCGTAGCGCTCGGCCCCGCCTGGTTCGGCGCTGAGCGCACCGGCGGGGTGATGCTGTCGATCGTCGACGGCGTCGAGCAGCTGCAGACCTTCTTCGGACAGTACCTGCCGCAGGTTACCATCGCTGCGTGCGCGCCGGTGGCGATCTTCGCCTTCATGGCATTCTGGGACATCCCGGTCGCGACCGTCATGCTGGCCGCGGCGCTGTTCACCCTGGTGACGCCCGCGGTGGTGCACGAGCGCACCAACCAGGCCTCGCGCACGCGGCAGAATGCGTTCAAGGCGTTCGGCGAAGAGTTCCTCGACGCCGTTCAGGGTCTGCCGACGCTGAAGGCGTTCGGCCAGAGCGGCAGCTATGGCCGTATGCTGGCCGACAAGGCCAAGGCGCTGTCCGACAGCACCTTTCTGGTCCTGGGCACCAGCATCCTGACGCGCGGCATCACCGACCTGGGCTGTGCGCTCGGTGCCGCGGCCGCGCTCGCTCTCGGCGCCTGGCGTGTCCGGCACGGCGAGATGAGCCTGGAGGCGCTGCTGATCGTGCTGATGGCTGGCACCGAGATCTTTCGGCCGCTGCGCGATCTTCGCACCGTGCTGCACCAGGGGCTTACCGGGCAAGCCGCGGCGGCGGGCATCAATGCACTGCTGGATGAGAGGGTGACGGCGCCGAGTGCCCCCTCCCCCTACCCCCCTCCCGCAAGGGGAGGGGGAGTGCTGCGGCACGGCGTCTCGCCGTCGATCACTTTCGACGCGGTCACCTTCGCCTATCCCGGTGGTCGGCGGGCCGCGCATCAAGGCCTTTCCTTCGCCATCGACGCCGGCGAGCGGGTCGGCATCGTCGGCCCCAGCGGGTCCGGCAAGTCGACCATCGTCCGTCTGCTGCTGCGCCTGCACGACCCACAGACCGGCACCATCCAGATCGGTGGCCAAGATCTGCGCAGCCTGGACCCTGAGGCTGTGAGGCGCATGATCGCGGTGGTGGCGCAAGACACCTACCTGTTCCATGGCACCATCGAGGACAACCTGCGCCTCGGGCGCCCCGACGCCACGGAAGCGGACCTGGTTGCTGCCGCCCGCGCCGCGAACGCCCATGAGTTCATCGACGGGTTGCCCGACGGCTATCAGACCGTGATCGGCGAGCGCGGGGCGCGCCTGTCCGGCGGACAGCGCCAGCGCATTGCCATCGCCCGCGCCCTGCTGCGTGATGCCCCGATCCTGATCCTGGACGAGGCCCTGTCCTCGGTGGACGCCGAGAACGAGGCGGTGATCCAGCAGGCGCTCGATCGCCTGATGGTCGGACGCACCACACTGATCCTCGCGCATCGCCTGTCCAGCGTGATCAACGCCGACCGCATCCTGGTGCTGGAGGACGGCGCGGTGGCCGAGAGCGGCAGCCACGCCACGCTGATCGCGCGCGACGGTCCCTATCGCCGCCTGATGGGCCCGCAGCTCGCCGAGCGAGGCGATGTGACTGCGCCGCTCCTGGACCTTGCCCCGCCCGAAGAAGGGACAGTGACGGCAACCGGCGCAGTGGTGCGTGACCTTGCCGCGGATGCGGCCGACGTGGGATGGCCGGAGACCATTCGCACGCTGCTCGGCTTCATTCGCCCCTGGCGTCGCCAGCTTGCGGTCACCGTCTCCTGCGGCATCGGCCGCGTCGTCGCGTTCATTGGCGTCGGCATCCTGGGGGCGCTGATCATCGCCGCGGTGCGCGCCAATGCGCCGTCGCTGCTGCTGACCGTATTGCTGCTGGCCGCTGCTCCCGTCGCCGGCCTGCTGCACTGGTTGGAATCGTTTCTCGCGCACGACATGGCATACCGCCTGCTGGCGGTGATGCGCGTCGATCTCTACCGCAAGCTCGACGCGTTGGCGCCTGCCTATCTGCTGCAGCGCCGGTCCGGCGACCTGGTCGCACTGGCGACCCAGGACGTAGAGATGATCGAATATTTTTATGCCCATACAGTGGCGCCGGCCTGCGTGGCGGTGCTGATCCCGGGCGCCGTGCTGATCACGCTTGCCGTCGTGGCCTGGCCGATGGCGCTCGCGTTGCTGCCGTTCCTCGCCTACGCCGCAGGATCGCCGGTGCTGGGACGCCGGCACATCGACGGTCTTGCCTCCACTGCGCGTCGTTCCCTGGGCGAACTCGGCGCGCATGCGACCGAGACCATCCAAGGTCTGGCCGAGCTGATGGCCTTTGAGGCAACGACGCGGCGCCGCGACCAATTCATGGCCGCGGTGCGCCGCTATCAAACGATGCGCCTGGCACTGCTGCGTGATCTCACCCGGCAGACCGCCGGCCTGGAAGTGGCGACGGGTCTCGGCGGTCTCGCGGTTGCCGCGGTCGGCGCACCGCTGGTGATGAACGGTTGGATCGCGCCCACCTTGCTGCCGCTGCTGGTTCTGGTGTCGATCGCTGCCTTCCTGCCGGTCTCGGAGATCGCTCAGGTCGGCCGTCAGCTCGCCGATACAATCGCATCTACCCGCCGGCTGCATGTGGTGCACTCCGAGCCGGTGGTTATCACCGACGGACCGCGCGTCCCCGTCGCTCCGCGGGGCGGTTCCACGGTGCGTTTCGAGCACGTGCATTTCACCTATCCCGGTCGGGATCGGCCGGCACTGAACGACGTCGGCTTCGACGTGCCGGCCGGCGCGACGGTGGCGCTGGTCGGACCGTCCGGCGCCGGCAAGACCACGGTGGCAAACCTGCTGCTGCGCTTTTGGGATCCCGAACAGGGCGGTATCCGCCTGGATGGCGTCGATCTGCGCGAGCTCAGCCTGGATGGGCTGCGCAGCCGCATCGCGCTGGTGGCGCAGGACACCTATCTGTTCAACAGCACGCTGGAAGCGAATGTGCGGCTGGCGCGTCCGGAGGCGACGCGCGAGGAGATCGCAGCGGCCCTGCGCCAGGCGGCGCTCGCCGAGTTCGTTACCGGATTGCCGGAGGGCTTGCAGACCAAGGTCGGTGAACGCGGCGTGCAACTCTCCGGCGGCCAACGACAGCGCATCGCTATCGCGCGTGCCTTCCTCAAGGACGCGCCGATCCTGGTGCTGGACGAAGCCACCTCGCATCTCGACACGATCAGTGAGCAGGTGGTGCGATCCGCGCTCGATGCGCTGATGGCGAACCGCACCACGATCGTGGTGGCGCATCGCCTGTCCACCATTCAGGCCGCGGATCTGATCCTTGTGCTGCACGCCGGTCGGCTGCTCGAGGCCGGCACCCATGCGGAGCTGACGGCGCGCCGCGGCTTCTACGCGCGACTGGTGGACCACCAGGTGGCCAGCGTCGCCGCTGACTAATCCAGCGCGGCCTGCCGTCGTGCGATCGGCGGCAAGGCGTCTGCAATACTCACGCGGGCAAACCAGCCGAGCGCAGGCACGCCATAAGCTTGGCGCGGATCGCCGGCTCACGATATGGCAGCCGGGTCTTCTCGTACCGACTGAGCGTAAAATCTGGCTCGAGTGACATCAACATTTCACTCGCGGCTTGCGCCTCCTCATTGGCTCCGATCGCTGCCAGCGAAGCGGCAAGGATGCGGATGTTCGCGGTGAATCGCGGCGAGGCGCCGTGCGATGCGCGAGCCCATTTTGCCGCCTCGGCGTATGAGCCTTTGGCGAAATAGGCCCAGGCCATTATATTGTGGAACAGGAACATGCGGTGATCGAGCGGAGAAAGTTGCACCGCATGGTTTGCGGCGCGAACCGCCTCCTCTCCGCGGCCGACGTAAGCAAGCGTCAGCGCATACATGGCCAATACAATCGGATTGCCTGGGCCAGCGTTAACCGCACGGGCGAAGAAAACCAGTGCCCCCTCGTAGTCATGCAACAAAAATGCCCGCAGGTGGGCCATCATTGCGAGGCCGAGGGCATTATTGGGATCTAGCGTGATTGCACGCTCGGCCAGCGCGCTCGCTGCAGCGAAATCATCGTCTGGATTGCTCGACCAGCCCTGCCCGACCCAGATGATGTGCCACCAGACTGACCATGCCACTGGCATGGCAAAGTGCGGATCCTCCTCCATTGCCTGAATGAGCACATCCCTGGCCTGGCTGAACATCTCCTTGTCCATGTAGTCCATCAGATGAAGTGCCCGAAGCGTGTGGTCGTAGGCTGTCATATTCTCTGGCCTTCGACGCATCGCTCGCCGCAGTTCCTCGTCGCGGATATGAGGAGCGATCCGGCTCACGATGTGCCGAACAAGCTGATCCTGGGCTTCGAACAGATCTGCCATAGGAAATTCGGTCGTCTCACTCCACAGGCTGACCCCCGTTCTGGCATCGCTCAGTTCGACCGAGGCTCGAATAGCAACGGCGGCGCGCCGCATACTGCCGGACAGAACGTAGTCGACGCCAAGCGTCTTCCCAACGGTGCGGACATCCGTCCTGCCACCGCGAAAGCCAAGGGTCGAGCTGCGAGAGATTACTTGCATCTCCCGGAGGCCGGACAATGAGGCGATAACGTCCTCGACGATCCCTTCGGAAAAATAGTCATGTGTCGCATCGTCGCTCAAATTCTCAAACGGCAGGATAGCAATTGATGGACGATACTCCTGAGTTTCCGACTTGCCCGCGACAGCGCGACGCAGGAATGGCATCTGGTCCTGTTGCGACCGACGCAAGGAGACACGATACGTTCTGATCGGATAGCGAATGTTCTTCAGTCGCGTCGCACCCAGGCTCGTGTATGTCGCATTCACCGTCCCATGTACCTGCTCGAACACCGACTCGGTGATGCAGATTCCTCCCGGATCAGCGATTTGCTCTAGTCTTGCTGCTATATTCACCGTATTGCCGCCGACGCGTTCGTCCTGAACAACCACCTCGCCCGAGCTTATGCCGATCCGGTACTCGATCTGGTACTCATCCGCCCGACGCCGGTTGCGCCTCACGGACCCAGCCTGGATCGCCAACGCCGCCTGCAATGTTGATCGGGCACTTACGAATTCCGCCATCAATCCGTCGCCGGCAAGATGCATGATGCGTCCGCCAAACTTGTGGATCTGCCGTACAACCGCAGCCTGATCCCGCCCCACTCGCCTGTGGGCCCCAACTTCATCGCGCGAGATCATCGCGCCATAGTCCTTGATGTCGAGCGCGAGAAAAGCCGCCAGCCGCCGTTCGATCCGGCCGCTCCCGGGTCCTCCGCCAGCCTCTTTCGGCTCCGAAGCCAACAGCAAGGATTGACTCCTCGCCCTGCTCTCGCGATCAGCCATAGTCCTCTGCTGCATTCTTTGATTCGAACGAATGGATCGACGTCGCGCCGGACCATTATTGGAGTTGCGATCGGCTGTCGCAAGGTGCCAGGGGTGCGGTGCCGAGCGCGCAACCAATGACGCCGCACTATTTGGTGCTTCACGCTATGAAGCGGTTCATACCGTAGTTCGGCCAATGGCTACGTAACTCGCAGCGCGCGAGGAACGGATGCGTCGTTCAGACTACTGACATCAACAAAATCGGGGGACTGATAAATGGCCACAGCGGGAACGGGCGGGACAGGTGGAACTGGCGGCACCGGGGGCACCGGCGGAACGGGTGGCACCGGCGGAACGGGTGGCACCGGCACCTCCGCCGACGTCGGAAGCGACGCGGCCTCTGGTATTGCCCTCGCCTCGCCAGTTGTGCGGCCAATCGGGCTTTCGCCAACGCGAATCGCCGGACCGGGCGGGTGGTATTCGGCGGTGCGCTGGTTCCCCGGCGACCTGCAGGCACCACCCAACCGAGTGGCGAAAACCCAGTCGTTTCCGGAAATGGCCTGGGATCCAAGTCTATATGGCATGACCATCCTGGCGGAATTCGTCAATCAAACCAATGGCGACTGGATTGCCGCTACCGCAATTCCGCCACCGGAACTCACCACTCCGGCAAGCGTGGTCAATGATGAACTCGACGAACTGCAATTGCTCGTCGAGTACCGTCCCGAGGTTCTGTCAGAAGCGCTGGCCCAAATGAACGACATGGTCGGCTACTGGGCTGGCATGCTGATGTTCGGTCGCTCTTCGCACCCCTGGACGTTCCAGCTGGCGCGCACCGCAATCGTGGTAGGCGAGTTTGTCGCCATGTATTGGAAGCGGCAGTACAACCGCGCTCGCCCTTCGCAGCTTTCGCCAGGGCTGATGCCGCCGATCCCCGTCCCGGCACACGCGTCCTATCCTAGCGGCCATGCCACGCAGGCCTATCTGCTGTCGCTTTTGATGAAAGAGGCGATGGACGGCATGATCAACGCTGGATTGGCCGAGGTCGACGTTGTCGATCAGACTCTCGCACGCGATCCCAGCTCGCTTCTGTCGACGCCGGACGCGACGCTGCTGGTGCGATTGGCGGAACGGGTAGCGCGCAATCGCGAAGTCCTGGGTGTGCATTATCCGTCAGACAGTTGTGCCGGCATGAAGTTGGCCAAAAAGATCTGGACAAGACTGATGACACTTCCCGATATGGACCGCACCAACCCGAAGAGCCTGATTAGGCGCGCCAAGCAGGAGTGGGCAGACTTCCCGCGGGCAAAGCCGGCGGCCGGAAATGGAACGCTGGACTTGCCTTAAGGCGGCAACAACGGACGCAGCACCAACAGACCGCGCGCATTCCGCTCAGCGCTGAGGAACCTGCTATGCCCAACCAAGCCGCCCGGCAGTATGTCGTATTCGACGAAACTCACTTGCGGGAGTTCTTGAACAAGCAGCAGGGGCAGCAAGCCATTCGAGACGAGCCGCGTCTCCCGCTGACTGAGCAAGATATCCGGCGTGTCCTGGCTGCGCTGTTTGAGGGGATCCAGGTGGAGCAGGTAAGCGTCCCGCTGGTGACCTTCGTGGCCGGCGACGAGGCGTGCCAGCTCCAACCCACCCAGGGCGTGTTTGCCTTGACGCCGAGCGGGCCTGATGCAGCAAGGAGGTTTTCTCAGGCAATTTTGCAGCAGATCTCTGGCGTCGGTGAAAAAGAAGACGCAATGCTCCTCCGGGTCGGGGTTGACCCGGCACTTGCGCTTTCCGAGTACAGCATCCCGGTCGGGCCCGGCGTGGACGTTGTAGGCACCTGGCAGAACGCAAGCATCCTGATCAATGCTCAGAGCCTCGCTGAGCAGGGCCTCGACGGTGAGGGCGTTAACGTCGTGGTGGTGGACGCAGGGTTCGACAAAACTATCCTCGACGGCACTGCAGCGACATTCGGTGGCGGCTGGCACATAAATCCAGGCGACCCGCAGTTGCCGCCCTCACTTGACCCCGGCATGACCACCGGATTGGACGGGCTACACGGCATGATGGTGGTGAACAACATACTGGCGCTCGCACCAAGGGCGCGCATTTTCGACGTGCCGCTGATCCGGCCTCCAAAAATTGGGGATGTTCTGTCGTTCATGGACCTCGCCGAGGAGACCTATCGCCGCATTCTCGAGGACATCCCAAGACTCGCGGAAAACTGCGGGATCACCGGCCAGTGGGTATTCGTCAACGCCTGGACGATCTACGACCGCCGTTCGGAACTTCCCGACCATCTTGGCGAGTACACCGAAAACATTGGCCAGGGAGGGGCTCCGCACCCGTTCATTGCCCGTATGCGCGATGTCACGGCGGAGTACGATGTGGTGTTTTGCGCTGGCAACTGTGGTGAGGTCTGTCCGGACGATCGGTGCGGTCCTAACGACTTTGGTCCGGGTCGCAGCATCTGGGGCGCCGCCGCCTACCAGCGAGTGCTGTGCGTAGGCGCTGTCCGAGTCGATGGCGCTTGGTGCGGCTATTCCTCCGAAGGGCCCGGACCATACGAACACCTGTCCTATCAAAAGCCGGATTTCTGCGCTCCCAGCCAGTTCGCCAGCGCCAGAGGCGGATTCCCGCTCAGCAGCGGGACGTCGGCAGCTGCCGCGGTGGCCGCAGGGGTCGTCGCCGCTCTGCGTAGCGAACCAGCGTGGGACCAGGTAGCGGTTCGGCCGGAAGATTTGCAGCAGTCGCTCAACAGCTCTGCGCGACGACCGACTCCGATCACCGGCTGGGGCCCCAAAATGGGGTGGGGGATCCTCGACGCCGGAGCGGCATATGACGATCTCTCAACGTTTTTCCCTCCCTGAGCGCAGCATTCGTCGCTGTCGCGATGGCCGGCGCGCTGGACCAGGCCACCGCAGAAAACATTGGGGCGGCACTCGACACAGCGGCACAGGCAGGAGAGCGGAGATGATGGCTGCTCGATTGTCCAGCATTCCGCTGGCTGGGGTGTAATCAGGAGCGTCTCATTGTTTCGATTTACGAGACGCCCTCCCACGGGCTGGGCCAGGTAGCCTGGGCGTTTTCGTAGAGCGCGCGGATGATGGGGCTGCCACTGCTGAGCAGTTCCTGGACCACCGCAGGGTCGGGAGGCGGGAAGTTGAGGCTTGGGGACAACCCCTGTTCAACAAGGATGCGGGTGGCGCGATCGGGGTAGAGGGTTGCGTATCGCTCCGCCGGGGTCATTGCCCCGTACTGCAGTTTCGGCGGGATGGCAGGCGGCGGTAGGGCTGGCTGAGGTGCTGGTGGCGGTTCCGGCTCGGGGACCGAGACCGATTTGAACCAGTAACCGGCGCGCTCCATGGCAGCGGGACGCAGTTCCTTCTTGGCCTTGGTCCTCTCGGTCTGAAGGCGAAGGAGGGTGCGTATGCCGCCGTCGGCCTGACGCATCATGCTGCTGGCCTGGGCGCGGCATCGGCGCACCTCGTCAGGGTCCTGCGCGGCGCAAACGGCAGCTCGGAGCGCGTCCCTGGCATGAAATTGGGCGGCGACAATCTGCACCGCGACGTCGGCCTCGGCGGCGTTCTCCGGAAGGAGATGGGCGACGACGGTCATCGCGCGCTGGTTATGGAGCTCGATGCCCTCCGGAGAATTGTCGGCCCCCGGGGGCAGATAGCGCTGGAGGTCGGCGTAGATGGCACGGGAGAGAGTGTCAGAGATGTTCGGGATGGCAGGCATGACGTGGCGGACGTCCTTTTCCGGCGGTGAAATTACACCACATGATAGTTAGTTTCGGTAACTTCAATGGATAATTTCACAAACCACATCGAGCTGACACTGTGGTGGCTTCGCCAACTGCTTTTACGACAGGATCTGTCGTCAGCGGTCGCCGGGGGTGACTTTGTGTGCCCGGAGTGCGTTCCGGGTGCCGGCCGTCACTCGCAAGCGATCGCTATAGGTCGCGATCCGCCGCGGATATAAGCGAGGCGGTTCCCGTCGGGTGCGCCTCACGGAACGCCTTTCGCGTGTCCGGGGAAATAGGCGCAGTCGCCTGCCTCAAGCAGGTAGCTTAGATCCGGTGTCCAGGCAGCCAAACCAGGCGAACACGACGCCGCAAGACACTCATCGCCGCATTCTGGAAACCAGCTGACCTGCCGACCCGGTTAAGCTCCCCGGGCATCCAGATCGTAGGTCGCAGAAAATGCCGCCTCGGAAATGGTCAGACGACTTCCGGATATAGTCGCCGCATGACGTAACCACGCACGTCGTATCCCGAGCCATGGGTTGTCATCGATTGCATACACGACCCGAGCCGAGCCGTCCGCCGCGACGAATTCGACCAGCAGGATATGCTTCAGCGTCCCACCCCAGGCACCCGACCACTGTCGAATTTCGATGGGGTCGGTCTCTGTGACGGTTATCGCTCTCGCATTCTCTGGAAGAGGCACACCGTCGATAAGGCGATCTGCAGCAGAAACAAGAATGCAACGAGTGTCAGAGACGCCAAAGTCTCATGGAACATTCAAGATTCTGATGCGCGAGCCTACATGCTGATAGCATGCTATGAACGACAGTCTATCTATTCGTCTGGTCAATCCGAGGTAGCGACACCCTCCGCCGCCATCATCATCGCCACGCTGTCTGGTCCGGCAACATAGTTGAGGAACAGCACCTCGGCTGCCGCCATGGCGCACAGAAGAGCCACGGCGAGCATAATGCCGCTGCGCTTTTTCCTGCTGTGCACCGCATACATACGGTCATTCGGTATGACCCATACGAGTGGCATATCGTTCATCGTCACGCTCCCGATCGTCTGCTGCGACGCTAGGAGGGCCGTGGTCAATCAGCAGTGAGATGGCTCACATTGACGGAATAGTTATCCGAGGCCGGCGAGCCCGCGCCATTCGGTTTCGCTGATGGTGCGCACGCCGAGCTCGGTCGCCTTCCGCGCCTTCGACCCGGCATCCGCGCCAACAACCACGAGGTCGGTTTTCTTCGACACGCTGTCGGTCACCTTTGCGCCGAGTTCTTCGGCACGCGCCTTCGCTTCGGGCCGCGTCATGGTTTCCAGCGTGCCGGTGAACACCAACGTCTTGCCGGCGATCTCGCTGTCCGTCGTCTGCGCGCGCGCCGCATCCTCGATGGTCAGTTCCGCCGCCAGCTCATCAAGCAGTTCGACGTTGCGCTCCTCGCCGAAGAAGTCGGCCAGTTCCTCGGCGATTGCGGGCCCGATGCCAATGATATTGTCGAGCTCACCGCGCGCCTCAGACCCGGGCTGCGCCGCCGCAACCATCTCGGTGCGCCAGTTGGCGAAGCTGCCGTAGTGCCGTGCCAGCAGCCGCGCATTGGTCGCGCCGATGCGGCGGATGCCGAGTGCATAGATGAAGCGTTCGAGTGGAATGCGCCGTCGCGCTTCGATCGCACGCGACAGATTACGCGCCGACACCTTGCCCCAGCCTTCGCGCTGCGCGATCTGGGTCTCGCGCGCCGGAAGACGGAACAGATCGGCTGGACTGTGCAGCCAGCCTTCCTCGTAGAACTCGCGAATGGTCTTTTCCCCGAGCCCGTCGATGTCGAACGCCGGCCGCGACACGAAGTGAATCAGTCGCTCGACGCGTTGCGCCTCGCAGATCAGCCCGCCGGTGCAGCGTCGCACCGCTTCACCGGGGGGGCGCACCGCGTGGCTGCCGCAGACCGGACATATTTCCGGGAACACGAACGGCTTTGCGCGCTTGGGCCGCTGTTCGGTTACAACTGAAACGATCTGCGGGATCACATCGCCGGCGCGCTGCAGCACCACGGTATCGCCGATGCGGAT
>JBKPOG010000173.1:0-4730 GCA_046732975.1 Pseudomonadota bacterium
CAATGTGGTTGGGCATAGTGCCGTTCCTCCGCGACGCCCGCGGCGGTGCGGGTCCGCCCGAGGTGCTAGAATTCGCCGCTGCGATAAGCTTCGTCCAAACGTGCGACATCCTCTTCGGATGGCTCGGGCCACGCCTCGCCACGACGGCGCAGGGCACCGGTGAAGTTGGGTGGACGCTTCGCGTTGAATGCCTGGCGGCCTTCCTCGCCGTCCGTGGTCACCTGGATCAGCAGGTTGTTGATCAGCGTCTGTACGTGCCACGCCTGATCCGTCGGCAGATCGCCGAAGCGGACGACAAATTCCTTCATCATGCGCACCGCGACGGGCGGCAGCTTGACGATGTGCCGGGCGTATTTTTCCGCGCGTTCCATCAGTTGCGCGTGCGGTACCACATCGTTGACGAGGCCGATACGCAGCGCCTCCGGTGCATCGAACGGCTCGTCGGTCAGCAGGATCTTCATCGCGTCCGCATAGCGAAGCTGCTTGATGAGCAGGCTGGCTCCCGGCCCGTGACCGATCCATCCCTGTGACAGCAGCGAGAATTTAAACCGCGCATTCTCGGCGCTGGCGATGCGGATGTCGGTGGACGACAGAAGCACATACAGGCCAGCGCCCGCCGCCCAGCCATTGACCGCGGCGATCACCGGCTTCCACACGCGCGGATAATGGTCCCCAAACCGGCCGTCGACACCGGTCTTCTGCCCGTGCACGGTGCCCGCAAGCGGCCAGAAGATGCGGTTGGTGCGCAGATACTCGCGCTCTTCCTCGGTGATGTTCTTGCGCGGTGCGAGGTTGTGCCCGCCACAGAAGTACCGGTCGCCGGCACCGGTCAGGATCGCGCAGCGAACGTCGCGATCCTCCCACATGTCGATCCACGCCTCGGAGATCTCGTCCGACGTCTCCTTGTCGAAGATGTTCGCCTTCGCCGGATTGTTCAGCGTGATATAGGCGACGCCGTCGCGCTTTTCGTATTTCAGAGCCATCAGGTCAGCGCCTTCCCCTTGCGCGCGATGAACTCGGGGAACGCGTCCTCGGCTTTGGCTCCGCGCATTACGTGCGTCGTGTATTGGTGCTCGATCTCGTAGGCACGTTCAAGGCTTTCGCCTTTCTGTTCGAGCAGCAACTGCTTGACACCCATGACAGCCCCGCGGTGATTATCCGCGATCATGCGCGCGATCTCCATGGTTTTGTCCCGCAGCTTGTCGCGGGGCACCAGGTGGTTCAGCAATCCGATGCGATACGCCTCCTCGGCTGAGACAATACGCGCGGTGAACAGCAGCTCCTTGGCCATCGGCCAGCCGACCTGTGCACCGAGTGACCAGGTGCTGTTGATCCGACCGTATGCCGCCGCAAGAAAACGGAACTTGGTGTCCTCGCAGCCGATGCGCATATCGAGCGACGAGGACAAGACGGCGGCACCGCCATAGGCCAGGCCATTCATCATGCCGATCGTCGGCTTGGCGGAGCCGGCGATGTCATAGGCGCGGCGACCCTCGCGCATCGCCTCGAGCTGTTCGAACGTATATCGACGATCATCCTCGCGCTGCTCGTGGATGTCGCCGCCTGCCGAGAACGCCTTGGTGCCCGCGCCGGTGATCACGATGCAGCCGACCCCGTGGTCGGAATCCATAGCCTTCACTGCAGCGTGCAGCTCGGCCGATAGCTTGCGGTTCATTGCGTTGAGCTTGTCGGGACGGTTCAGGGTAATCGTGCCGACGCCGTCCTCGACGTTTGTCAGAATGTGTTCGTAGCCCATGGATTCTTTGCCTCCTCCGTCGTGGCCGGCCTGGTCAGGCCCATTCGTCGCGGTAACAGTGCCATGCCGGAGAGCCGGCACAAGCCCGGGCTGGGGAGCCGCGTGCAGGTTGCAACTCGGCCCCTATGCCCGTGACGGCGTCAAAACGGGCCTCACCAGTGGTCTCACTGTAACAGAACTGAGATATTCAGTCGCCGCGCTTCGGCCTAAGGCTTCAATCAACAAGGAGAGTTCGCCGCATGCGCTTACCGCTCGCTACCGTTGGCGTCTTCATTTCATGGATATCTGCCGCCCTGGCCCAACCCCGGCCGCATAACGTCATGCTTTTCGTAGCGGACGGGCTACGGCCAGGCATGGTCGACGAGCAGACGGCGCCGGCGATGGCCGTTCTGCTGGCACGCGGCGTCCGGTTCACCAACACCCACTCGCTTTTCCCGACCTTCACCACTGCCAACGCGTCGGGCATGGCGACAGGACATCTGCTCGGCGACACAGGGGACTTCAGCAACACGATCTACACCGCGTTTCAGGTGGCTGGCGCTGGCGAGAGCATCACTCCATCCCTTGAGAGCAATCCTGTGCTGGGCGACGTCGATGAACATTTTTCCGGCGACTACCTGAATGAAGAAACTATTCTCAAAGGCGCACGTACGGCGGGATACTCGACAGCGAGCATCGGCAAGCTCGGTCCGGCGCTGATCTTCGATCATACCGAACGGACGGGACAGCATACCATTCTCGTCGACGACATGACCGGCCGCGCCGGCGGGATTCCTCTGTCTGACGAACTGAAACAGCGGCTGGCTGCTGCCAACCTGCCCCCTCAGGCTCCTACCCGCGGAGACAATGGAAAGGCAGGTACCAATGCGGTTCCTGGGACCACCGTCGCGAATGTCGATCAGCAGAATTTTTTTGTAGATGTAGCTACAAAGGCGGCGCTGCCCCTGTTCAGGGAACGCGGGAAGCCTTTCGTTATGGTGTTTTGGTCTCGCGACCCCGATGGAACGCAGCACAATCAGGGCGATAGCCTCGGCCGCCTGATACCTGGAATCAATGGCCCCACCTCACTCGCCGCGATCAGAAACGCGGACAATGACCTCGCGCGATTGCTCGAGGCGTTGAAGGAGCAAGGGCTCGACGGCAACACCGATGTGATCCTCACCTCGGATCATGGATTCTCGACGATCAGTAAGGAGAGTGCGACAAGTTCGGCGGCGACCCAGACTTACAAGGACGTTCCCCCACACCTGCTGCCGCCTGGCTTCATTGCAATCGATCTTGCTCGCGCGCTAGGGCTTCCCCTTTATGATCCCGACGCAAAGAACGCGCTGGTGGACGTTGGTGCATATCCGGTGCGCGGCAACGGCGTGATCAGTGACGATCCCGCACATCCTGTTGTCGTCGTCGCGGCCAATGGTGGATCCGACCTTGTCTACTTGCCGACCAGAGATGGGGCATTGGCTGCTAAAATTGTCTCGGCTCTTTCCAAGCAGGATTATGTCAGTGGTCTTTTTGTCAATGACGACCTGGGGACCATTCCAGGAACGCTCCCAACATCGGCAATCGCCTTTCGCGGAACCGCCGCGACACCTGCGCCAGCGATCATCGTAAACTTCCGCTCGTTTTCGGTTGGTTGCGCGGATGCCACCACATGCGGCGCTGAAATCGCCGATACTGGACTGCAGCAAGGCCAGGGTATGCACGGGAGCTTTTCCCGCGCTGACACGCGCAACATTATGGGTGCTGCCGGGCCCAGCTTTCGCGAACATTTTGAGGATGACGCACCTGCCAGCAACGCCGATATCGGAATGACTATCGCCCGAGTGCTGCGATTGAACATCCAGCCGAAGGGAAAACTTATGGGACGCGAGCTGACCGAGGCGATGCCCAATGGATCGATGCCGCCGTACAGTTCGGCGACCTTGCGTTCAGGGCCGGATGCCATGGGGAACGTGACCGTTCTTCTGACGCAGAAGGTTGGCGATGCAACGTACTTTGATTCCGCCGGCTACGCCGGACGGACCCTGGGCCTGCCGGGTGAGGCGAGCCGACCGCCGCCCGTCCGAGCCGAGGCCAGGTCTCGATAGAAGGCAGGACCGGTCAACACGGCGGGATCCTGGACCTAATCGCTCGAAGGTTTTTCCGGTTCCGATGCGGGCGGGGCCTGAGTCGCGGCGGCTGTGTGCGGCGCCGGAGTCTTGGCGATCGCGCCGGTCATCGGGATGAAGAACACGCCGATGTCACGCTTGGAGTGGACTTTGCCCTCTTCATCCTTGGTGTAGACGTACAGCACTTGGCCACGCTTGAATGGCTGACCGATCGGAATGACCATCCGCCCGCCTGGCTTCAGCTGCTTGAACAGATCGGGCGGCGCGTACTGAGCGGCGCAGGTCACGATGATAATATCGAAGCCGCCTTGCACCTCCGGCCAGCCATAATAGCCGTCACCCACACGCGTATGGACATTGCGATAGCCGAGCGGTGTGAAGATTTTGCCCACTGCCTTGCCAAGCGGCTCGATGATTTCGATGGAGTATGCTTGCTTCACGATGCGTGAGAGCAATGCGCTCTGGAAGCCGCTGCCGGTGCCAATCTCCAGCGTCACGTCCTCGGCCTTCGGCTTGCAGACCTGCGACATGTAGGCTTGGCCCAGATAGTCCGATAAGGCCGATCCATAACCCAGTCCCCAGGGCTTGGGATCCGACTCATACGCGTCACCCGGCGTCGCACGGTGCTCGGAATAGATGTAGTGGAAGTATTCGCGTGGGACCGCTTCGAAGGCAGCCATCACGGCTGGGTCTGCCGCGCCAAGATGGGCCTTCAGATAGCTCTCGATGAGATGCATGGCGGCCGGCTTGCGTTTCTGAATCGCGTCGAACTGTGCATCGGTCAGGCTGACCGGGCGACCGGACTCCTGCATTGCCTTCTCATACGCGGCGAGAGTCCACGCCGCCGCTGGCGCGCGGTGCACGAA
>JBKPOG010000174.1:0-6258 GCA_046732975.1 Pseudomonadota bacterium
GTGCTGGCGAAACGCCAGCGCAATTTATGCCACGAGTACTCGTAGTCCGGTTTGCCCTGAACGGGCCGTCCGTCGGTGAAATAGGCGACGGGATCGTAGCCACTGATCGAGAGGCCGGGTTCATCGGCCCGGGCCGAGGCGGCTCCCAGAGTCATCGCGAGCAGTAGACCAAGTAGCGCGCTGCCGATTGCTGCTGTCTGAGAAAAAGCTCTCCGCATGGTCTTCCCCCTCGGTGACGTGGCGGTGAACGCTTCCGTGGCCACCCAATGCAGGACCGTATATAGTGCTCTTTGCTTACGGCGAGGTCAAACCCATCGCGCGAACAGGGCTGGAAACGCCACCACGGCATCCGGAGGATACTTCCTCTCGGAAGCGGAAACTTGCGGCCATTCTCCACGCGGATGTCGTGGGCTTCAGCCGTCTCATGGGCGAGGACGAAGCCGGAACACACCTGGCACTTGGCCGGCTGCGCAGCAACGTCGACCCGCTGATCGCTGCGCATGGCGGGCGAATCGTGGGCACCGCAGGCGATAGCCTGTTGGCTGATTTCCCCAGCGTCGTCGACGCACTGACCTGCGCCATCGAGATGCAGCACGCGGCACGCGTCATCAATGACGTGATCCCATCCGAACGTCGCCTGGAGCTGCGGATCGGGGTCAATCTTGGCGATGTCATCATCGACGGCAGCAACATTTTCGGCGATGGAGTCAATATTGCCGCCCGGCTCGAAGCCCTCGCCAAGCCAGGTTCAGTGTGCATTTCACATACCGTGTACGAGCAGGTTAAGAACAAGCTGGATCTCGACTATCAGTTTCTCGGCAGTCAACGGGTCAAGAACATTGCCGAGCCGGTTCGTGCCTATCTGGTGGTGATGGGACCCACCGAAAGCTCGCGCCGAAGGATGCGCTGGCCGCTGCTGGGTGGCGCTGCAGTCGCCGCAATTGTAGTGGCGGCAGTTGTCGCCTGGGTGGCGTACCCAGGACGAGGACGACTGATTACTGCATTCGGCATGGCGCCGAAGCCGGTCGAAGTGGCTACTCTTGCCGCGCCGGCTCACCTCGCTGGGCGTCCGTCCGTGGCGGTGCTGCCCTTCAAGAATCTGTCGGCCGATACCGTTCATGACTTCTTCAGTGATGGCATCACCGAGGATGTTATCACCGCGCTCAGTCGTTTCTCAAACCTGCTTGTCATCTCGAAGTCCGCCAGCTTTCCGTTCAAAGATTCGAACGCTTCGCCCACTGATATCGGCCGAGCACTTGGAGCACGTTATCTGCTCGTGGGCAGCATCCGGCGCGCTGAGAAGCGGGTTCGAGTCGGCGTCGAATTGATTGAGGCGGCGACGGCGCGCCTCGTCTGGTCGGAGACGTACGATGCCGAGGTCGACGACATCTTCGCTGTGCAGGAGCAGATCGCGAGGCGCGTCGTAGGTGCAGCAGCAGTAAAGCTGACGCGCTTCGAGGAGGAGCGCGTTCTGGCAAAACCGACGACCAACCTTGCGGCATACGACTACGTTCTGCGCGGTCGCGAGGCATTCGCGCAGGAAACGCGTGACGACAATGACGAGGCGATCGAGCTGTTTCAGCACGCGATAGACCTCGATCCCAACTACGCTGGCGCCTATGCCGCACTCGCCCAGTCACATTACCAGTCGGTCATAGCGGGTTGGGCTGAGTTCCGTGAAGACGAACTGAAACTGGCGCAAACGCTCGCCTTGAAGGCGCTGGCACTGGATCCGGCAACCACGCGCGCTTACAACGCGCTGGCCCAGATCGAACTTTATCGGAAGCACTACGATCTCGCGCTGGCGCAAATCGACCGTGCGTTAGAGATCAATCCGAGCGACGTGGAGAGTTTTGCCAATCGCGGAGCTTTCCTGGCATGGGCGGGCAGGGCCGCGGAGGCGCTACCATGGTTGGAGGGTGCACTTCGCATTGACCCGGCCAACGGCTTCGCAGCTTCGAAGCTATGCATGGCGTATTATCTGGTTGGTCGATACGCCGACGCGGTCGATGCTTGCGTTCGCGGCCTTTCCCGTAGGCCAGGGCGTAACACCCAGCTTCTCACTCACCCTATGCTGGCCGCTGCCTACGCGGAACTGGGCCGACAGCAGGATGCAGACCACGAACGTGCGATCACACAGCGTCTATGGCCGCTGCTGGATGCCCGGACGTTCGCCGATCAATTCGGCACCCAGGAGGCGCGAGATCGCATTCTAGCGGGATTTCAAAAGGCTGGATTTCACTGAGTCGCTTTGCAGTCTGGTTCTATTGCTGCGCAGTTGACTGCTTGCGGGCTCTGGCGAACGATGCCAGCAACGTGTTCGGGAGGGACTGATGCGCCTGGAAGGCAAGGTGGCGATTATCAGCGGTGCCGCATCCGGGATGGGCGCCGCAACCGCGCGTCGGTTCGGCCGCGAAGGTGCCAAGGTGGTGGTCGCCGATGTGCTGGAGGACGAGGGCCATAAGGTTGCCGCCGATATCACGCGCGCAAACGGCACCGCCGATTTCATGCGCCTCGACGTCACCAGCGAGAACGACTGGAAGACCGTGGTCGATGCGACGGTGCAGAAATACGGCAAACTTGATGTGCTGGTGAACAACGCCGGCATCAGTGGCAGCGCAGTGTCCGACATGCTGGACACTGAGG
Organism: Pseudomonadota bacterium; assembly: GCA_046732975.1. Taxonomy (GTDB): domain Bacteria; phylum Pseudomonadota; class Alphaproteobacteria; order Acetobacterales; family Acetobacteraceae; genus JAMXLO01. The sequence continues at coordinate 2,647 of JBKPOG010000174.1, forward strand.
CGTGGGACAGGCTGATGGCGGTGAACTCCCGCGGTGTGTTCCTGGGCACCAAGTATGCTGTGCTCGCGATGAAGCAGACTGGCGGGGGGTCCATCGTCAATCTGTCTTCTATTTCCGGCGTTACTGGTCAGACCATGACTCACATGGGCTACAACGCCTCGAAGGGCGCGGTGCGGACGATCACCAAATCGACGGCTGTGCAGTTCGGACGTGACGGCATTCGCGCCAATTCCGTGCATCCCGGACTGATGCCGCCGATGCGGACCTCGGGCGCGACCGCCGATCCAGAAGTGCGGGCAAGAATGCTGCAGGGAGTGCCGCTTCGCCGCGCCGGCGAGGTCGATGAAGTGGCCAACGCCGTGCTGTTCCTTGCCTCGGACGAGGCGTCTTACATCACCGGCGCAGAACTCTATGTCGATGGCGGCTATCTTGCGACCTAGCACGACGTCACGACGACAGGCAGAAGGCAACGGCCATGACTCTCACCCGTCAGCAATTGCAGCAGTTCGACAGGGAAGGCTATCTGTTCCTTCCCGATCTCTTCTCGGCCGAAGAGATCGGCGTTCTCCGCAGCGAGGCGGAAGCGATCTTCCGCACGGAACGCAAGGAGATTTGGCGCGAGAAATCCGGGTCGCCGCGCACCGCATTCGCCGCACATACCTATAATGAGGCGTTTCGTCTGCTGGGGACACATCCGCGGCTGATCCGGCCAGTCGAGCAGGTGTTCGGCGAAGCACTGTATATGCACCAGTTCAAGATCAACGCGAAGTCAGCGTTTGATGGCGAGGTGTGGCAGTGGCACCAGGACTACGGCACCTGGGCGCGTGACGACGGCATGCCGGAGCCACGGGCGATGAACATCTCCGTGTTCGTCGACGAGGTGCTGCCGATCAACGGGCCGCTGATGCTGGTGCCGCGCAGTCATAAAGAAGGTGTGCTGAAGGCGGGACACGACTTGTCCACCACATCCTATCCATTGTGGACGCTGGACAACGCGACCGTCGAGCGCCTTGTGCGGCAGGGCGGCATCGTCACCCCCACCGGCAAGCCGGGTGCCGTGCTGATGTTCCACGGCAATCTGGTACACGGCTCGGCCGGCAACATCACCCCTTATCCGCGCAAGATCGTTTATCTGACGCTCAACGCCGTCTCCAATTACATCCGCACGCCGACACGACCGGAGTGGATTGCGCATCGCGATTTCCGGCCGATCGAACCTGTGCCGGACGGCGCGCTGCTCGACTATGCGCGTGCTTGTCAGGCAGCGGCCGACTAAGTAGAGCCAGAACGGACCAGGGAGGGACAGTGATGACGATGACAGCCGGCCTGCTCAACAGCACGATGGCGGCACTCGCCTTCATTCCCTGCGCGATGGCAAGCGTGAGCTCCACATCTGCTCCGTCGCCTCGTCGCCGAGAGACCGTCATCAACGGCAAGCGCGTGAAGACGGTCGATGTGCATGCCCACTGTATCGTTCCGGCGGCCGCCGCAGTAATCAACCACCCGCTGGAAGCGCCCGGACTTTTGATGGATAACACCAGCACGCGCATCGCGGCGATGGACGCGCAGGGTATCGACGTCGAGGTGCTCAGCATCAATCCCTATTGGTATCGCGCGCCGCGTGATGCCGCAGCCGAGTTGATCAAGGTGCAGAACGAGACGCTGGCGCAGTACTGCGCGGCCAACCCGGAACGCTTCGCGGCTTTTGCCACGGCCGCCCTGCAACATCCGGAACTCGCGGCCGAGCAGGTGGAGTACGCGGTGAAGCAACTTGGTTTCCGCGGAGTCGGCGTGGGCGGCAGCGTGGCCGGCGAGGAACTCGCCAATCCGCGCTTCCATCCGTTCTGGGAGAAATGCGAGGAACTCGGCGTGCTGGTGTTCATGCATCCGCTCGGTACGCGCGAGTTGGAACCGTCCGGGCGGCTCGACGGCAGCGGGCTGCTGACCAACACGATCGGCAATCCGCTGGAGACGACGATCGCGCTGTCGCATTTGATCTTCGAGGGCACGCTTGACCGCTTCCCTGGCCTGAAGATCTGCGCGGCGCACGGCGGCGGATTCCTGCCATCCTATGCCAACCGCTCGGATGCAGTGATCCGCACCTTCCCGCAGCGCGTTGGTCCGCTGCCCAAGAAGCAGCCGACAGCGTATCTGCGCGACGGGCAGCTGTTCTTCGACACGATTGTTTTTACGCCCGAGGCGCTGCGCCACTTAATCGCAGAGACGGGGCCGGGACAGATCATGATCGGCACTGACTATCCCTTCCCCTGGACGAGCACCGAAGTCGATCTTGTGCTCAACACGCCAGGCCTGAGTGATAGTGAACGCGTCGCCATCCTGGGTGGAACAGCAGCACGGCTACTCGGCATACCCGGCTGGAGCTGAACGGGGACGAAAGCCGGACTGAGATGCAGTGATATCAACGGTTGCGTGTTGGGCGATGGGCTGCTGCTCGATTGTTGTGGAATGAGAGCTGGTTTCGAACAATATTCCGCGCCGAGTTCCCTCACGGGGCGGCGCTGAAGCGCTGCTCTAGGGCAGTGTTGCGATGAGTGTGATGGTTGGCGAAGATCGGTCGATGTGCGTGCAGCCGTATCAGGTGGTGCAGACCGCCTGGGTCGACATCGATCTGTGCCAATTAGGCTGCCGGGTGCAAATGAGCCCGGAAGCGGTCGAGAAAAAGTACCGGCGATTGCTGAACCTCGGCGATTGCGCACCCTGGCCGCCGATCGTTGGCCACTGGCAGGGTGAGCGCTTCCTGGTGGACGACGGCCGACACGACTACCTGGCAGCTCTCATGCTTGGCCGCGAGAAGATATTCGTCTGCTGGCTCGCCGACGTTCGCCCTTCGCCCGAGCTGCCGGCTGAGCGCCTGAAGGGCTGTCCGCTGCTGAAGGAGTCAGCCTCTTGAACCTGTGTCATCAGTTCCATTGAACTCGGTAGCAATACCGGCATGGACCTGCCATGCAGTCTGACCATCTGCGGCCTGGCGGACCTGGCCAGCCGCCGAGGCAGCGCTGTCAGTCATGTGCTGTCGCTGCTCGACCCTGGAGCGCCGGTGCCCCAGGGTCTGCACCAGGCAGCTGCATGGCGCCTGCCGAATTTCGATCGGCCCCAAGGATGATATCACGGCTTCATTGCTTTGTCGGCGCCACTGCAGGATGCATCAGTCCTTAGCGGCTGTCTCGCGGCCGATGCGAGAAGCCACGCTCGTGCAAAAGCTTCGGCAGGCACCCGATGCAGCAGCGTTGTATCGACTACTCCAGAGCGCCTGAGTCCGTAGCGTCATCTCTTACTGCGACAAAACCCTTGCCGAAGCTGGAGCGCCAGGCGAAGAAGCGGACCTGGGCACCAGCTGCGACGCTCGACTACTCAACGATGCCACTTGACGGCGATCGTTCATCACTACGACGGCACAGATCAAAGAGATCAGGCCAGCAGCTGTCGGTGCGTAAGCCTCTTCCTGAAACACCCTGACGTGAGCCCCGAAAACTCCTCCAGGCTGAGATAGAGTCCGCGACCCTGAGGGGGACGGACGGATGAAGCGAAGCCGGTTCACGGAAGAGCAGATCATCGGAATCCTGCGTGAGCAGGAGGCCGGGATGAAGGTAT
>JBKPOG010000175.1:0-12188 GCA_046732975.1 Pseudomonadota bacterium
TCTCCCGTATCGAGTCGCTTGCGGCACAAGCGCATTCAGCAGGGCTAGAAGACCTGTACATTGAGGATATTTCGCGGCCCCGCGGTGGCCCATTGCCGGGCGGACACCAGAGCCATCAGTTGGGGCTGGACGTTGATGTTGGGCTCGATCCTGCTCCCAAGCGTGCTCTGACTGCGGCAGAGCGCGAGCAGGTGGAATTAACCAGCATGGTGCGGCCCGATCAGCGCGCGATAGACCAGGCGCACTGGTCACCCGAGGTCATAACGCTGCTGCGTCTGGCTGCCAGCCTGCCGGACGTCGATCGCATTCTGATCAATCCCGCGATCAAGCGACAACTCTGCCAGGACGTGCGAGGGGATCGCTCGTGGCTGCGACTGATGCGGCCTTGGTACGACCACGCGGCGCATATGCACATCCGATTCCGTTGCCCTGCGGATCAGCACGATTGCGCGCAAGCGCCTCCACCGCCGCCGGGCGACGGTTGTGACGCCACGCTGCAATGGTGGTTTGACCAGCTGGCGCTGCCACCGAAGCCGACGCCGCCCTACCGTCCGCCACCGCTGCCGGCCGCCTGTATGGTAGTGATGCAGGCGCCGTGAGCTATGTAACGCCTTCTCAGTGGCGGTCGTGCTTCGCCTCTCGGCGGCGCGCGTGCAGAATGAACTCGGTGTAGCCGTTCGGCTGCGTGCGGCCCTTGAAGACGAGGTCGCAAGCCGCTTTGAACGCAGGCCCCTCGAATGCCGGCGCCATGGGTCGATAATTGGGGTCACTGGCGTTCTGCCGATCCACCACCTTCGCCATCCGTTGCATCGTCTGCATTACCTGTTGCTCCGAGACAATGCCGTGGTGCAGCCAATTGGCGATGTGCTGGCTGGAGATGCGCAAGGTCGCACGATCCTCCATCAGACCGACATCATGGATGTCGGGCACTTTGGAGCAACCGACCCCCTGGTCGATCCAGCGGACCACGTAGCCGAGAATGCCCTGACAATTGTTGTCCAATTCCTGAGCAATGTCGTCGGGCGACCAGTTCGGCCGATCGGCCACCGGAATCGTCAACAGATCGGCGAGCGACGCGCGTTGCCGGCTGACGAGCTCCTCCTGCCGATGCGCCACGTCCAGCTCGTGATAGTGCAGCGCATGCAGGGTCGCGGCGGTGGGCGAGGGAACCCAGGCGGTGTTGGCGCCTGCCTTGGGATGGCCGATCTTCTGCGCAATCATATCCGCCATTTGGTCAGGCGCGGCCCACATGCCCTTGCCGATCTGCGCGCGACCTCGCAACCCGCAGGCCAGACCAATGTCAACATTCTGGTCCTCATACGCCTTGATCCACGCCGTGTTGCGCATGTCGTTCTTGCGGATCATTGGTCCGGCTTCGATCGATGTGTGAATTTCGTCACCGGTGCGATCGAGGAAACCCGTGTTGATGAACACCACCCGGTCCTTCGCCGCCTGAATGCAGGCCTTCAGGTTGACCGAGGTGCGACGCTCCTCGTCCATGATTCCCATCTTCAGCGTATTGCGTGCGAGGCCCAGTATGTCCTCCACGCGGGCGAAGAGCGTGTCGGTAAATGCCACCTCGTCTGCCCCATGCATTTTTGGCTTGACGATGTAGACCGAGCCGGTGCGGCTGTTGCACAGCGGACCAGTGCCTATGATATCGTGCATCGCAATCAGCGCAGTGACTGCTGCATCCAGCATGCCCTCGGGAATCGGTGATCCTGATGCGTCGAGTACTGCGTCGGTGTACATGTGGTGGCCGACATTGCGTATCAGCATCAGACTGCGCCCGGGCAGTTCGAGCGTTCCGCCATTTGGCGAGGTGTATACGCGATCGCACACCAGGCGACGCGTCATCGTCTGGCCGCCCTTGTCGAACGTCTCTTCCAACGTGCCTTGCATCAGCCCCAGCCAGTTGCGATAGGCCAGCACTTTGTCGTCGGCATCCACGCAGGCGACCGAGTCCTCGCAATCCTGGATCGTGGTGATGGCCGCTTCCAGCAGCACGTCGGCGATACCGGCGGCGTCCTGCTGACCGATCGGTTGGCCGCGATCGATGACGATCTCGATGTGCAGACCGTGATGCTTCAGCAGCACAGATGATGGGTGGGTCGCGTCACCGCGATACCCGATGAATTGCTCCGGATGGGTCAGACCCGTCCGTGCATCGTCCTTAAGAGTGACCGCAAGCCGCCCGTCCTCGATCATATAGCCTATGGCGTCGCGATGGCTGCCGATGGCGAGTGGCACCGCCTGATCCAGGACCTGTCGTGATTTGGCGATGACCCGCTCGCCGCGGACAGGGTTATAGGCCGAACCGCGTGTTGCTCCACCGTCTTCAGGTAGCGCGTCGGTGCCATAGAGCGCGTCGTAGAGGCTGCCCCACCGCGCATTGGCGGCGTTCAGCGCATAGCGGGCATTGGTGACCGGCACGACAAGCTGCGGGCCCGCGATCGTGGCGATCTCGGCATCGACGTTCTCGGTGCCGATCGAGAAATCGGGTGGCTCCGGCTGCAGATAGCCGATATCGCGCAGGAATCGAACATAGCCTTCCGGACTGATGAGCTTGCCACGATTCTCCAGGTGCCAGGCGTCGATCTGGCCCTGCAGTGCATCGCGCTTGTCAAGCAGTGACTTGTTGTGTGGCATCAGGTCGCGAATGAGCGCACCTAGCCCTTGCCAAAACTGCGCGGTTGCGACGCCCGTACCGGGGACCGCCTCGTTGTTGATGAAATCATATAGTCGGCGAGCGATCCTGAGTCCGCCGGTATCCACGTAATCCATACGCTACAACTCCCAGCCGGGTTGACGCCAAGGCACGCCACGGCAGTCCCGAACCGCCATGGCGTAACGTTGCTTCCTGTCGCTTCCCCTGGATTACGGCGGTGCCAGCCGTGCAGATCTGTTGGCTTTGGTCGGCTGGCTTCTCGCCTGCGTCGTTGTATACGCGCTTGCCGGAGAGTGCCAGTGGTGGCTGCAGTCGGCGGCGTCCGCCGTGCGGGCTGCTTTGGTCCTTGCCGACCGACGCTCGTCTAACATCAAAGTGACCATCGGCTGGGTGTTTTTCGGATCCCAACCTTGCTGGCGATAGATTGCGACGCAGTATTTCAGCTCCTTCTCACCCTCGTAGTTGCTCCTGAAGTGAACCTCATAAGTAGAATTGTGGGTGTCGCTGACGATCCTGAAAAAGGAGAATTGATAGGTGTCCTGGGAGGGAGCCTTGGCGGCTTCCCTCGCGGCCGCGTTCAGTCCAGCTTTGGCGCAACTGAAGGTCACGGCATTGAGGTCGCCGAGGCCCTCGGTTGGTGAAGTTGCGACCGGTGCGGAGGCGGGGGGAGCCGCGGGGCCTCGCGGCACCCGACAGCCGGCTGTGCGCTGATTGGGGCAGACCAGGGGCTAGCGCCCACGAAAGACTGCTTTCGAGATCCGACGCGATGTCGCCGCCTATGTCCGGGCAGGTCGGAACAGTTTTGACTGAGACACTGCCGCCGCCCCTCTCATTCATGTCCACAGCTATATGCCGCGACAGAACGAGTACATCCACTGCCTTCACGCCCTGACCGATGGCAGCACCATGAGCGGATTGATGTCCAACTCCGCCAACTGCCCCTCAAGATGCTTGGCGAGGTGAGCACCAGGATATCCGCGAGCGCATCGAGGTCCGCCGCTGGCCGTCCACGAAAGCCTTGGAGCAATTGGGCGCCTTTGACCTCGGCGATCATCGCCTGTGCTTCGCGGCGCGTGATGGGGCAGCGTCGCAGGGCCACATCGTTGTAGACCTCGACCATCACGCCGCCACTGCCGAACAACAGTACCGGGCCCAATTGCGGGTCGCACGACACTTCAATGATAACTTCAATACCGTCGCCGACCATCTCCTGCACCGACACGCCGGTGATCCGAGCCTGTGGCGCATAGGCCGCGGCACTGGCCAGTGATCTCCGCGTGGGCCGTTCGCACCTGTACAGCGTCGCGCAGGTAAGCCGCACCACGCCGGCCTCTGTCTTGTGCAGAATATCCGGTGAATCCACCTTGAGAACCATCAGAACCCGCCCTGCGCACCCCAAAGGCCGATCTGGATGAGGTCGAGGACTTGACCGACCGCGCCGCGCGGCGAATGTACGAGGGTGCCGGGCTTGGGCCCGCGGACGTCGATATATTCAATCCTTATGACGGCTATGCATGATGGCGCAGTTCTTCCTGGAGGCCTTCCAGTGGCACGGCGTCAAACGCGGCGATGCGTTCGCGTTCTACGAGGGCGATATCAGGGTGGAGGGACCGCACTCGTTGTGCTCGAGCGGCGGCAATCTGGGGAACGGGCGTACGCGAACGGCGATGTACCCCGACTGCATCGAGCAGCTCCGCGGCACGGCTGGCGCGCGGCAGGTCAGGGTTCGGGCAGAGACCGCGGTGGGGGCCTTCGCCACACCAAGCAGCGGGAGTGGATCATGTTTGGGAAGTCCCCGAGCTGAGGGGTAAATGCCTCAGTGTGCTCGCAGGCCTACGCGTGTTTGGCGCTTCGATGGTCAGAGTAGCTTGACTATCCGATCAAGCGACGCCTGCATCTCGTCGAGCAGCACACCGAAATGCGCCGCCAGCGAACCGTATTCAGTGCGAGCCTGCTTGATGATCGCCTGTTTCTCACTCTCGGCCAAATGCCCTTTCACCTTGCTGCGCAGTGTATGCGTTCGTTTGAGCGGCTCGAGCACCGCAATCGCATCGGCTTCGTCGAGACCGGCAAGGACCAAGCAGTCCTGGAGCAGGCGCAGTGAGCGCCATTGTTTGTTGGCCGTCCTGCCTGCCCTCTCAACCTGACTCCGGAGCGCCTTCATCACGAATCCCTCGACCACGAGCTGGTCGAGGGCGAGCACGGCATTAGCCCATTCCTCAGGCGAGGTGGTGAGTGGGTTATGGAGCGCAGCTGCAGCAGCCTCGCCGCGCGGGCTCCACCAGTCCGGATGGAGCTTGTCGATCCTCGCGATCTGGCGCTTGAGCTCGGCGAGCGGATCGGGAAGAGTGCTGAAGCGACCTTCGAAATCGGTCTGGAAGGCGCAGGCGGAAATTCCTGCCTTGGGCCACTCATTGAACGACTGCCAATAGACCTGTTCGCGATAGGGCAGGTTGGCGAGATCGCAGAGATAGGCGTGCACCTGGCCCGCTTCGTTCACGTCATACGATTTGAGATACCACCCGCCGCGTGCATGGATCGAGCGATGGTCGATCCGGTACTTCTCGGGATCAGCCTTGTACCTTTGCAGCACTTCTGGCTTGAAGAAGGCAGGCGTGGTCTGGAACGGCAGCGGCGAGCCTTCGTCGAAATAGCTGGCCAACGCCCAGGGCGCGCAGGAGACTTCAGCCATGCGCTTGTTCTTCCAGTCATTCGCCTTGAAGACAGCATATTCCTTATCTACCCCATCCCATCGACGATTGGCGCACGCGATGAGTATCTCGGTAGTGAGGAGCGGACGCACGATTAGCGCGCCGTTGGCGAAGCTCGCTCCCGGCTGTACGCCGGTATGGTAGAAAAGATCATTCTCGACGACATTGTCGCGTTTCGGCTCGCCCCATCCCCCAAAACCGCCGGTCACGTATCGGGTGAAGTCGAACTTCATTATCAGCGCAGTATTGGTGACCGCCATGTAGCGATGGAGCTGCTCGGCTTCGATGGTGACGAGAGTCGCGCCAGCTTCTTTCGTCTCGACTCCTAGGTTGCGCAGCCTGATGATTGGCTCAACATCGCCATCGTCATTGAGCCGGCAATAAGCGCTCTCTTCGTTGAGCCAGTAGAGGTCGAGCGCCTGAACCAGCGGCTGGGAGAGCTCGGTGCGAGGCGGACCGTTGTCGACGCCGATGAACGAGCGCCGAAAGACGAGCTGCTGGCCACCCTCCAGAGCATTGCAACGGAAGGGGTCGATAGGTGAGGCAAGATACATACGGTCCGGTTCGCCGCCGCCCGAGACATGCTCCAGCCGCCAATGGTTAGAGGGGTCGAGATCAGCGTATTGGAGCGCATCCCCGTCAGGTGGTGTCAGATTGTCGAGCGGCGCGAGGACGGTGTGGACAAAGGACTGGCCGACATTGGTATAGATTATGATTTCGCCGCGAGAGCGCGCATTCCTGACGAGGTAGTCGACACCAGCGGCAGCGCTGGTGAACCAGGCGGAACTGGGGTCAGCCGGTGGAACCGCCACTGCCAGAAGATCCTGCACTTTAAGCATGCGAACTTTATCTATGCGCGGTGAGAGCTCCGAAAGGGGGCAGGCGCCAACGGAAGCACCCTAGCACGATTGGTAGTCGATCAGCGACTTCAAAGTAAAGTCGCACTCAAGCGGCTTGGATTGTCATGGTCACTGACATGTCCACGCTGGATAGCAAGGTGAGGATCGCTTCGAGATGGCTGTTGATTTGGCGAGGTAGGAACGTTTCATAACACACACGATTAATACGTGGGATGCTGATCATCTGTAACCCCGTATCGGACACCTCGAGCCCCATTTTATCTGTCGCGCAACACAACAAGCGCGCCTACCGCCTTCACGCCCTGGCCTGACGGCAGCACCATCAGCAGATTGACGTCCAACTCCGCCACGTGTCCGTTCATATGCATGGCGAGGTGTAACACGCGCACCAGCGTGTCCTCCAGCTCCCCACGTCCGCCGCCGCCGGCCCGCATCTCGCCTCACATGAAGCTGACCGCTGGAATTTCTTGTGCTAGAATTGGGGCATGACAATTTCTCTTACACCGGAACAACAGGCGTGGATCAACGCGCGGGTGGCACGTGGCGACTTTGCGTCGGCCGAGGAAGCGGCGCGCCAGCTCATTGATGAGCGGATCGCTGAACGTGCACTAGAAGAGCAGGACGATCTCACATGGGCCAAGCCGCACGTGGACGAGGCGCTGGCCGAGGTCGCGCGCGGTGATGTCATCAGCCGTGAGGAACATCGCGCTCGCAACGCCGCACGGCTGGCCGCGCTGAAGGAGTAATGGCGCGGGTCGTCATCGCTTCGTCGGCCGACGCCGACTACGCTGAAATCATCACTGACCTTGCGGCGAAAGCCGGGTGGCGCACGGCCGATAAATACAACGAGCTTTTCGAAAGGCTTTATGGTCGACTCGCCGATCATCCGGGTAGCGGCGCCCCGCGTCCTGCACTCGGTCAGAACATTCGCATCGGCATCGTCACGCCATTCGTTGTCATCTATCGCAACGACTACGACAGCGGCACCGTGACGGTGCTGCGCATCGTGCACGGCCGCCGCCGGATCACCGGTCGGATGCTCGGTTCGGCGTGAAGGCCCGCGGTGTTACCTCGGCGATTCCCGTTTCCTTGAGGGTGAAGGCCAACAGCAGTGCCAAAGCACGGCTATTTGCCGCGAAACACGACGAGGGCGTCTACCGCCTTCACGCCCTGACCCGATGGCAGCACCATGAGCGGATTGATGTCCAACTCCGCCAACTGTCCCTCAAGATGCATGGCGAGGTGCGACACGCGCACCAGCGTATCCTCCAGCGCCCCAACGTCCGCCGCTGCCCGTCCGCGAAAGCCTTGCAGCAACCGGGCGCCTTTGACCTCGGCGATCATCGCCTGTGCTTCGCGGCGCGTGATGGGGCAGCGTCGCAGGGCCACATCGTTGTAGACCTCGACCATCACGCCGCCACTGCCGAACAGCAGCACCGGGCCCAATTGCGGGTCGCACGACACGCCAACGATGACTTCTACACCTTCTCCGACCATCTCCTGCACCGATACGCAGGTGATCCGAGCCCGTGGCGCATAGGCCGCGGCACTGGCCAGGATCTCCGCATAGGCCGTTCGCACCTGTGCAGCGTCGCGCAGGTTCAGCCGCACCACGCCGGCCTCTGTCTTGTGCAGAATATCCGGTGAATCCACCTTGAGAGCGACCGGAAACCCGAGCCACTCCGCAGCCTCTACGGCTTCCTCCGCGGACGCAGCGAATACCTCACGCGCACTCCCCACGTCCCAGGCTGCCAACAGTTGCTTGCTCTCGGACTCCGAGAGTGTCGAGCGCCCCAAGCCAAGAGCCTGAGCGATGGCCGCATCCTGCGCAGCCGTGCGCGAGGGGGCCGTGGCGAAACCATCGGCCAGGCGACGCTCGCGCCATGTATGATACGCGAGCCGGCTCTGCAGACCTCGGGCCAACTTATCCGGCGTGTAGAAGATGGGGATCCGCGCGCTCTTGAGCTGTGCCAGGCCAGCCTTGGCGTCGCGGCTTCCTGTCCACAGGAACACCACACCCTTGTCGGTCCGATCACGCTGACTGATGACCTGCTGCGCCTGGGCGTCCGCCCCGGCACTCGCCACGACCAATGTCCCCATACGGGGATCACCGATCATGTGCTGCATGATCTGTGGGAAGGACTCACTGTTGGCAAAGCCCGTCACATCGGCAGGGTTCGCGGCCCACCCAAAGCCCTTCAGGATGCCGTTGATGCCGTCACGCGCCGCATCGCCAAGCGTCGGCAGATCGAGACCGGCCTGACCGCACATATCCGCGGTGAGCGAACTGATGCCGCCCGAGTGCGACACCGCCGCAATGCCAGGCACGCCCGGCTTGGGGGTGTGCGCCAGCAGGTGTGAGACCTCCAGCAGTTCGTCGTAATCCTGGACCCGGATCACCCCGTACTGGGCAAAGACCGCATCGTACCGGGCATCTGCACCCGTCAGCGCTGCAGTATGCGAGCGTGCCGCCCTCGCGCCGAGTTCCGAACGCCCGATTTTGATCAGGACGATCGGCTTGCCGCGCTCTGCCGCGAGCTTCGCCACTTCAAGAAACTTATCGGCCCGTTTGAAGCCTTCGACGAAGCCAGCAATGACCCGCGTATCCGGATCGTCCAGCAGGTAGCGGGCAAAGTCGGAAAAATCGAGGTCTGCCTCGTTGCCGGTCGAGACGATGTAGCTGAAGCCAATGCCGTTCTCCACCGCCCGCACCAGGAACGGTCCGAACGCCGTCGCGCCGCTTTGGCACACCAGGCCGATCGGTCCGGTCAGGCCACCCGCGCCGCGCGACGAAGAGGTGGCCCAGATGTCGTGCTTGACATTCGCGAGCCCCAGGCAATTGGGGCCGCTGATCCGCATGCCTGACGCGCGGGCAAATTCACCCAATTCCCCCTGCAGATCGCGCCTGTCGTCCACGTCGCGTTCGGCAAAGCCGGCCGAGATCACAATCGCGGAACCCGCTCCCTTGCGGTGGCTCTCCTGAAGTACATCGAGCACCTGGTCGTAGGGCACGACGATGCCCACGACGTCGGGCGCCTCTGGCAGGTCCGTCACACTCGGATAGGACTTTTGCTCCATAATTTCGTCATAACGCGGGTTCACGGCATAAACGCGCACCCGGTCCTTGGCCTTGAGCGCCGCAGCCAGCATCCGTCCGCCATACTGCATCCGCGGCGTCGCACCGACGATCGCAATGGAGCGCGGGTTTAGCATCTTGTGGATCGACGCCATCTGCGGTTCTGACCAGAACTCCATGACACCCCCTGTAAGAATGTGCTCCGTCGGCTCGCCAAACCCACGCTCCAGCAACGTCGGCGTACCGCGTTAGCGCACATTCGCCCCGTACGGCGAGTAGCAGCAGCCGGCAATTAGTACGGACTGGCGGTATTCAGCGCCACTTTGTGGCTGGGTCATTAGCGCAACGGCTGTGCTGCGTGCTGCGACCGTGGCGTTTCCGCCAGCGCGAGCGCTGTTCCATATTGGACCGCTGCACGCTGATGACGGCGCAGTGGGCTGCGCGATCGGCACTCCCTCTGGCGGTGGTGATTTCCAACTCAGTCATAGGCAAGCATGATGCATCTCACGCTCAACCCGCTGGTCGCGGCCGGCGTCGTCCTGGCCACTGCGGCGACCGACGCGCTCTATGTCATGTTCACTGCGTCGGTGGTCGCACGCCGGCCGATCGCCGCGGCGAATTGGAGTGCGATCTGGTACATCGTCTCCTCATTCGCGGTCATCAGCTACACCAGCAATGCGGTGTATGTGCTGTTCGCGGCGCTGGGATCCTGGTGCGGTGCCTATCTGTCACTGACGTGGCTCCGCCACTAGGCTGACTGCCGACACCCGGGAGTATTCGATGAGCGTGAATGTCCTTGCGATCCAGCGTATCAGCGGGGCCGACCGAGCCCGCGTCGAGGCGATCGATCCGGCGGTTCGCCTGGTCGACGCCGGTGGCTGGTTCGATGGGGAAATTCGCGATACGTGGCCGCCCTATGCTGTCGCCCGCTACCTGGCCCCCGGGACCATCGCCGGGCAAGGTACGCGCGCTGAGCGTGACCAGATGCTGGCAGAGGCCGAGGTGATCCTGGGCGGCTGGCCGTTTCCGCTGGACCTTCGCGCGCGCGCGCCGCGGCTGAAATGGTTCCACCAACGACCTGCCGGTGCGTCCAACCTGCGGCTTGGCGATCTGTGGGGCAGCGACGTCATGGTGACGACGTCGCGTGGTGCAGGCAGCACGCTCGCCATGGCGGAGTACGCGATTGCCGGCATCCTGCACTTCGCCAAGGGCCTGAACCGCGCGGTCGATGACAGGGCATCGGACACATTCGACCATCGCGCGTATCGTCCGTTGTTGATCGAGGGCAAGACGCTGTGCGTCATCGGCGCCGGCGGCATCGGCCGTGAAGTCGGAAGGCTTGGCGCCGCGCTGGGAATGCGGGTGATCGGCACGCGCCGGACGCCGCAGCCTGATGCGCCGCTGCCAACGGGATTTTCCCTGATGGGAGGTGCCGATGATCTCGACCAGTTCTTGGCCGGAAGCGATTTCGTTGTCGTGTGCTGTCAGTGGACTCCGGAAACCACCAACCTGATCAACGCAACCCGGTTGGCTGCCATGAAGCCAGGCGTGGTGCTGGTCAATGTTGCGCGCGGCGAGATTGTGGATGAGGTGGCACTGGCCGAAGCCCTGACGCGAGGGCACCTGCGCGGGGTGGTGTTGGATGTGTATGTCGGCGAATTCGAACATCGGCCGCCTGAGGTGCTGTGGCGTGATCCACGTGTTCTGATCACCCCGCACGTTTCCGGCGCAAGCGATGAGAACCGACACGGTGCAATCGAATTGTTCTGCGAGAACCTGCGCGCGTATCTCGACGGCGCCCCACTGCGGAATGTGATCGATTGGCAACGGGGTTACTGAGTCGCATGTCAAGCAGTGGTGCCAACCCGCGTGCTGCCAGCGGCGAGCGCAGGCTGCCTAGCCAACCAAACGGCGTGCGATTGCAATCACCCGGTGCGCCTCGCTCCACAAATCGTAGTCGGCGAGGGCGTCAAACGGTGCCCAGGCCGCTTCGGTGACATCGGTGGCAGCGACGGGTTCGCCATCGACCCACCGGGTGGCGAAGTCGATGATTGTATAATGGAAGCGCACCCTCCCGGTCTCGTCGCGGCGGATGTTGTCAACTGTTGCGGCAAAATGCAGTTCACCGGCTTCGAGGCCGGTTTCTTCCAACAACTCGCGCCGTGCTGCTTGTTCGGCCGTCTCGCCGACTTCCTGCGCGCCGCCCGGCAAGGTCCATGCGCCGATATTGGGTGGCTTGCCGCGACGGACCAATAAGACTGTGTCCTCCTTGATGACCACGATCCCAATTCCAACGATAGGTCGAGCGGGATACTCGCGGTCACTCATGGTTGGTTCCGGGCACCAGCCATGTCACAGCACGGGCCGGCTTTGTTTCAACCATCACTGTTTGGGTGGCTCAGCCGGTGGTGTGTCAGGCTTTTCCGCCGCTGGCGCTTTGAGCTCGTCGAGTGATGGCACCAATGCCTTCTCCTTCCAGGAACCGAGCTGATACGTCCAACCGGCCAGGCGCGTGTTCAACTTGTTCGCCTCATCCTTGGTCTTGTCATCGCCGGTCGCCGAGAAACGTGCCCAAATGTCCTTGTCGCCTTTGAACACTGTGACGGTGACCGACATGCCGTCGCTGGTGGTGTAGACGGACTGCCCGATCTTGTCGCCAACCGGCTGCTTGTCGGACTGCACGTCCTGGAATGTCAGCAACTCCAGAGCACGATCAACATCGTCAACCTTGTAATCGTCCAGCGGCGGATGATCGGCAGGTTCCTTCACCACCAGCTTTTGGCCATCGCGCGCAAAGTCCAGCTTCTGATCGCCACGTTGCACGTCCACTGACGCTATCCGCGCGTGGTCGATGTTCATGATATCGCGCTCGA
>JBKPOG010000176.1:0-55764 GCA_046732975.1 Pseudomonadota bacterium
ACGCCGACCTGGGCGGTGTTGATCCGACGATCGTATAACGGATCGTATGTCACAATATTGATAACACCGGACGCCGCATTGAAGCCGAATAACGCGGTGTTCGGCCCCTTGATCACTTCGATCTGCTTGATCTCCAAAAGCGTGACTGGAAGCGTGTACCATTGTGTTCGACCGAGATCGTCGAGATAGACCTGCTGTCCGTCCAACAGAACTAACAGACGTGGATTGCTGGTCTCGTTGTAGCCCCGGACGCCGACATCGGCAGCAGCAAAACCGTAGCGGCGCACATCGAGGCCTGCCACGAAGCGCAGTATGTCAGGCAGGTTGTCTGCTCCGGACCGGCGGATCTCATCAGCAGTAATGATCTCGATATCTGCAGGTGCATCTGCGGCGCGCTCGGGCATGCCTGTCGCCGACGTGGTGACCGGCTCATCGAAGATGTCCTGCAGGCCGCCGATATCGATGCGTTGCGCCCAAGTCGGCTGGATCCCTGCGAACAGCGAAGCGGCCAGCAATAACCGCATGATGTAGAAGGAAACTGCGTGTCGGGAGAACACTCAGCGCTCCTGCAGCATCATGCGGAATGGGGTAGAGAATTCGATACCGGCTGTCCTGGCCGCGCTTCGGCTAAGATAGATCTCGATCCGCGGTACGATGCGGACGGCCATTACGACAACACCGGCGCTCACCGCCGCAGGGTCCGACGCGACAGTAAGCACTCCCTTTCCTGCCATTGCTGAGGCGATTGCAGGCGCGTCGGGGAGCGCCGCATCCGTCAACAACAATCCAATTATACCCTGCGCATTGAAGGCTTCGTTAACGGTGAGCAGGCGTGGATGAAGCGTCAGTGCGCCGGATTGAACACCATCGCCAAACGCTGCTTCGATTTGATGTGCTTCGCCCGGGGACGCCTGCGGGTACACGATGCCCAGTATGACTGGACCTTTAGGCGCATGTTGTAAGAAATTCAGGCTCTGGGCAATCAGATTCAGCTTGCGCGTGGTTGCATCCACCATCGCTTCGGCCATCACTGCTTCAGCAAGAATAAAAGCCGCTGCAATACCGATCAGCCTTCGGCGTGTCGTTGTTGCGCGGATCGCGTCTCGGCGTTCCCAGGCTGGCCAGTGTGATTGTGCACTGGTCATCCGACATGCTCATCCGGGACCAGAGTTTGCAGGAAGGCCTCAATCGTCATCGGGCGGCCGTAAAGGAAGCCCTGGGCTTCATTGCAGCCCTCGAGGATCAGCGATCTTGCCTGATCCGTGGTCTCGACTCCCTCAGCGATGGTGGTCACACCCATCGCTCTGGCCATTGCGATCACCGCTTTGACGATTGCAGCGGCGCTGCGATCGGAGGTCATCCTCATCACGAAATGGCGGTCGATCTTGATGCGATCGAAATGGAACTTTTGCACGTAGGCGAGGCTGGAGTAACCGGTGCCGAAGTCATCCATCGCGATGCGCACGCCGATGGCGCGCAGCCTGTTCAGGATGCGGAGCGTCTCGCTGGTGTCGTTCAATAACAGGCCTTCAGTGATCTCAAGCTCCAGCCGTGATGGACTGATGCCGGATGCCTGCAGAGCTTCCAGAACTGCGGCTTCGAAGCCGGGCCTGCGGAACTGGGCCGGGGAGACGTTCACGGCGATGCCGATGTGATCGGGCCAAGTCGCGCCTGTGCGACACGCTTCCTGGATCACCCAGGCGCCAATTGTGCCGATCAATCCGATCTCTTCAGATAACGCAATGAATCTGTCGGGCGGCTCGATCTTGTCCGCGCTGCGCCTCCAACGCAGCAGAGCCTCAGCTCCGACGACCTTCCCACTCTTGAGGTCGACTTGCGGCTGGTACAACAGAAATAATTCTTGCCGCGCAAGCGCGCCGCGCAGGTCCTGCTCCAGCGCCCGGCGCTCCTGGAGCCGGGCATTCATCTTCGGATCGAAGAAGCACCACTGAGCGCGCCCGTTATCCTTCGCCTGGTAAAGCGCGATGTCTGCGTTCTGCAAAAGGTGGGCACTGTCCGTGCCGACGTCACCAAGTGCGATGCCGATGCTCAGGCTCACCTGTGCCTGTTGGCCGTTCAGATCGACCGGAGCGCGCGCAACGTGGAGAATGCGGTGAGCAACGGTCTCGGCATCCTGCGCGCCGGTCGCATACGGCTGAATGACTGCGAACTCATCTCCTCCGAGCCGCGCCAGCGTGTCCCCTTCGCGCAGGCAGCCGCCAATCCGCTCGGAAAGCGCACACAGCAGCTGATCGCCTGCGGCGTGTCCGAGCGTGTCGTTGACCTGTTTGAAATGGTCCAGATCGATACAGAGCAATGCTGGTGACCGGCCAAGTCGCTGGCCTTGCGCCAGCGCCTGCTTCAGGCGGTCGTGAAACAGCGCGCGGTTCGGCAAGCCGGTCAGAACGTCGTGCGCCGACAGGTATGTGGCGCGATCCAGCGCGTGGTGCAGCAGTCGCAGTGGGACGATTCGCAGCACCACAAAGATCAGCAGCGCACCGAGCGCGGACGCCACTCCGACCCACGATGACCGAACGAGGGCGCTGCGAAAGGAACGCGACGCTTCAGCTTCCCCGAGCTGTTGGCCGCCATCCATGATTGGCACGCGTTTTGACCGCACTGGCCAAGCAAGTTCCGTGGCCGCCGGTGTTTCGACGACAAGGTGCCCATCCCGGTTGTAGACTCGCCGTCTCTCCGGAACGGTATTGAACTCGCTGGCATCCAGCGTTGCGACCCGGAGCGCTTCTAGCTGCCAAAACCCGGGTGTCTGGCGCGCGACAAGGGCAACTTCGGCCGCATGCAACCGAGCGCTGGTTTCCAGAGCACCGTTAACCCGGTCTTGTGCGGCCAATAGCGAGGTAAGCGGCGGGGCGATCGCAATCACCAGGGCAGCGATGCTCGCCAACAGTGAGACGGTCCGAGTGACCGTCTGATCGTGCCGGCCCATGCCCGGGGGTTCCGATGCCCGCCAGCTATCGCTGACTAGGATCCGCGCTGCAAACCAGAGGGCTATGTGACGCAGCACGCATGATACTCAAACGGCAGCTGTTGTTTGATGTTCGCACCACCGGATTACCGTGCCGTTAAGCCACTATTTTCGAGAAGAATCACGCCGGTGCTCGGATTGACTCGCCACAGCTAGTGCTGAAACTGCGCCGGTAATGACGGAGGAGCGAAATGGGACCGCTTGTCACTACAGACTGGCTCGCGAACGAACTCGGCAAGCCGGACCTGATCGTATTCGACGCTACCAAGTACCTGCCGAACGAGGACAAAGACGGCAAGGCGGAGTTCCTTCGCACTCATATCCCCGGGGCCCGCTATTTCGACATCGACGTGGTGGCTGATCCGGACACTGACTTGCCGCACATGGTCCCGACACCTGGGCGATTCGCTAAGCTCATGAGTGCATTCGGCGTGTCCAATGAATCGCGCGTGGTGTTCTATGACCAGAAGGGGCTTGCGTCGGCGGCGCGCGGTTGGTGGCTCATGGGTCTGTTCGGCCATGACGCTGTCGCGGTGTTGGATGGCGGCCTGCCGAAGTGGCAACACGAAGGCCGCGCGGTCGAGGCGGGCGAACCAACGCTGCCACGATCTTCCACATTCCGTCCCGACTTTCGCGCAACGCGCCTGCGAGGCGTCGGCGACGTGCTTGGCAATGTAAGCACACAGGCGGAACTCGTCCTGGATGCGCGGGCCGCCGGCCGCTTCACCGGCGAGGTGCCGGAGCCTCGTGCCGGCATGCGCAGCGGTCACATGCCTGGCTCGGCAAGCCTGCCCTACACCGATCTGTTGAACGCCGATGGTACTTTTCGCTCGGCAGAGGCCGTGCGGGCACGCCTGGCGCAGGCGGGTGTGGATGGTTCGCGACCCGTTGTGACGAGTTGCGGGTCCGGCGTCACGGCCTGCATTCTGACGCTGGGCCTGCGTGTCGCCGGACTACCCGAGGGCGCCGTCTATGATGGGTCCTGGACGGAATGGGGCGGCCGTTCGGACACGCCGGTGGAAAGCCGGTCAGCGTGACCGATAGTCCGAAGCGCGGCTTCCGCACGAAGTTGTCGCACACCGGCCGTGCCGGCAAGCGCATCCATGGCTTCGTCAATCCACCGCTGCTGCGCGGCAGCACGGTGCTGTATTCGACGGTGGCCGAGCGCCGCGCGATGGGGGCGCGGCGTGGCGAGCGCCTGCTGACCTATGGATTGGGCGGTTCCGAAACGCATTGGGCGCTGGAGGACGTAATCGCCGAAGTGGAGGGCGGTACACGCTGTGCCATCGTCTGTTCCGGGCTTGCGGCGGTGACCACGCCGCTGCTGGCCTTTCTCGAGAGTGGCGATCACTGCCTGATGCCCGACAGTGTGTACGGACCGACGCGGAACTTCTGCGACGGTGTGTTGCGGCGCTTCGGCGTCGAGACGACGTACTACGATCCCGAGGTCGATGAGGCGGGTATTGCTGCCATGATCCGTCCCAACACTACAGTCGTATATACGGAGAGCCCCGGCAGCCACACCTTCGAGGTGCAGGATGTCCCTGCCATTGTGCGCGCGGCGCATGCGCGTGGTGCCAAGGTGCTGATGGACAACACCTGGGGCATTCATCACTTTCAGCCGTTCCGACACGGTGTCGATGTATCGATCCAGGCGGCGACCAAGTATCCCGCCGGCCATTCGGACGTGCTGATCGGCAGTGTCACGGTGAACTCGGATGCCGACTGGCAGAAGCTGCAAGCCACGGTGCGTGGCCTTGGGCAGTATGCCAGCCCGGACGATTGCTGGCTGACTTTGCGCGGGATGCGCACGATGGGGGTGCGGCTGGCGCAGCAGATGGACAGTGCCATGGAGGTGGCGCACTGGCTGCGCAAGCGGCCCGAGGTGAAGCAGGTGCTTCATCCGGCGCTGCCCGGTGCCCCGGGTCATGCGATCTGGAAGCGGGACTTTTCGGGTGCATGCAGCCTGTTCGGCGTCGAGTTCCGCCCGGAGTATTCCGTCGAGAGCACGCATGCGTTTGTCGAGGCGTTGGAGCTGTTCGGCATCGGCGCGTCCTGGGGCGGTTTCGAAAGCCTGGCACTGCCGACGACGGGCTTCGTGACCCGCACCGCGAGCGCAGCAAAGTTCGAAGGTCCGCTGGTGCGCCTGCATATCGGGCTTGAGGATGTGGACGATCTGATCGCCGATTTGGAGCAGGGTCTGAAGGTGATGCAAGAGTTCGCGGGGTAAGTGCCCGGCTCAGGGCGTATCCCTTGCGAATGAGCACGCTTTGCATCCTGCGCGAATTACCGCGCAAACTCCCCTTCACGGCAAGTGGAGATCATCGATCCGAAGGCTGATCCCCGGCGGATCCAGGGTGATCGAACCAGAGGTATGGGTCAGGGTTGCAACTTCGCCAGTCTCAGCGCGCCGGTGATGCACGAGCCGCGATGTCTCTGGCCAGACGATCAGATAATGCCTGACCGAGGGCAGCCGAAAATACTCACGCAGCTTATGTGTACGGTCGTAACGGGCCGTTGTCGGCGACAGGACTTCAACGATGATCAGAGCGTCCGGAACCGCCTGGACATCTCCGGTCAGAACATCGTCGCCACAGCGAACTATGCAATCAGGCTGATAGTCACTGTCATCGACCATGACCGCCGGGCCATCCGGGAAAACTTCACAAGAAAAGCCAGCGGCACGTACAGCCGTTCGAAGTAGTGCGTAGACATTCCCCTTCACGCGGGAATGGCCGACCCGCTCGGGCGCCATTGCGACGACCACGCAATCAATCCGCTCATATCGCCCACCATGCTCAAGCGCCCAGGGGTAATACGCCTCGCGGGTCATCGGCACACGGGATCGCCATAGTCCACAGCTTCAGTCACGATCCTATTCCTCCTCAGGATCGCTCATCGGCTCTTCCAGCGTGACCTGACCTGCGGGCGGGACCGGGACGGGGTGAGGCCATCGATCCGGTCAGGCATACGACGGAGCGCCCGCGATACAGCTTCGCAACATCGAGCTCTGGGCGTTGCGCCAGAAGGCAGATGATCTGCGCGTGCCCCGCGGGGGGGCCAACCGATGTGGATTGTCCTTGGGATATCAGGTTCGCTGCCATCAAGACCTTCCAGAGATGCGCTTTGCAGCATGCGCAGCTTCGGCCTGGTCGGCAACCGACCCGCGCCGCCATAGAGCGAGGGCTTTGGCGCGCTCCTTGGCATCCGTGAATAATTGGCGTTGCCTGCACACTCATCGCAAGTTTATCGGAAAGCGCGAGGCGACGCGCTGCCTATGTGATCATTCCGCTACACCATCGCCACCGGCCGCACCGGCGATCCCGTCGCGCCGCGGAACTTGGTGGCCAAGAGGATAAAGCAGAAGCTACTCACGCTGTCGCGCGCCAGTTCCTCCAGTGCCAGGTTCTCGATCAAGTAAACCCCGGCTTCGGCTAGCGCATGCTGGTGCACCGGCATCGAGATGCCGTGGGTCGGGTTGGGCAGCACCTCCACCGCCATGTTGTCGCAGCCGATTGCCACCACGCCGCGCTCGATCAGCCATCGTGCACCGGGCAGATCGATGCCCGGCTCACCCTGCAAATAGCGCGGGTTGTCGACGCCGAAATAGCGGCCCCAGCCGGTGCGGATCAGCGCGATGTCGCCTGGTTCCAGCGACACTTTCGCCGCTTCTTCGGCGCGCGCCAGTTCCTGCGGTGTAACCACACGCCCAGGATTCAGGTGCTGGCCGCCATCGCAGGCACCCACATCGAGCAGCACGCCGCGGGTGATCATCGGCGGCGCATGCTCAATCCCCAACC
The DNA here is from genome assembly GCA_046732975.1 of Pseudomonadota bacterium. Classification (GTDB taxonomy): domain Bacteria; phylum Pseudomonadota; class Alphaproteobacteria; order Acetobacterales; family Acetobacteraceae; genus JAMXLO01. The sequence goes on from JBKPOG010000176.1 coordinate 6,787, forward strand.
GTTCCAGTCCCCAGTCGGTCACCGTGTCGGCAGCGGATAATCCATTGTATAGCCGGTCGCCTTTGGAGAAATGTCCGAGTGCATCGATGTGCGTTCCGACATGCGCGGTCATCTCGATGCGCTCGACATTGGCGCCGGCGTCGTTGGTTGCGCCAAGCGCGCGGCGACGCTTGATGGAGTCGCGCCATGACGCCCAGATCGACAGGAGAAACGGCGTCTGGTTCGGCGCCATGAATGGCGCACCCATGCCGATCTCATGGCTCACGTCGTACACGTGCCCGTCGCGCACCGAGTGCAGTGCTGCGAGGCGCTTCTCTACCGTCAGCAGATTGCCAGCACCGATCTGGTCGGCGGGCCCCCAACGCGAATGGTCGTGCAACGTCATTGATCGTTTCTCCCTAACGGCGATTGCGCCAAAACCGAAATCCGCGCCTCTGAACTTGCGCCGGCGCTGCCGGGGCTGCGACCCTTGGCAGATAGGCGCGCGCGGTGTCGATACCGGCCGAGCGCACCAGTGCGCCGAAGCGCGCGCCGTGCAGCATCGCTTCGTTCTCCGGGACTGGATGCCACAGCCGGGAGATTAGTGCGTCTTCATCGATCGGCTGCAGCGGTGCGAACTCGGCCAGAAAAGCCCAGTATCTGCCTGGCAGGGCGATAACGTTGAAGCCGGCTGGATTGAAGATGCTCGCAGCACCTGCGACAGAATAGGATACGATATGGCCGCGCCGGTGTGGGTCAAGATACGCCGGGTCTTCCTGTTCGACGAAGGTCGGTTGGCCAGAATTGAACAGATACAACGAACCGGGACGCGACCGCCCTGCGAGCTGCGCGACCAGCGCTCGCACCGCCTTTGGGGTGAGATGTTCGATGACTTCGATACACACACCCGCGTCAAACGTGGTCTGCAGGCTGTTCAATGTGCCGATAACGTAGTTCGGATGGCTGGTCCGGTGTTCGGGTGGCGGCGGATATAGCTCGACAGCATGGAACCGGTCGATTGCCTCCGGCAGCAGTGCCGCCAGTGCATCCAGCAGCCAACCTGTGCCGGCGCCGATATCGATGAAGGCGCGGATTGGTAAGCGGCAGTACGCAATCGTCTCTGCTACCCGCAATACCGCGGCGCCAAAGCAGCGCTCCCGCGCCGGACCCAGCTCGTTTCGCCAGTACTCTTCAGCATAAGCGCTGGCGCCTCCCGCCTCGACGCGGGCCAGGAAAGCTGGGTCTGCAAACAGCGAACCGCACGCAGTGCAACGGAAGTAATGCACCCCATCGACGTCGCGATACGGCGCGGACTGGGAGGTCTCGCAGACCGGACAAAGCATCAGGCGAGCGACGTCGCCTTGCGGAGCCAAAGGGAGATCGGCAGGGCCGCCAGTTGGTCCGGGGTGGCGGCCGATGGGCCGGCGGGAACGAAGAGACCTGCGGAGGCGACAGAATAAAAGTCGAAGCGTGCCATATCATCCTCCTATTGCGGCAACGGCCAGCCGAGCCACTCACACATGCCGCGACCCATAATCCATTTCTGGTCGCCTGCTGAGAGAAACGGCAGCTCCAGACACTCGACCGAGCCATTGATCAGCCAGCCGTGGCGTGGCGAATCGTAATCGCATCCCGAGCGTGCCCGGCTGCGAACGCTGGGGCGCCGGCCGCGACGCGTTCGCCTTCCCACGACGGCGGCACCATGATGACGCGGTCCACAGAAACGGCATCCCATCTCGTCGAGCAGGGCATCGCTGGAGATCGGCGTGGGGTGATGCGCATTCGACGCCCCCTCGTGAGCAACTTTCGCCGAGATTTCGGCGTGATATGTGAACTAGGTCAACGACCGACCTCGGGCAAATGCGGTGATGTTGTCCAGCAGATCCGGGAGACCAGCATGTCAAACCGTCAGCAGGGCATCGCACCTGATGTCGCCAAGCGTGAGTTGAGCCAGTTCCTGCGCATGGCGGAGGATGTCGGGCTCGATGTCGAGCGTCAGTGCCGCTGGCTGCAGATGTCGTCAGCCGATCGTCGCAGTTGGGTGGGCATCCTGAATGACGCACCGCTTCCGTCCAACCCCGAGCTGCCGTTGCTGCTTCGACGCCTCGGCTATCTGAACAATCGGCTCGATCGCGCAAAGCGATTGAACTGATACAGTCTGTCGGCGAAATGGTGCAACTGCGCCGGCGCTGGGGTCGGGAGAGAGGCGCCGCTCGAAGGCCGGCTTGAGGCCTCGCGAGGTCCCGGCGGGCGCCCGCCCCCGACGCACCCCGCCATATCTAAATTGGAGCCGGCACACGCTTCATCGGTGATGTTGCCGCAGGATCGACTGCGGCGAAGCGGATCGGCGGTGTGCGGCGACCTTGAACTCGCAAAGGCGATCGGCCAGCCCGCATAGGGGCTTGCGGGCGCGGCACGTCCGGGTTTGCCCCATTTACGGCGTGCGCTGGACGACGTGGATGGCCTGCGCGACGACAACGCGCACAGGTGGTACTTGGCCGGAGCGCCTGCGGAGTGGATGATGCGGCGGTGTCTTGTTTGTCGCCGCATTGCGTGGTGTGCCGGTGCTGGCGGCGGAACCCTGAAGAGAAAGATGCAGATCATGCGGCGTGTGATGGGCGTGGTGGTGCTGATGGCACTGGCTGCGCCGGCGGCTAGCGCGCAGGACATTCCAAACTCCGGCGCGCGGCCAGGGAATGAGATCGGCACCGGTTCGTCGCTGCCGCTGTCGGACCGGGCGTCCAATATCGGCCCAGGCGACACACGGTCCAGTATCGCGCCGAACTTGCCGGGGCCGCCAGTGGGCGAGGACGCTCCGGTCCAGGCATATCTGCAAGCGGCGCGTTCCGCGCTGATTGCCGGCCGCACTGGTGAGGCACAGCAGGCCCTGGAGATGGCGGAAACGCGCACGCTTGATCGATCGGTGTCGTTGTTCCAGACCAGCACACCCAGCCGGAACCCGCTGGTGGACAAGATCGGGCAGGCGCGTGAGGCATTGGGCGCGCGTGATCGTGGGCGCGCGGTGCAGATCATCGATGATGCTTTGGGGCATCCGGGGCAGTGAGCGTGTGAAGAACGCTTCGTTAGATCTTGTTCCGCGGATATATTCACACAGACGTGTCCGCGCTGGCGTGGCCTGCACATGTGCACCGTCATCGTTCTGACCCGCCCAGGGCATGACTGGCCCCTGGTCTTGGCCGCCAATCGCGACGAGATGCTGGATCGGGCATGGGACCCGCCAGGCCACTATTGGCCCAACCGTCCCGGTGTCGTCGCTGGACGTGACCGCACGGCTGGAGGGACCTGGATGGGGGTGAACGATGCCAACCTGGTCGCAGCGGTGCTCAATCGCCCGGGTAGTCTGGGGCCGGCGATTGGCAAACGCAGCCGCGGGGAACTGCCGCTGCTGGCGCTGGAGCATGCGTCCGCGAGCGATGCAGTGGTCGCGATCACCGGGGCAGACGCCACTGCCTGGCGCAGTTTTAATCTTGTTATTGCAGACCGATGCGAGGCTTTTTTCATCCGTGGTCTGGGCCATGGGCGGCCGGAGGCCATGCGGCTGACACCCGGCCTGCACTTGATCACCGCCCATGATCCTGACGATCGGGAAAGCCCCCGAGTGGCCAAGCACCTCGACAGCTTTTGCACGGCGGAACCGCCTACGCCTGGGAACTGGGACGCCTGGCAGGTGATCCTCACCGACCGCACCGGCCAACCGGGCGAGCAGATCAACGTGATGCCGCGCGGTGGCTTTGGGACCGTCTGTTCCTCGCTGGTCGCCTTGCCGCGAGCAGGCAGATGGCGGTGGTTGTTCGCTGCCGGGCCGCCCCACGAGGCGCCTTTCCTGGCGGTGGCCTGACCCCTGCCAGCATGGCGGCTCCAGCCGCCCGCTGCTATACCGACAGGCACTTGCCCAGAAGGGGATCGTGATGGCCCGCCGCCGCCAGCTCTACGAAGGGAAAGCCAAAATCCTGTTCGAGGGGCCGGAACCCGGTACGCTCGTGCAATATTTCAAAGACGATGCGACCGCATTCAATGCGCAGAAGAAGGGCGTCATCACCGGCAAGGGCGTGCTGAACAATCGCATCAGTGAGTATCTGATGATGCGGCTGGCGGAGATCGGCATCCCGACCCACTTCGTGCGCCGGCTGAATATGCGTGAGCAGCTTATCCGCGAGGTGGAGATCATTCCGCTCGAAGTGGTGGTGCGCAACATAGCGGCGGGCAGTCTCTCGCAGCGGCTGGGCATTCCTGAGGGTACGCGCCTGCCGCGCTCGATCATCGAGTACTATTACAAGAACGATGCGCTGAACGATCCGCTGGTCTCCGAAGAGCACATCACCTGCTTCGGCTGGGCCAATGCCGCTGACCTCGACGACGTCGTCGCGCTCACGCTGCGGATCAATGATTTCCTGACGGGGCTGTTTCTTGGGGTCGGCATCAGCCTGGTCGACTTCAAGCTGGAATTCGGCCGGCTGTGGGAAAACGAAGAAATGCGCATCGTGCTGGCCGATGAGATCAGTCCGGACAACTGTCGGCTATGGGACTCGAAGACCAACGAGAAAATGGACAAGGATCGCTTCCGTCGGGACATGGGCAAGGTCGAGGAAGCGTATCAGGAAGTCGCCAAGCGTCTCGGTATCCTGCCTGAGGCCGGGGTGCGGGACATGAAGGGCCCGGAGCTCATGCAGTGAAAGCCACCGTCACGGTGATGCTGAAACCAGGAGTGTTGGATCCGCAAGGCAAGGCGATCGGTCACGCACTGAATACTCTCGGGTTCGGCAATGTGGGTGAGGTGCGCGCCGGCAAGGTGATCGAACTTGAGTTGACGGAAGACGATCCCGAACGGGCTCGCGCGGCGGCCGAGCAGATGGCAACCAGGCTGCTGGCGAACCCGGTGATCGAGAGCTTCCGGGTATCGGTGGATGGATGAGCTGACTGTATCAAGGTCTTCCCGTCCGCCTGTGGGAGCGGGGCGGGGGGACGGGGCTGTGGGATTGCCCGCGCACCCCCTCCCCCTGACTCCCTTTCCCGGTGGGAGGGGGAGGAGCCTCACGCTGACCGCGCTCGGCCTGTTGCTCGCCATCAGTGCCCATGCGCAACCTGCGCAGCAGGGCTGGAAGCAGATGACCTCGAGACAGCTCGCGACGGCCTGCCATTCGGCTGAACCCGGGCAGCATGGTCTGTGTCTGGGGTACGTCTCCGGTATTTACGATCTGCAATTCGCGCCCACACCCCCGCGTGGCGTCTGTCCGCCATCCGATTTCACGCCGGACCTGCTGGCCCAGGTGGTAACTGCCTACGCAGATACGCACGAGGATGGCCCGGCGCCGGCGGCCGTCGGCCAGGCCATCGTCCGGTTCTTCCCGTGCACCGAGCAGCATCGGTGATGGCGTTGTCAAGCCAGATCATGACCACGGTGACAAGCCCGGTGGCAGGCTCAGAAGGCCGGGCTCTCGCCCGGAATCTCGCATGAAGGCCGGTATCGTCATCTTTCCCGGCATCAACCGCGAGCGCGACATGGCGATCGCGTTGCGCCAGTCGGGCGGCGAGCCGCGGATGATCTGGCACAAGGAAACCGACCTCAGCAATGTGGATCTGATCGTGATCCCCGGCGGCTTTTCGCACGGTGACTATCTGCGTTGCGGCGCCATGGCGGCACACTCCCCGGTGATGCGCGCGGTACGAGAGCATGCCGCTCGGGGCGGCTATATCCTCGGCGTGTGCAACGGCTTCCAGATTCTGACTGAAACAGGGTTGCTGCCCGGTGCCCTGTTGCGCAATGCCTCGCTGCGCTTCCTGTCGATGGACTGCTGTCTGCGGGTCGAGCGCAGCGATACGGTGTTTACCAGCCAATACCAGCGCGGCCAGACGTTTCGGGCGGTGATGGCGCACGGCGATGGCAACTACTTTGCCGATGGGGCGACGTTGGATCGTCTGGAAGGCGAGGGGCTTGTGGCGTTGCGCTACGCCGCACCAACCGGTGAAATTAGTTCCGAAGCCAATCTCAACGGCAGTGCCCGCTCGATCGCCGGCATCCTGTCGCCCAATCTCCGTATACTGGGGCTGATGCCACATCCCGAAGACCTGGTGGACCCGCTGATGGGCGGTGCCGATGGCAAGCCGCTGTTCGACGCGCTGGTGGCGGCCTAGTCGCTAGACAAAGATCTGGGCGACGGAGATCGTCACGTCAGGCAGCGCTTCGACCTGGACCGTGCCCGACATATCGACGACAGCTACCGAAGCATATCTGCCGTCGCGCGGGCGGCGATGCACCAGCAAGCGATTGCTGGTCAGGTCCGCCACCCAGAACTCGCGTATGCCGGCGGATGCATACAGTTCCAGCTTCGCCCCCAGCTCGAACTCAAGACTGGAGTCGGCGACCTCAATCAGCAGATAGATGTCGGAGGGCCGCGGATGTTCGTGCGGATAACCGTCCCAGGGGCGCCGTACGAGAGTGAAGTCCGGCTGTGGTTCGGAGTTATCGTCCAGCACGATCGGATTTTGCACGCGCACTGCGGCCCGGCCTGCAGCTGCCATGACCAGGAGTTCATTCAGTGCATCGACCGCGAGCGCATGGCGTGGCCCGATCGCCGACATATCAACCAGTTGTCCTTCCAGCAGCTCGACGCGATCGTCCTCGCCAAGGATGCCGGCCTCGGCCAGACGATAGTAATCGCGCCGTGTCAAACGGTGCCGGGGCACTGGATAGCGGCTGAGAATGCCCGTGTCGTAAACAGTATCCATGCGAACAGATTAGCGCGTTTGCTGACCGCATGGCAGCCCGACGCGCAAGCAGCTATACAGCCCCGCCCCATGAACCACGCGAAGACAACCACTGTCGTCAATCAGGCTCTCGCTGCTGAATTCGGCCTCTCCGCCGAAGAGTATGGGCGTGTCCTGGAGATCATGGGTAGATCGCCAACGCTGACCGAACTGGGCGTGTTCAGCGTCATGTGGTCGGAGCACTGCAGCTACAAGTCATCCCGCGTCTGGCTGCGCCAACTGCCAAGCAAGGCGCCCTGGGTCATCCATGGTCCGGGTGAGAACGCAGGCGTCGTGGATATCGGCGACGGCCTGGCCGCCGTGTTCAAAATGGAAAGCCACAACCACCCGAGTTTCATCGAGCCGTATCAGGGAGCGGCAACCGGCGTCGGCGGCATCTTGCGCGATGTGTTCACCATGGGCGCCCGGCCGATTGCCAATCTGAACGCATTGCGCTTCGGCTCGCCCGACAGTGCGGTAACGAGGCGCATCGTCGATGGCGTGGTGCGCGGCATCGGCGGTTACGGCAACTGCGTCGGCGTGCCGACCGTCGGCGGCGAAATCAATTTTCACGCGGCCTATGACGGCAATCCATTGGTGAATGCCATGACCGTGGGAATCGCACCGGCGGACCGCATCTTTCTTTCGGCAGCAGCGGGGGTCGGTAACCCGGTGGTGTATGTCGGCTCGAAGACCGGGCGTGACGGCATACACGGCGCCACGATGGCTTCAGCCGAGTTTGGCGCCGATGCGGAGGAAAAACGGCCCACAGTGCAGGTCGGCGACCCATTCACTGAGAAGCTGCTGATCGAAGCGTGTCTGGAGCTGATGGCGACCGATGCCATCGTCGCCATTCAGGATATGGGCGCCGCCGGTCTCACCAGCTCATCGGTGGAGATGGCGGGAAAGGGCGGTGTCGGCATCGAGCTCGACCTGGATCTCGTGCCGGCGCGCGAGACCGGCATGACCGCCTATGAGTTCATGCTGTCGGAGAGCCAGGAGCGCATGCTGATGGTGCTGCGCCCGGACCGCGAAGACGCCGCGCGAAAAATCTTCGAGAAGTGGGAATTGGACTTCGCTGTGATCGGCCGGCTGACCGACACCGGTCGCATCGTGGTGCGTCATCACGGCGCGGTGGAAGCGGACATTCCCTTGGCGCCGCTGGCCGAGCAGGCGCCGCTTTACCATCGCCCGACTACGGAGACAAAGAAGCGGGAGGTGATCAACGCCGCAAGGGTTGAGGATCGCTTCGGTTTGACAGCGGCGTTGTGGAAACTGGTGGCGTGTCCTGATCTCTGTTCGCGTGCCTGGGTCTGGGATCAGTACGACAGCACCGTTGGCGGGCAGACGGTGAAGCGGCCGGGCGCGGCTGACGCGGCAGTGGTGAAGCTGGAAGGGCTGACGCGAGCGCTCGCCCTGACCACCGATTGCACGCCCCGCTATTGCGCCGCCGATCCGGAAGCCGGTGGCAGGCAGGCGGTCGCCGAGGCATGGCGCAATCTGACGGCGGTGGGTGCGCGGCCGCTGGCGATCACCGACAACATGAACTTCGGCAATCCGGAGCGGCCGGAGGTGATGGGCGAGTTCGCGGCGGCGATCCGCGGGATGGCGACAGCGTGCGAAGCGCTCGCATTCCCGGTCGTATCCGGCAATGTCAGTCTGTACAACGAGACACGGCTGCCTTCGGGAGGAACGCGCGCCATTCTGCCGACGCCGGCAATCGGTGGCCTCGGCGTGTTGGACGACGTGAGGAAGGCTGTCGGCATCGCACTAGGGCCGTGGCTCGATGTCGTCGTAGTCGGCGACACCAAGGGCTGGCTCGGCCAGTCGCTCTGGTTGCGCGAGATCGCGGGCCGGGAGGAGGGCGCGCCACCTCCTGTGGACCTCGCCGCTGAAAAGGCCGCGGGCGATTTCGTCCGGTCACAGATTCTGGCAGGGAGTGTGCGAGCCTGCCATGACGTGTCCGACGGCGGGCTGCTGGTTGCGGTGGCGGAAATGGCGATGGCCGGCGCGACTGGCGTACGCCTCTTCACCGGGCCACGCGAGATCCCCGGTCACGCCTACTGGTTCGGCGAGGACCAGGGTCGCTACGTCTTGGCGGTTCCAGATGCCGGGTCGCTGATCCGGGCGGCGGAAGCGGCTGGCCTATCGGCGGTGCGCATCGGCACGTCCGGCGGACAGGATTTGACACTGCCCGATGGGGGCACAATATCCGTGCGGGCATTGCGCGCGGCGCACGAGCGCTTCTTCCCGTCCTGGATGGAGGACCAGCATGGCGATGGCGGCTAATGAGATCGAGGCGCTGATCAAGGCCGCGATCCCCGACGCTCGCGTCACCGTCGAGGACCTCGCCGGTGACGGCGACCACTACGCCGCCACGGTGGTCTCCGAGACCTTCCGCGGCATCCCGCGCGTCAAGCAGCACCAGATCGTCTATGCCGCGCTGCGCGGCCGCATGGGGGGCGAGCTGCACGCCCTCGCGTTACAGACCTCAGCCCCCGACTGAACGAGACCCTAGGAGTCCAATGATGGCCAATGACGTGTTCAATCGCATCCAGACCGAAATCGATGAAGCGCCGGTGATGCTGTATATGAAGGGCACCGCGATGTTCCCGCAATGCGGGTTCTCGGCGCGCGTGGTGCAAATCCTTACCCACATGGGAGTGCCGTTCAAAACGGCGAACGTGCTGGAGGACATGGAGCTGCGCGAGGGCATCAAGCAATTCTCGCAGTGGCCGACCGTGCCGCAGTTGTACGTGAAAGGCGAGTTCGTCGGCGGCTGCGACATCATCACTGAGATGTTCCAGTCTGGTGAGCTCGAGACGCTGCTCGCCGAGAAGGGCATCGAGCACAAGACCGAGGCGTAGTTCCTGGTCCGTTAACGCTTTGTTCGTTAACCGATGCGCACGCTGGAGGCGTGCGCATCGGCGTTGTTATCAATCGCCTATGTTCTCACCTTTTGGTCCGGGTCTGGCGGCCGGATCCGAGTGCCGGCCCAAAGCAATCCGTCCGAGCCAAAACGCTTCAGGGAAAGCCGAAGCGTAAGCGCTGCCTTAACCGGGGATGTGCAGGCTCTTGCGCATGCACATCGGCGTTGTCGTTCCTGCTTACAATGCGGCCAGTTGGGTCGGCGACGCGATCGCGTCGGTAATCGCGCAGACGCATCGTGACTGTTCGCTGGTGGTGGTCGATGACGGGTCCACGGACGGCACCGGTGCGGTCGCTGCCAACTTTCGCGATGCGCGCATCCGGCTGATCCGGCAGGCCAATGCTGGCGTATCTGCGGCGCGCAAATCGGGGCATCGCGGAACTACTTTGCGTCGCGGCCCCCTCCCCCCAACCCCCTCCCGCGAGGGGAGGGGGGTGGTTTTTCTTGATGCGGATGACTGGCTGGCGCCGGACGCGCTGTCGCGTTTGAGCGCAGCACTGGAAGCATCGCCGGACGCTGTCGCGGCCAGCGGGCCATGTACCTTTGCCGATGCCGGTGCTGCGCGCAGTCCGCCGTGCGGCGATATTCTGCCGCGCCTGCTGGTGCGCAATCTATTTGCCAATTGCGGGCAACTGCTGCTGCGCGTCGAGGCGGTGAAGGCTGCCGGCGGCTTCCTGCCAGGTATCGCCTATGGCGAGGACTGGGAGTTCTGCATTCGAATTGCGCTGCAAGGTCCGTTCGCTTGCGCGCCCGGCAAGGATCCGGTGTTGTTCGTTCGCCGACACGCCGAAGGCGCGTATCGGCACCTCGCGCAGAGCGCGGACGCGTTCGCACCCTGCATGAATGCGATATTCAGTCATCCGGCGCTCGTGGACCGGTTTGGAGTGCGCGCATTGGCGGCGATCCGCCGGCATACCGAGGCCGAGAACACCTGGATCGTCGGCCGCGAGCAGGTCCGCCACGGTTACCGTGCACGTGGCCTCGGGTTGCTGCGCCGCTCGGTTTGCGACCATCCTACCGTAAGGCGCGCAATGCTGCTGGCCACCGCCCACCTGCTTCACCTGCTGCCGACAAGCTGGAGAGGGCCGCTCAGGCCGTATCGCGCCTGAGAGACCTTGTCGCGTCGAGGCGCAGCGCTATGTCGCCGGCCTCCACCATACCGACGACCGTCGCCGGCACGCGATGCTGGCGCATCGCCGCCATGCAGGCTTCTGCATTGTTGGTCGGAACGCCCGCGAGGAGACCACCCGAGGTTTGCGGATCGAACAGCACGGCGGTTATCGCGCCTGTCGCTGCACCGGACAGCACACGCCGGTTCTGTGGAGCAAGCGTGCTCTCGACGCCCTGGGCGGCAAGTTCCAGTGCGCCAGGCAACGCCGGCACCGCATCTGTCCAGAGTACGGCCCCCACGCAGGAGGCCTGCAACATCTCCATCAAGTGGCCCGCCAGGCCGAAGCCAGTGATATCGGTACATGCCGTTGCACCGCACTCGCGGAACAGGTGCGATGCCACGGCGTTGCTGCTCCGCATCGACACAATCGCTGCCTGCAGCCATGCCGCATGCGCCAGCCCGCGCATATGGCCTGCCAGCACGATGCCGGTGCCGAGTGGCTTGGTCAGCACGAGCGCATCGCCGGGCTGCAAACCTGCCTTGCGAAGCAATGTGTTTGGGTCGGCAAGCCCGGTGACCGCGAAGCCCAGCGCAGGTTCAGCAGCTTCGGCGCTGTGGCCACCAACCAATGAGCAGCCGTCCGCGGCCAGCACACCCGTTGCGCCCTTCAACATGTCGGCGAGTTCCGCTCGCATCTTGCGTGCCGGTGCATACGGAACGGCCGCAACCGCCAGCGCTGTCCACGGCTGCGCGCCCATCGCATGCAGATCGGACAATGCGTGGGCGGCGGCGATCTCGCCGAACACGAACGGATCGTCGATGAAGGCACGGAAGTGGTCTACGCTCTGTACGACCGCCATGCCTGGCGGCGGCAGCATGACGGCGGCATCGTCGAGCGCGTCCAATCCGATGAGCACATCGGCACCGGGCAGGCGAGGCAGACCGGCAAGTGCACCAGCCAGCACCTCGGCGCCGACCTTGGCGCCGCAGCCGCCGCAGCGCATCGGGTCTTCGCCCTGCATTGGCGCCATCGGGCGCTGGTACATCCCCATCCAGCGCCGGTCTATCCAGTCCTTCCAGCGCCAGATTGGCCGGCCGGCTACTGCCACGCCGTTCCTCCAGGCCAGTGCGCGTCCGTCGCCCAGGCCCAGGATGGCCAGTGCATCCGATTGTGGCCTCCAGCGATGCAGCTTGCGCCCTGCGGCGGCTCGCCGAAGATTGGCTGCGAGTGGCGCACCGGCGCGCACCGCCCACACGCCGGCTTTCGGCCTTGCGTCACCCTCGATCGCCGCACAATCGCCCGCGGCAAAGACAAAGGCATGGCTGACGCTCTGCAGCGTCGCCTCCACCTGCACGCACCCCACGGCGTCGCACGCGAGCCCGGAGGCGGCAAGCCACGGCGGTCCCATCACGCCGGTCGCCCATAACGTCGCTTCCACGTCCAGAAAGCTACCGTCCGACAGCGGCAGGCGCCCGTTCGCCCAGGCACCAGCGCGGACACCACATGCGAGCTCCACCCCCGCATCGACCAGTGCGGCGCGCGCAACGGACCGGGCGTAGGTCGGCGCAGAAGCCAGCGGTTCCGAAGCGTCGCAGACCAGGACAATGTGGACCCGGCCGCGATAGCGACGCGCCAGTGCGAGAGCGAGCTCGGTGCCTCCAGCGCCACCACCGACGACTGCGATCCGCGCGCCGGGAGACAGTTGCTCCTCCAGTGCCGACAAGCGGGCCAGGAACCGCCCGATCGGTTTCACCGGTTCGCCTCCCGCAGACGGCATCACCGGCTCGCCGCCAACGTCGATCGAGAGCAGGTCGAACGGGATCGTCGGACGCCCGGTCACCGCCACCTGCCGTTCAGCCAGATCGATCGCAGTCGCTTCTGCCAGGATCAGTCGCGCGTGCGCCGCGGCGGCGAGTGGCGCCAGATCGATATGCGCCTGTTCAAAGGTGTAGTCGCCGCGAATCAGGCCGGGCAGCATGCCGGTATACGGCGTCTCCGCCTCCCGCCCGATGAGCGTCAGGCGCACTCCCGGTTCTGGCCGCATGGCAAAGCGACGCAACACCTCGACATGTGCGTGACCCGCGCCCAGCAGGACAAGATCGGTGCCGATGGGCTCGACAGAACGCATGGTGCAGCCTAGCCGGCTTGCGGCGAGTCGTCTGTGCGGTAAGCATGGCGCGCATGACGTGGTCTATCCTGGCGCGCGATCCGGCCACCGGCGCTCTTGGGGCTGCGGTCGCCACGCGCTTCTTCGCCGTTGGTGCACTGGCAATCCATGTCGAGGGTGGCGTTGCTGCTTTGGCCACCCAGGCGCTGATCAATCCGATGTACGCAGTCGCCGGCATGGCCCGGCTGCGCGCTGGTGAAACGCCCGAGGCCGTCGCGGCTGCGTTGCTGGAAGCAGATGCGGGGCGCGATCATCGGCAGTTGCACATCGTGGATGCGCAGGGCCGCATCGTGCAGCACACCGGTCGTGCCTGCGTCGCCTGGTGTGGTTCGGTGCGCGGCGCGGATGTGTCGATTGCCGGCAACATGCTAGCCGGTCCGGAAGTGGTCGAGCGCACGCTTCAGGCATTCCAGAGTGCTACGGGCTCGCTGGCCGAGCGGTTGTTGACAGCACTCGAGGCTGGCGAGGCGGCCGGCGGCGACAAGCGAGGCAAGCAGTCCGCCGCATTGAAGGTCTGCACCCGCGACCCGTTTGCCGACCTCGATATCCGGACCGACGACCATCCTGATCCGCTGCGTGAGCTACGGCGTCTGTATGCTGTCAGCCAGGAGCGTTTTGCGGTATTCCGTCGCTTTCTCGCCGGCACCGACAGTCCGTGCGGCGTGTTCGACCGTGTCGTGCTGGATGCCGCTATCGCGCGCGACGGGAAACCACCTGCGTGACAAGCCAAGAAGATCAGGGAGTTGCTTCATGCGTCGCCTGTTGCTGGCCGTCGTCTGCTTCGTGTCCACCGCCTTGCCTGCAACCGCGCAGACACTGCGCATCTCTTTGCGGCAGGATCTCGATGTGCTCGATCCAACGCTTGCCACCACCTATGTCGGACGGATCGTGTTCGCCGGATTGTGCGACAAGCTGTTCGACATCGACGAAAAGCTGAACATCGTACCGCAGCTTGCGACCGGCTATGAATGGGCTGACGATCGGACGCTGGTGATCCATCTGCGGCAAGGTGTGAAGTTCCACAACGGCGAACCACTTGATGCTGCGGCGGTGAAATATTCGCTTGAACGCCACCTGACCCTGCAGGGAAGCTTCCGCAAGAGCGAGATCAGCTCGATCGACCATGTCGAGGTGGTGGATCCTGGGACCGTCCGAATCGTGTTGAAGAGTCCGTCCGGCGCATTCCTGGCGCAGCTGACCGATCGCGCCGGTATAATCTACCCGCCAAAGGCCACTGAGGCGGCAGGCAAGGACTTTGCCAGCCATCCGGTCTGCAGCGGCCCGTTCAAGTTTGTAGAGCGCGTGCCGCAGGATCATGTGACGCTGGAGCGGTTCACCGACTACTGGGACGCCAAGGCAATTCACTTCGACAAGGTTGTCTACCAGGTCTTCGTAGATTCATCGGTGCGCCTGGCGAATCTGAAGGCGGGCTCCAGCGACCTGAGCGAATACATCGCGCCGACCGATGCCGCGGCAGTAAAAGCTGATTCCAAGTTGAAGCTCGTGGTCTCCGACGCGCTGGGCTATCTGGGAATTACCAACAACCTGGACAACGGTCCCCGTGCGGACACGCCGTACGGCAAGGATCCGCTGGTGCGGCAAGCTTTTGACGCGGCGATCGACCGCACGGCTTTGGTCGACGTGGTGTTCAGCGGCATGTACGCGCCGAGCGTACAGCCGGTGCCGCAGAGCTCGCCATTCTACGATGAAGCGCTGCCAGCGCCACCGCGTGATCTAGCCAAGTCCAAGGCATTGCTGAAGCAGGCGGGCGTCGCACTTCCGGTGAAGGTTGAGTTGCTGACACCGAACCAGCCCGACCAGATGCAGGCTGCAGAGGTGATCCAGTCGATGGTGGCCGAGGCCGGGTTCGACCTGCGCATCCAGGCGATCGAATTCGCTTCGTCCCTGCAGGCTGCGCAGCGCGGCGACTACCAGCTCTACTTGATCGGTTGGTCAGGGCGTGTCGATGTCGATGGAAATACTTATCAGTTCCTGCACACTGGCCAAGCCAATAATGCCAGCCACTACAGCAGCCCGACCGTGGACAAGCTGCTTGAGGAAGGTCGCGCCTTGATTGACCAGGCGAAGCGGCGGCCGATCTACGCACAGATGTTTCAGCAGGTGCAGCAAGACCTACCGCTTTCCTATCTCTACAACACCCGTAACATCGTCGCCATGACAGCGAAGCTACAAGGTTTCCGGCCAGTGCCTGATGGAATGATTCGTCTGCAAGGCCTGGAGATGGCGAAGTAGTGCGTGGACATCTTGGCACTCGCATCGCGCAGATCATCCCAACGCTGATCCTGGTCAGCGTGCTGGTGTTCTGCCTGCAGCAGTTGATGCCGGGCGACCCGGCGCTGGTGATGGCCGGCGAGGAGCGCGGTGATCCACAGGTGCTGGCGCAGATCCGAGCCGAGCTTTGGCTCGATCGCTCGTTGCCGGTGCAGTACTTGCACTGGGTCGGCAATGTGCTGCAAGGCAATCTCGGGTATTCGTGGCGCATCCGCCAACCGGTTGCGCAACTGGTCGCGGAGAAGCTGCCGGTGACGCTGCAATTGGGTGCGATGGCATTTGTCATCGCCGTGCTGATCGGCGTGCCGGCCGGCATCATCGCCGCCGTCCAGCGCAACAAATTCTGGGATTACCTTGCCAACGCCATCGGACTGGCCGGCCTGTCGACGCCGACGTTCTGGCTTGGGATCATGCTGATCCTGCTGATTTCGGTCGATCTCGGCTGGCTGCCACCGTCGGGCTATGTGCCGTTGACAGAGGACTGGCGGCAGTCGCTCGCCACGACGATCATGCCGGCTTTCGTGCTGGGCAACGCCATCGCAGCAATCCTGATGCGGCATACGCGCAGCGCGATGCTGACGTCACTGGATCAGGACTATGTGCGCACCGCGCGTGCCAAGGGGCTGCGCGAGTTCGTTGTGGTCATTCGCCATGCGCTGCGCAATGCGCTGATACCGGTGGTAACGCTGGGCGCACTGGAGTTGGGGACGCTGTTCTCGGGCGCTGTGCTGACCGAGCAGGTGTTCAGCATTCCGGGTTTCGGCAAGATGATCGTCGATGCAGTGTTCAATAGGGATTATCCGGTGGTGCAGGGCGTCGTTCTGGTGACGGCGTTCCTTTATGTGATGCTGAATCTGTTGGCGGACGTGCTGTACGTGGTGATCAATCCGCGGTTGCGGGGTGCGTAGCGTGAGCTGTTGCCCCCTCCCCCTAACCCCCTCCCGCAAGGGGAGGGGGAGCATTCACGCGCCATGAGCACCACCATTGTTGCCTCCTCTGCCGCGCGCGGCGCGGTCATGCCGCGCAGCCCATTGCAGCTTGCGCTGCATCGGTTCCTGCATCGGCCCGTCGCTGTGATCGGCCTTGCAGTCATCGTGCTGTTCGTCGCGGTTGCGATCTTCGCGCCGCTGATTGCGCCGTATGATCCGGTGGCAACGTCGTGGTCGGCGATCCGCAAGGCACCGTCCGCGGCGCACTGGATGGGCACCGACGAGAACGGGCGCGACGTGCTTAGTCGCGTCGTCTTCGGTGCGCGCGCCAGCCTGCTTGCCGGTGTCGTCGCCGTGCTGATTGCCGCAGGCATCGGCGTGCCGGCTGGTCTGCTCGCGGGCTTTGCCAAGGGCTGGGTGGACAGCGTATTAAGCCGCATCGTCGATGCGATGCTGGCGTGCCCGTTCCTGATCCTGGCGATCGCGCTTGCGGCGTTCCTCGGACCTGACCTGACGAACGCGATGATCGCCATCGGTGTCTCCACCGCTCCGCGCTTCATGCGTGTGGCACGCGCGGCGACGTTGGAGGCCAGCAGCAACGATTATGTCGAGGCAGCGCGTGCGATCGGTAATCCGGGCTGGCGCGTCGCGGTGCGCCATGTGCTGCCGAACATCGTGCCGCCGGTTATGGTGCAGGGCACGCTCGCGATCGCGGCGGCGATCATCGCCGAGGCGAGTCTGTCGTTTCTAGGCTTGGGCCAACAGCCGCCGGCGCCATCATGGGGATCCATGCTGAACTCGGCGCAGCGGTTTCTGTCGCAGGCGCCGTGGCTCGCGGTGTTTCCAGGCCTCGCGATCTTCCTCGCCGTGCTGTCGTTCAACCTGGTGGGCGACGGCCTGCGCGATGCGCTTGATCCGCGCGGGCGATGAGGCCGGGTCAAGGGGGCGCGTCTCGCATTGCAACCAGTTCTCCAACAGGCCGTCGCAGCAGCGGCACTCTGTCAGGTTTGGTGCACCTGAGAGGCTCGGCCGAAAATGCTGGCGAGGAGCGCACTGAAATCAGGCAGGGCGCCGGTCCGTGACTGGGGAGCGGCTTCGCCAAGAAGGATTGCCGCGTCAGGTAGTCCTGCGCCGGCGAAGGTCGCATCAAGACCGGTCTGTTGGCAGGATTCGCGGAGAATGCTGTAGAGTTGCGCCGTGCGAGCGGCTGAACGTGGCTGGTTGCGCAATGCAGGATGGTGCGCCAGAGCCAGCGCAGCGAGCCCGGCTATCTGCGGACAGGCCATGGATGTGCCGTCCTCGGCAGCAAAGCCATCGCCGGGTGCCCCACTGATCACTGCCACGCCCGGAGCGCATGCCTGGATCTCCGGGCCTGCCGCAGTGAAGTCGGGCGCGAATAGCCCGTTGCTGCCAGCGGCGCCAGGTCGTGTCTGTTGGGTTTGTGTCTGCGCATGATACGTGTCTGGCGGGAACGTGCCGGATCGGCCAATCGCCGATACAGCGAATACGCCGGCCTCCGAAGCTGGGAACTGCACTGCCCCGTAGGAGTTGCCAGCAGCAACAAAGACGGCAACTCCCTGGGCCGAGGCCTCGCGCAAGCGAGCTTGCGTGCCTGGATCGACGCCAGACGAGCCGAGCGACAGGGACATGACATCGATATTCTGGTCAACGGCGTAGACCAATGCCCGTTGGAGCGCATCGAATGCACCGCCGGGGAATAGCTTCAGGGTGTGCATCTCTGCGCGTGGTGCATAACCTCGCTGGCCGGTTGCATCGTCCCGTCCGCCAATCATCGTGCTGCACCACGTGCCATGCCCGATGCTATCGGTATTCCAGCCCAGGGACATCGTACGATCAACGTAGTTGGCTCCGTACTGGAAGTGTCTTGCCATTCTGTGCGCGGTGTCACAACCGGAGTCAGCAACGGCAACGTGCACACCCTCACCGGTCACCTGGGCGGCTTCTCCTTCACTGAAACCCAGAAGACGCTGGGCCCAGGTCCAATAGGGTAACTGAACCGAATACTCGGCGGCCTGCCAAGATGCGAGCGGCTGCAGAGTAATCGTGTCGTTATCGACGAGTTCTGCATTGATGATCCATCGCTCCCAATAGTCTTTTGGTGGCTTTACGTAAAGCGCATCGACGGCGAGTGATCCGGTGAAGAATGTCAGGGTGACAACACCGTTGGTATCGGACGCTCCCTCAGCCGGGTTCTGACCGTACGTCTTGACCAGGACATTTGGTACGGGGCTCCGGTTGGGGTCTTGTACCAAGAGGCGGACCGATATAGCCGCCGTTCCGCGAGCCAGGGGAGTTGTCGTGGTAAGGGCCAGGCGCGGCATGGGCGCCATATGATCTAGCAAGGTGTTGGGCGTTATCATCACACCACTCGGGTGCAGGATTCCGGACCGCCTGTACAGATCCCGCTCCTTCTCCACCGTATCGGCGATGATGATCTGGGTCGGGAATATGCCAACGGGTCCAGCCGCCTGGGCTGCCAGGCGGCTGGAATGGATAACGTCGACGACTTTTGTTCCGTCGAGCTCTGATCCTGCTCCTGCACCGGCCATCAACAGCAGGTTGCTCAACGGGCTGAGCGCGCCGGGTGCAGATGATCTGGTCACCAGGAATTCCTGTTGCCGTCGACCGATTTCTCCCATGGAAGGTCTCCCCCCTTAGCCGTTAGAATTGAAGCTTCTGACTGAGCACTACATGGAAATCGTCGCCGAGGTGGTTCTTGAGATCCGCCAAGTCGACATCCTCGGGCACTGTCACGCTGGCAACGCCCGCGTGTTCATCCATATCGACATCGCCGAGCGGCACATGGGCGCGGAGCAGTTCGACTGCGGACGCAACCGACTTTGCCCGAGTGTCCGGTGGGCGATTGACTTCACTGACGACGATTTTCTTCGTCCTGCGCGATATCAGCTCGGCCATGGTAACCTCCCTCAGCCGAACTGAGGGTGCTCCCCAGTTCGGCCGGTTAGATTCGGGAGTTTAGTGAAGCCGATTGCCTTCCTGAACCGTCCACTCAGTGGAAGGCGACCGACGGTAAAGCCTGCTGACCTTGCTGGGGCGCGGCGACCTGCGGCTGATTGGCGAGCGCAGCAAGGATTCCTGGCAGCGCCTTTATGACGATAGGTGCTGCCTGCTGAGCGATGTTGCCGATGTTATTCTTGAACCAGTCAAACGCGTCGCCAAAGATGCTCTGAGGATTCACTCCCGAGACTTGACCTGAGACGATCGCGGAACGGATCTGCTGCTGGAATTGCGGCTCGTTCGACAGAGAACTCAGTAGCCCCCCCAACCAATTCTCTGCCTGCTTGACTATGGTCGGCCCTACGGTCTGGATGACCTGTTGACCGGCGCCGCTCAAGAATTTTCCGATAGAGTCGAAGATGCCCTGCGCCTGCAACTGGGTCTGGGAGTTGCTGGGCTGTGTATTCATTTGTTGCAAGCGCAGCATTGCCTTGACGATGGCATCTGCCAGCATATCGCTGTTAACTGACATTGTTTGTGACATTTGTTTCCTCGTTCTTTTGGAGCGCACTATCCCGCCGAATACTTGGTGAACAACACCCGCGGCTATTGGATGGCGCATGGCCACTGTAATCAGTTGGAAAGAAGCATTGCAATCGGAATCGCGATGCATGAACACTTCTCGTGCATGCACGCTTCTCACCAGCGCGCACGTTCCGCAACGATTGCATTTCTGCTCCGGAAGGCTGCCACTTTACCGCATTGTCGATATTTGTTCTGGCTTATGCAGGCTCATGCAGCACAGTCATCAAGATGACGAGCCCGTGAATGAAATTTGAAATGACGAGGCTCAGATTTCGCGTTTATCAATCGATTAGCTCGATGGCTCGGGCGGCATGTGGTCACTTGACGCTTTCGCTTGAGCGCGTCGATGCGCTGTCGGATCAAGAAGCCAAGTATTGGCATCCTTTACACTGTCGTGTTCCGGACTGAGATGAACGCGTCCCCGAGTCAGCGAAGCTTTATGGCGCCGTTTCCTTTTTCTGTCTTTGGATAGGTCCCTCCGCCACGCGGCGAGTAAAACGCCGATGGCTGACCTATCATGGCGCCTACGCGCTTGATCGCCTGGTCAGTCAAGTTCAGTCGGCATGGTGCTTGACGCTGTCCAGATACTGCAGCCAGACCTGCGGTAACCCATGGGCGCGCGCGCCGTCGCGCAACAACGAGATGTAGCGAAGCGATGGCAATCCATCGGTCTCTTTGCCTCGCGCCATGTAGGTGACGGCGGTAACGATGTTGCCATCGACGTCTTCGGCGGGAACGAGGGCATGGCGGTAATGCCGACCGGGTACGCCTTCGGTGGAATCAAGCCGCAGCAGTTCGCGTCGAGTGATGCGATACAACACGCCCCAAAGTTCGCAGTCAGGGTCTGCGCAGATGTTGGCCGGCGCGGCCTTGCCCTTGGGACGACCGTCCAAATTGAAGCGTAGCCGATAGCCTGGTATGCGCGCGACGCGCCATTCCGTCGGCTTCATGCCGCGACGCTCGCGGAATGCGCTGTGGTGCATGTTGGAGCCGTAGGCGAAGTACCACACCGGGTCCGATGGACGACCATCGAGCACCATCCCGTATCTGCCGTAGTGCCACCGAGACAGGGCCCATGATTGCATCAGCAGCTTCCGCCAGCGGCGTCGGAACGCTCTGCGCGGTGCATCGATGCGGGTGGCGAACCAGCGTACCATGCGAGCTCAGCAACGGATCGCTACGACGTGGCCGCGGCGTGCATAGGCGAGAATCCGAGCATCACGTATCACCACAGGAATATTGAGCTGACGCGCCGTAGCCACGATCATTCTGTCAGCCGGATCACCGTTGATGTCTCCAGGCAGGTAGGAGGCGTCGATTGCGATATCTGGGGTGAGAGGTGCCGGTCTGATGCCCGGCCCAGCCATCACTCGTGCGAACCACGCCCGAGGAGTTGGCAGAAACTCAGATCGCGGGCTGTTGCGTCCGCTGGGTCGTGCAAGCAGTCCCACCTCCCAGGCGGAAATCGGCGAAACAAAAATACCACGAGACAGCCCCGCCGCGATGATCGCCTCGGTTGCCGGGCGGTGCAGGCGATCACCATTCGCCAACCAAATGACAGCACAAGTATCCAGCAGCACCCCGCCCAGTGGCGCGGTCATCGATGCAATCGATCGGATGCTGCGTCGAACGGTTCCTCCAGTGTCGGTGCAGTCAAATCAACGCCCTTTGACAGGACGACTGATCCGCGCAGAAAGCCATGGACATGGCGCACCGCATCCTGCTCGTCATGCAGTGGCACGAGCATCGCGACCGGACGACCTCGCTTGGTGATCGTGACACGCGCGACTGCACGGGTGGCCACCTGATCGAGAATCTCAAGGCAGCGTGCCTTGAACTCGGCAGCTCCAATCGTCTCTTCGCCGTCCATCGTGTTTCCATCTGGTCAAGTCAGATGACCACTTATATGGGAATGCCCGATACGCCCATGCAATGTCACTCCGGCTGCGTCGCCTTATGCGCGAGCAGCGCCATCAGGCGGCGGTCGCGCCATTCCTGCCGCACCGCCTGCATGTTCGCGGGCAACTCCTCTCGCCGTGCCGACTGCAGCTTGTCGGTCAGCGCGGGACCCCATGGGCGTGGTGTCATCTGCTGCTGCAGTTCCGCATAGAGCGGCCCATAGCGCTCGCAGTAGTCCTTCAGTCCGCCCGGCGCGTTGAGGTCGATCGTTTCCAGCGGGCCCATGAAGCTCCAACGCAGGCCAAGCCCATCCTTGACCAACGCATCCAGATCCGCGGGCGAGATCACGTCATCGTCGATCAGCCGGAATGCCTCGGCGAGCAGCGCACCCTGTAAGCGGTTCAGCGCGAACCCTGCCATTTCCTTTTTGACCGTCGCTGGCACCTGGCCGGCACTGGTCATCAGCGCACGGGTGCGCGAGACGACGGCGGGGTCGGTCCACGGTGCCGGGCACAGCTCGACGACGGGGATCAGGTAGGGCGGATTGACCGGATGCGCGACCAGGCAGCGGGCGCGTCCAGCCAGTGCTTCTGTGAACGCGCTCGCCGGTATGCCGCTCGTGGAACTTGCTAAAACCGTCTCGGGCCGTGCCAGGCGATCGAGTTCGGCAAACAGTGCCCGCTTGGCGTCGACCTGCTCCGGTCCGTTCTCCTGCACGTGCTCGGCCGGCGTGACTGCCTCGGCCAATGTGTCTGCAGGACGTACCCGCCGGATCACCAGTTGCGGCGGTTCCCTCAGCAGGCCTGCCTGTTCCAACTCGGGCAGGCGTTCGCCGATAAAAGCAAGAGCTGCTTCGACCTGCTGTGCGATCGGGTCCCAGAGCAGAACATCGAACCCTGCACGCGCGAACACAATCGACCAGGCGCGGCCGATCAAGCCTGCCCCGACCACTGCCACCTGGGTCATGCCAGCCCTCCTTAAGAACCACTTGAGGTCAGCCGTGTCGCCGCACAGAGTCAACGTGTGGCATTCGACCCTGATTGGTATCGTACGATCGTCGGCCGACCGGAATTGTTGGCGCCGGACGACATGGGACGCGCTGACGCGGCCGCACCGCGCCTTGGCGTAGCTGGCGAGAGACTGATGGCCAATGCCGGCCGCGCCGTGGCGCGCGCGATCCAACACCGGGTTCGTCCCTGCCGGACACTCGTACTGGCTGGCCCAGGCAACAATGGCGGCGACGGCTACGTGGCGGCGCGGCTGTTGCAGCAGCAAGGCTGGCCGGTCGTACTGGCGGCACTTGCCCCGCCGCGCGGCGGGTCGGATGCCGCCGGCGCGGCATCATTCTGGAAGGGTCCCCAGGTGCCGTTTGCCCCGTCCGCAGCAGCGCGTGCAGAGTTGGTGGTCGATGCGGTATTCGGCGCCGGTCTGGCACGCGACGTGGATGGGGTCGTCGCTGATGTGCTGCGGGCAGCACGGCGCGTTGTCGCTGTCGATGTACCGACTGGACTTGATGGCGCGACCGGTGCGGTTCGTGGCTTTGCGCCTCAGGCGGAACTGACTGTCACCTTCTTTCGGCTCAAGCCCGGTCATGTATTGCTGCCCGGGCGTGAACTGTGCGGCCAGATCGTGCTGGCTGATATCGGGATGCCCGCGGGTGTGTGGGACCATGTCCAACGCAACTGCTTCGTCAATCTGCCGGAGCTGTGGCGCCTGCCAATGCCAGATGCGCAGTCGCACAAGTATACCCGTGGCCACGTGACCATTGTGGGCGGCACGACCATGACCGGTGCGGCGCGCCTTGCTGCCGATGCAGCGCGACGTGCCGGTGCGGGTCTCGTGACCATTGCAGCGCGTGGCAGTGGCGACATCTATCGCGTCGGTTCGCCTGGTGTGCTGGTCAGCGATGCGTCGCTGCCGGAACTGCTGGAGGATAAGCGTCGCGAGGTCTGGGTGTGCGGACCGGGGCTTGGGATGGATGCGGGGAAGGAAGTGCTGCCTTTATTGTTGTCGGCTGGGCGCCGCGTGGTGGCTGATGCCGATGTGTTCTCCGCCTTCGCTGGCTCGCCTGACGCATTGCGTGGCTCCGCCGTTTTGACGCCGCATGCTGGCGAGTTCGCCCGCGCATTTGGAGATCCCGGCATCGATCGCGCAGCCGCGGTCCGTGCGGCGGCCGCGCGTACGGGTGCGGCGGTGCTGCTGAAGGGTGCCGATACGATGATCGCGGCTCCGGATGGTAGGCTTGGGATCAATGTGTCCGCGCCTCCCTGGCTCGCTACCGCCGGTTCAGGCGACACGCTCGCCGGGCTCATCGCCGGCCTGCTCGCGCAGGGCATGCTACCATGGGATGCCGCAGCAGCGGGGGCCTACCTGCACGGGCGCGCTGGGGCAATCGCCGGCCAAGGTCTTGTGGCCGAGGATCTGCTGCCCGCCATCGCGGCGGCCCTGGTCGAGACAGCGTCACCAACACATCTCTCGCATCAAGGCTCGCAAGGACGGAACCCATGAGTGAAGTCGCCACACCGGGTTTTCTCGACCGAGCCATCCGACGCATCACCACCGTGTGGCGTGAGATGTCCGCAGGGGTGGAGGACGAGTCCATCGCAGAACAGATGCGCGCCTGCCTCGCAGCGCGGGGCGGCGAGGTGAGCGCGCGCAATCGGGCCGCGAAGTTGGCCGAGACGTACCTGCGGCTGGATGAGGGGGGGCGGCGCGAGTTCCTGCGGACGCTCGCCAGTTTTGATTCTGATCCGGATGCGGTTGCGGCTGCCTATGCCGAAGTGCAGGCGGCGGAGGATCCAGCAGAACGAGCGACGGCAAAGGCTGCGTTGCGTCGCGCGCTCGAACCACCACGGCTACGCCTGCTGACGCAGTTCACCAGCATTCCTGATGGTCGGAAATTCCTGGTCGATCTGCGCGCCTTTCTGCTGCGCAACCGCAAGGACGACAAAATGCTGGGCGCACTGGAGGCGGATCTGCGCGGGTTGCTCGCTGCCTGGTTCGATATCGGCTTCCTGGAGTTGCAGCGGATCGACTGGAACAGCCCCGCTGTGCTGCTGGAGAGGCTGGTGGACTACGAGGCGGTGCATGCCATCCGATCCTGGCGGGACCTCAAGAACCGCCTGGACTCTGACCGCCGCTGCTATGCCTTCTTTCACCCGCGGATGCCGGGCGAACCGCTGATCTTCGTCGAGGTGGCGCTGGTGAAGGGGTTGGCCGGCAGCGTGCAGAGTTTGCTCGACGAGAAGGCGCCTTTGCTGGATTCCCGCGAGGCTGACACGGCGATCTTCTACTCAATCAGCAACTGCCAACGTGGGCTGGCCGGAATCAGCTTCGGTAATTTCCTGATCAAGCGTGTGGTGGAGGAACTGTCGGCCGAATTCCGCAACCTCCGCACCTTTGCCACGTTGTCACCGATCCCGGGCTTCCGCGCCTGGCTGGATGGGAAGTTGAGTGCAGGTGATTCGCGCGTGCTGTCAGATGATGAGTCGGCGAGCCTGATATCGGCGATGTCGGCGCCCTCCGGCGTCGAGGCGTTGGCCGCCATCGTCGCCAAGCGTGGCTGGTGGCGGGAAGCCGGTCTGCGCAAGGCAGCCGAGCCGGTGCTGTTGCGGCTGTGCGCGCGCTACCTGCTGGTCGAGACCAATGGCAGGCGAGCGCGAGATCCGGTGGCACATTTCCACCTCTCGAACGGTGCGCGCATCGAGCGATTGAACACGCTGGGAGACACCTCGGAAAAGGGCGCCAAGGAGAGCGCGACGTTGATGGTCAATTACCTGTATGATCCGCAGAAGATCGAGGACTGGCACGAGGACTATGCCGGCGAGGGCAAGCGCAATGCCTCCACGACGGTGAGGAGGCTAGCGCGCGGGTGGGCGTGACGGCCTGACAGCGTCGGGCTTAGGGAGGACATCAACGGCATGAACGATCCCAACCTGATACTTGCCGCACCGTCGTCTCCGCCGGCGGGTGACAGGATCAGAGTCTTGCAGCAGCTGGAGAAGAAGCTGCTGTGGTTGTCGTCGTGGATGATCCATCACGCCAATCACATCCGGCCGAACCGGGACGGCCTGAAGGTCGGCGGCCATCAGGCGTCGTGCGCATCGGTCATCTCGATCATGACAGCGCTGTATTTCGAGATCGCGCGGCCGGAGGACCGCATTGCGGTGAAGCCGCATGCCGGTCCGGTTTTTCATGCGATCAACTACCTGTTCGGCCGACAGACCGTGGAAAAGATGCAGGGCTTGCGGCAGCTGGGTGGCGTGCAGTCGTATCCTTCGCGCGTGAAGGACGGACCGGAAGTGGATTTTTCCACCGGCTCGGTCGGCCTTGGCGTCGCAATGACCACGTTCTCGGCGTTGATGGCAGACTATGTGCGGCTGCACGGGCTGGGCCGCGGCGAGTTACCGGGCGGGCGGCATATTGCGATTGCCGGTGATGCCGAACTCGATGAAGGCAACATCTACGAGGCGCTGCTGGAAGGCTGGAAGCATGACGTCCGCAACCTTTGGTGGATCGTCGACTACAATCGCCAGAGCCTGGATTCGGTCGTGCCCGACCGGCTGTTCGGCCGCATCGAGGGCCTGTTCCGCGATATGGGCTGGAACGTCGTTACCATCAAATACGGCCGCAAGCTGGAGGCTGCGTTCGCGCAGGAGGGTGGCGAGGCCCTGCGGGCATGGATCGATGACTGCCCGAACTCGCTCTACTCGGCGCTGACCTTCCAGGGTGGTGCATCCTGGCGGCAGGCGCTGCTGGCGGATCTCGGGCGCTCGAAGGCGCGGGCGATCATTGATCCGCTGTCGGACGATGATCTGGGTGCACTGATGACCAATCTCGGCGGCCACGATATCGAGACAGTGATCGATACGCTGCGGACCGAGTCAGAGACCGATCAGCCGACTTGCTTCATCGCCTACACGATCAAGGGGATGGGCCTGCCATTCGCGGGCCATAAGGACAACCACGCAGGGCTGATGACCAAGGAGCAGATGGAGGGGTTCCGTGCCTCCATGGGCATCCGCCCTGGCCACGAGTGGGATCCGTTCGAGGGCCTCGAGGTGCCGGCAGAGGAAATGCGTGGCTTCATCGCTGCCTGTCCATTCGCAACACCGCTTACGCCGGAAGGTCGCGCGCTCGGCGCCCCCGTGGTGCCGGTGCCCGCGGCGCTGCCGCTGGGAAAACTTGCTGGACGGCGGATCTCCACGCAGGCCGGGTTCGGCGACATGCTGGCTGAGATCGGGCGAGGGCAGGGGGAACTGAAGGCCTTGGCCGAGCACATCGTCACCACGTCGCCTGACGTGACGGTGTCGACCAATTTGGGCCCATGGGTGAACCGGCGCGGCATCTTCGACCGACATACGCGCAATGACGTGTTCCGCGACGCCAAGCTTGCCAGCGCGCAGCGGTGGGGCATGTCCCCGAAGGGCCAGCATATCGAGCTGGGAATTGCCGAGCAGAATCTGTTTCTGCTGCTGGGGGCGGCAGGGCTGACGCCGGCGATGACCGGCGCAAGGCTGCTACCGGTCGGCACGGTCTATGATCCGTTTGTCAACCGCGGGCTCGATGCTCTCATCTACGCCTGCTACCAGGACGCCCGCTTCCTGCTGGTGTCGACACCTTCGGGACTGACGCTGGCTCCTGAAGGCGGGCAGCACCAGTCGATCAACACGCCGCTGATCGGCATCGCAGCCGACCGGCTGGCGAGCTTCGAGCCGGCGCATGTCGATGAGCTCGCGATCCTGCTGCGACACGGCTTCGAGCACATGCAGCAGCTCGATGGTTCGGCGGTGTGGTTACGTTTGTCGACACGCCAGCTCGAACAGCCGGCCCGCACGCTGGATGCGCCGTCGGTGGTCGCAGGAGCCCACTGGGTGGTGCCACCGGCACAGGGGGCACGTATCGCGATTGGATATCAGGGGCCGGTGGCGCCAGAGGCGACTGAAGCGTTCGCCCAGTTGGTAAGCGAGGAGCCTGGGGCAGGTCTGCTGGCGATCACCAGTCCGGACCGCCTGCACGCCGACTGGATAGGGGCATTGCGGGCTCGGCGCCAAGGGCACGCGGTGGTGCCGCATATCGAGCGGATCCTGTTGCCACTGGCCCCTGGGGCAGCGTTGGTGACGGTGCTGGACGGGCATCCCGCCACGCATGCCTGGTTGGGGTCGGTGCGCGGACACCGCGTCGTGCCGCTCGGGCCGGACCGGTTCGGGCAGAGCGGCGATATCCCGGATCTTTACCGGGCGTATGGCATGGACAGCGATGCCATCCTGGATGCCTGCGCGCAGGCACTGCTGACCTGGAGCGGCTGAGCGGCAAGCCAAGATAGCGCAGGCCTACTGACCGGTGCAGCGCGTGCTCGCTCAAACTCAGCGATAAGCACAATGGCGACTTTTATGCCCGGACGATGTGGCTATCCTGAGGAGCATGAGAAAAGGAGCGCATCATGCGGCGGCGAACATTGTTGAAGGCAGCAGCGACGGGACTGACAGGACTACCGCGCTTCTCCATCGCACAACCGGCGAATACGCGAGTGCTGCGATTCGTGCCGCAGGCCAACCTGACGCTGCTCGATCCGATCATCACCACCGCTGCCGTGACGGCCAACCATGCCTGGATGGTTTGGGACACGCTGTTTGGAGTGAATGCCGCCCAACAGCCGAAGCCGCAGATGGCGGAAGGCTACACGGTATCAGACGATGGACGAACCTATCTCGTCAGGCTGCGCGACGGGCTGAAGTGGCACGACGGGGAGCCGGTACGGGCGCAGGATTGTGCGGCCAGCCTGGTGCGCTGGGCGGCACGCGATACGTTCGGGCAAACGGTCGCCAAGGTCGTCGATACCTGGGGTGCAGCGGACGATCGCACGATCAAAGTCACACTGAAGCGGCCATTCCCATTGCTGATCGAGGCAATCGCCAAGCCAGACGCGCAGATCGCATTCATGATGCCGGAGCGGGTCGCGAAGACTGACCCGTTCAAGACGATCACGGAGATCATCGGTTCCGGCCCATACCGGTTCGTGACGGACCAATTCGTTGCCGGCAGCAGTGCCGCCTGGGCAAAGTTCGATGGCTATGTGCCGCGGCAGGAGCCTGCGGAATGGACCTCGGGCGGCAAAGTCGCGCATTTCGAACGCATCGAATGGAAGATTATTCCCGATGCGGCGACGGCCTCGGCTGCGTTGCAGAATGGCGAGGTTGACTGGTACGAGCAGGTGCAGGCTGATCTCGTGCCTCTGCTGAAGCGAAGCAGCGACATCGCTTTCGCCGCCTCGAACCCGCAAGGCTACGTTGCTGGATTGCGGTTCAATCATCTGCACCCACCATTCAACGATGTTGGTATGCGCCGTGCCGTGCTGACGGCGGTGAACCAGGCGGATTATATGGGCGCGATCACCGGCAACGATCCGTCCGAATGGCGTGTATGCAGATCGCAGTTTCCGTGCGGCACGACCTATGGAACCGAGGTGAATTTGCCGGTGCAGCAGGGCGACCTGGCAACGGCGAAGAAGCTGATCAAAGAGTCCGGGTACAACGGGCAGAAGGTGGTGATCATCAATCCCACCGACTTTGCGACCATCGGGCCACTCGGCGATATCACCTACGATATGTTCCAAAAGCTGGGCATCAACACCGAACTGGTGGCGACCGACTGGGGATCGGTGGTGCAACGCCGTGCGAGCAAGGAGCCAGTGGAGAAGGGCGGCTGGTCGGTGTTCCACACTTGGTTCACCGGTGGGTTCATCATCAACCCGGTGGTCAGTGCACCATTCCGGGGGCAGGGCGCGGCCGGTTGGTTCGGCTGGTACGACAATCCGAAAATCGAGAGGCTGACGCAGGAGTGGCTGGACGCGGAGGACGAGGAAGGACGGAAGAAGGTCGCGGCGGCGATTCAGCAGGAGAATTATCAACAGGTGCCCACAGTCACCTTGGGGCAATTCCAAATTCCAACGGCGTATCGGAAAAGTCTGCTCGGCCGCGTCGAAAACAGCAGCCCAGTGTTCTGGAACATCAGACGGGCGTGAGTTACCCGTTCTGCTGCGCCAGGATCTCAGCGATACGGGCGTTGGTGCCGTTGATGTCGGGAAGTCGCTCGCCTTTCACAATGCGGGCCAGCGAGAGCTTTTCTGCTTGCTGCATGGCAATGGCGCGCTCGGCCGACGTTTTGATGTCGGATGGTGGCAAGACCAGCACGCCGTTCTCATCTGCCAGGATCGCGTCGCCCGGGTTCACTGCCACACCGCCACATGAAATCGGCGTGGCGAATTCGCCGTGCAAGAAAAGACGTTTGCCGGTGACCGTAGACAGGCCACGCGCCCAGACAGGCAGACCGTAGTCACGCAGCTCGTCGATATCAGTGGCCATTCCGTCGATGATAATGCCGATGCAGCCCGCTTCGCGCGCGGCGAATGCCACGCCACCGCCGCATGCTGCGTGGCGCATGTCGCCCGCCCTATCGATCACCAACAAGTCGCCTGATCGCAGCTTGCCCAACGCATAGTGGACAATCGCGGTATCAGGGCCAAAGCAGCGCACGGTGACGGCAGTGCCAGCAATGCGATGGCCAGACAGCAGCGATCGCACCGCCGGATCCATAAAGCCGACATGACGGAAGTGGCCGATCGTCGCGGGCTCGGCCTGACGGAGCAGCGCGACCAGAGTGGGATCGATTGCCTGCGGCACATCATTGATGAGGAACATCGCGGTGATCTCCCAACGCGCCGCAGCCCTGTCAAGCGCGCAGCGGCTCGGGAGGAGGCTCGGTCGGGGGCACCGGTATGGGGTGTGGCGGCTCTTCGATCGGCACCGGATCGTCTGGATCAGGTTCGTCTGGTGGGCGGCCAGGCGGTTTTGGCGGATCGGACAGGATCATTCGGCAGGCTCTTCAGCCATTGCAGGTAGTGGCGTTGCGGTAATCTGGCGCAGCGCCTGTCGTGCCCGGGCAAGCGCGACTGAGCGCGAATTGTCAGGCTGCAGCGCGAACAACAGCAAGGATCGTCCGGTCACTTCGTATTCGTCACCGGTCTGGAAGCGTGGTGTTTCGATGCGATCGGGCAGGTTGGTATCGAGCAGACATCGCCAAGCCTGGCCGCCGACCACCTCGGGAAGCTTAAATTTCACCACATCGTGGTAGGCGTTCAGCACCAGCAGCACCGTTGCATCCATAGAGGGGCGCTTGATGCCAGTCGCCTGCGCTCGCCCATCCATAAGCATGCCGAGACAGCGAGCATTGCCGTCCTGCCATTGCTCCGGCTCCATGTCGACTGCTGCCGGAGTGAGCCAACGCACGTCCCGCACATCGAGATCGGAGTTGTACTCACCGGTGAGGAAGCGAGAACGGCGCAGGATAGGGAAAGCGTCGCGCAATGCGATGATCCGTCGGACGAACTCTATCAGCGCGGCGCCGTCCTCCGGTATGTTCCAGTCAACCCAGCTGAGCGGGTTGTCCTGAGCGTAGGCATTGTTATTGCCTTGCTGGCTGCGGCCGAATTCGTCGCCGGCCAGGATCATCGGCGTGCCTTGCGCCAGCAACAGCGTCGCAAGCAAATTGCGCTTTTGCCGGTTGCGCACTGCCAGAATTTCCGGATCGTCCGTTGGACCTTCGGCGCCGCCGTTCCAGGAAAGGTTATCGGAATGGCCGTCCTGATTGTTTTCGCCGTTGGCCTCGTTGTGCTTCTCGTTGTACGAGACCAGGTCATTGAGTGTGAAGCCGTCGTGCGCGGTGATGAAGTTTATGCTCGACCATGGCTTGCGACCACGCCGGGCGAAAGCGTCGGCGGATGCCGCAAGTCGGGTTGCCAAATCCGATAGCTTGCCCTCATCGCCGCGCCAGAACGCTCGCACCGTATCGCGGAACTTGTCATTCCATTCCGCCCATCCGGGCGGGAAGCCGCCGACCTGATAGCCGCCTGGGCCGATATCCCACGGCTCGGCAATCATCTTTACCTGCGACAACACCGGATCTTGCATACAGCTTTGTAAGAAGCCGTGCTCCGACGTGAACCCGTCCGGCTGGCGTGCGAGGATGGTGCCGAGATCGAAGCGGAAGCCGTCGACATGCATCTCGGTTACCCAGTAACGCAGAGAATCGGTCACCATCTGCAGCACGTTGGGATTGCTCAGGTTGAACGTGTTCCCGGTACCGGTGTCGTTGATGTAGTAGCGTGGTTCGTCGGGCAGCAGCCGGTAGTATGACGCGTTGTCTATACCGCGGAACGATAGAGTTGGACCGCGTTCATTTCCTTCGGCTGTGTGGTTATAAACAACGTCGAGAATCACTTCGAGACCGGCATCGTGCAGGCGTGCGACCATCTCCTTGAATTCGGAAAAGACAAACGCCGGGACAGCAGAATAACGCGGATCAGGAGCAAAGAAGCCGATCGTGTTGTAGCCCCAATAGTTGGTCAGGTGCTTTTCCAGGAGATGCCGGTCGTTGACAAAGGCATGGATGGGCAGGAGTTCGATCGAGGTGACGCCGAGAGAGCGGATATAATCGATGACCTCTTTGCGCCCGAGACCGGAGAAGGTACCGCGCAGGTTTTCCGGTACTGCAGGATGCTGCTTGGTGTAGCCGCGGACGTGGGTCTCATAGACCAGGGTGCGGTGCCACGGCACGTCGGGGCGGCGCTCACGCCCCCACGTGAAGGCTGGATCGATCACCCGGCACTTGGGCATGTAGCGCGCACTGTCGCGTCGGTCGAAACTCAGGTCGCCGTCGCGCGCTCCGATCGTGTAGCCAAACAGTGCGTTGTCCCACCGCAAGGCCCCGACAAAGGCCTTGGCGTAGGGATCAAGCAGCAGCTTGTGCGGGTTGAAGCGATGGCCGTTGCGCGGATCATGCGGACCATGCACGCGATAGCCGTAGATGGTACCGGGTCGCGCCTCAGGTAGATAGCCGTGCCAAACCTCGTCCGTATACTCGGGCAGCTCGATGCGTTCCAGCTCCGTGCGACCGGTATCGTCGAACAGGCACAATTCGACTTTCGTGGCGTTCGCCGAAAACAGCGCGAAGTTAACGCCCAAGCCGTCCCACGTCGCGCCGCGCGGATTAGGTGAGCCCTCGCTGACGCGCGATTTGCGGATCGCTGGCACGTGTGTTCTCCCCCTGCTGTCAGGTAGCAAATTGGCAGCAGAGACTGATCACGCCAGACAACTCTTGGTCAGGTGAAACGGCCCAGCAGATAGCCGATGCCGATGGCAACCAGAGCAGCGGTGATCGGCTGATCCCGGATTACGTCGCTCAGGCGCGCCATTTGTTGTTCCGCCTGACCAGCAGCTTGGTTGTACACCCCCTGCGCCTGGGTCTTTGCGTCGCCTGCATACTCTCCCACTTTCTGCTGCACGCGACCGCCCATATCTCGAGCAGTGCCTCTGAACTCACTCATCTGGATGCTCCTTTAACGAGGCGTTAGTAACGAGCAACCGGCATTACGGTTCCTAACCACTCAGGTGAAATTCAGGCGAAGGCCTGGTTCTCCCCAGTCAAGGGCTCCCAGCCGCCCGGTCGCCGACAGAGTGACATAGGCGGTGCGCAACTCGGGGCCGCCGAAGCAGATGTTCGTGGGGAATTCATCCGGCATGGCGACCTGCCGCACAACGTTGCCGTTGGGTGCGATAACGGTGATGCAGCCGGCATGCAGGGTGGCTACGGCGACGTTGCCGCTCGCCTCAACGGCCAGGCTGTCGAATCGTTGAAACCCTCCGAGACCAGCGATGATGCGGCCACCGTGTGGCGACGGCCATCCCTGCTTCTTCACCACGCCAGGAGATTCGATATCGAACGCCCACAGGCGGGCCGGCTCGGTGTCGGCGACATACAGGACCTTGCCGTCGGGCGACAGGCCACAACCGTTGGGGCTGAGGATCGGATACGCCACTTCGACGACCTTCGAGCCATCGGGCAATGCGTAATAGAGGCCGCCGTGGTCGCGCGTGCGGGCGAAGCGCTTGCCGAGATCGGTGAAATAGAAGCCCCCCTGTGTGTCGAACACCAGATCGTTGGGCGCAGACAGCTTGTGACCGTTGACATGCGTGTAGAGTACCCGCGTGTCACCTGTCTTCGGATCGATGCGCTGAATGCAGCCGCCGTCGTAGTCGTCGGCCGGCCCTATTGCCATCCAATGGCCGGCCGGATACTTGCCGCCGCCGTTGTTGCAGCAATAAAGCGCGCCATCCGGACCGAGCGCGAGGCCGTTCGGGCCGCCACCTGCATTGCCGATCTTTGCGCGCGCACCATCGGGGCCGATACGTGTGCAGCAGCGGCCGGCAATTTCGGTCAGAATGATGGCGCCGTCGGGCATGGCAACGGGGCCCTCGGGAAAGCCAAAATTGCTTGCCACGATGTGCACGTCTGCCATGTTCAATCCCCCACGATTATCGACAGCAAGTCTGACGCCTGCGGCGCTGGCGTCAACTGGTCGCGCGTGCCACGTCGACGGCGACTGGTGCCTCCTCGCCCAGTGTGTGACGGGTCATGGTGAACGACACGACTGCACCGATCAACGCGAGCACTCCGGCAAGCATGAAGGCGGAGGCGAAGCTACCGGTCGCACTGACAATGTAGCCTGTCACGATCGGTGCGAGCAGGCCAAATGTATTGCCACCGAGCACCATAAAGGCGAATGCGCGTCCGCTATCGGCTGGTGAGCGCAACAGATCGTTGCACAGCGCAGCGTTGGTCGCGGTGGCTGTATTGCCGAAACTCACCGGGAAGATGGTCAGGATGATGACGAGAGTGAGGGAGTCCACAAACGGGATCGCCATGCCAAGTGCGCAGAGCAACAGACATGCTACGACGACCATGCGCCTTGCGCCCTGGTGCATCGTCTGGTGGGTCAACATCCGATCGCCAATCCAGTTGGTCAGGATGATGATGGCGGCGCCGATCAGGAAGGGCACCGAGGTGAACAGGCCGGACTTCACAATGGAGAGTCCGCGCGCGGTCTGCAGATAATCCGGCAGCCAACTGAGATAGAGATAGACCGAATAGACGGCGGTGCCTTGTGAAATGGCGAGGCCCCACATCGATGGCGAGCGCAGCAGGCCACGATAGCCGACGCCGCCCGCAGCCATTACCTCACCGGCGTGGCGTTCGGTCAGGATGCGCTGACGTTCGGGTTCAGGAATCCAGCGCGTCTTTTCTGGCGTAGAGACAAGAGCGCTCCACACGACGACCCAGATGAGGCCCACGGCGCCGGTGACAAAGAACGACATGCGCCATGATGTCGCACTGATGAGCCACGCCACGAGGGGCGCGCTAAGTGCAGGACCAAGCAGCGTTCCGGCCTGGATGCAGCCGACGGCGATGCCGCGTTCAGTGTAGGGACCCCAGTCGCGCACCGCGCGGTAGCTGACCGGGAAGGTCGGTGCCTCGCCCGCGCCAAGACCGAGACGGGTCAGCAGCATGGTAACGAAACCAGTTGCCGTGCCGCTGAGCATTTGCGCGATCGACCAGACCGTTGCGCCGATTGTGGCCATGCGGTGAGCACCAAGGCTGTCCACCAGGCGGCCGCTTGGCAACATCATGACGACGTAGGCCCAAAGGAAGGAGGAGAACAGATAGCCGAGTGCGACAGGCGAAAGAGCGAACTCCTGCGCGACTGAGCGGCCAGCAACCGACATATTGATGCGGTCAAGGTAGCAAATGATGTTAAACAGAAACAGCAGGAAATACACCCAATAGCGCCGGTGGGTCATCGGCCGGGTCTCCGTTGTCGTGTCGTTTCGCGAATACGATAGGCGTCCCGGATCAGAGTAGCCAGACGCGGCGTGGCTATTGCCTGGCCGCCGAATACGGCCAGATCAGTTTTCCCGACTGCAGTTCCTGTGGCAGCAGCACGACCTCTTTTGATGGATCCTTGAACTGCTCCAGATCGTTGCCTTTAATGCCCTGGAACTGGGTCCATACGACACGCGGTGCGGTCCACTCACCATCCTTACCGAACGTTACGTCGCCGATGATCGTGTTGAACGTGTGGCTTTTGAAGTAATCGGCGAGTTTGCCATCGTCGATGCTCTGTGTGGCTTCGATCGCTTGTGCCATCAGCTGCATGCGTGCATACGCCCATGGTGGCAGGAAATAGCCCAAGGGGTCGACGCCTTCGTTGACTGCCTTGGCCTGATATCGGTTGAGGAAGTCGAGTACACCGGGAAACTGCATGGTGGGCGCCGGCAGCCAGTTCTCGTTCACGACAATGCCGTTGAGTAGCGGCCCAAGCTGCGTCTTTAGCGCGGTGGTCTGAAGCCCGACCATGGCGCCGCCGAACAGCATTGCCTTCAGTCCGATTTCGTTCGCGGCCCGCAGGATGCCCGCGGTGTCGGGCGGGTACGATGCGACGTAGACCACGTCCGGATTCGCTGCCCGCACTGCGCGGA
Organism: Pseudomonadota bacterium; assembly: GCA_046732975.1. Taxonomy (GTDB): domain Bacteria; phylum Pseudomonadota; class Alphaproteobacteria; order Acetobacterales; family Acetobacteraceae; genus JAMXLO01. The sequence goes on from JBKPOG010000176.1 coordinate 42,795, forward strand.
CCACAGGCGTGTAATCGGCGGTTGTTGGCGGATAGCTGGCGTCGTACACGATGCGCAACCCAAGCGCTTTGGCGTTGTCGCGTGCGCCATCCGAGGCGTTCTTGGCAAACTCGGCGTCTGCGGCCACGATCGCCACCGTCTGCGGCTTTGGATTCTGTGCAACCGCCAGTTCGAAATAGCCGCTGGAAAAGGCGTGCTTCGGATCCGGCCCTGTCGGCAACATGGAGAAGTAGCGCGGGAAGTGAAATTCGGCGTTCACCGCGAGGCAGAATAGGCTGACGAACAGCTTGTTGTGTGCGATCGCCACCGGCATTGCCGGCGCGGTCATGTTGGTGGAATAGCCCGAGACGATCAGATCGACGTGGTCGACGTCGAGCAGCTTCGTGTAGATGCCCGGTACATTCGCGGCATTGCTTTGGTTGTCGTAGAACAACAGCTTCACTGGTCTTCCCAGCAGGCCACCTTTGGCATTGATATCGTCGGCCCAGATCTGAGCTGCCAGCACACCCGACTTACCCACCACCGCCAACCCGCCGGTCAATGCCTCAGCAAAGCCTATGGTGATCGGTTCGGCTGCTCTAGCTGGCGCAGCGGAGGCGACCAGCAGCCCAAACAGCATCGCCATGGTAGAGCGCATTGTTGCTTCCCCTTTGCGCGTCGCGGCTCGGTTGAGCTTACCGGTTCAACCGAGGTGACACCATTGGGGGCAACAGCGTTGCTGAGCGGCCGTTGTAAATCATCGCCCCAGCCTAACGCGGTCAGCCCGCCGCGGCGTGGCTGTGTGGTCTGCGCGCAGCCTACCACCTACCCGAGTGACGGCTTCTGTTACCAGGAAAAATTCGCAGGGCCAACAGGCCGATCCCAGCGCCCAACCTGAACTAGCTATTCGAGTGGACATACATGTACGCGCTACCACTGGCCGGATCGGTGCCGAAGCTTACCGAGAGCCGCCCATTGCTGAGATCGGTGCTGGTAAAGCCGGCTAGCGTCAATGACGCCGTGGGTTTGCCCGCTGCCGTGGCGTGCAGCGTCAAACCGGTGAAGCCGGCTGCGCCTTGCCCATCCATCCAATTGAGGCCGAAGTCCTGTGCAGTGACCCCCCAGATTGTCGCTGCATCGCCTGCATGGAAATTATTGACCGTGCTCCAGGTGTCCGCCGTTGCTGCACGATCATCTACGAAGAACGTATCCGTTCCGCTACCACCGGTGAGGAAGTTCGATCCAGTACCACCATCCAACACGTTAGTGCCACTACTGACCGTGATGGCATCGTCGCCGCTGCCTGAATGGACGAACCAGTTGGGCGTCGCCGTTGCAACGTTCAGATTGTGGCTTGTGAGGTTGACATATTCGTTCTGGAGATTGGTAACAGGCCCCGTATAGGCCACGGGTTGGCCGGTAGTGGTGTCGAAGCCGCTCACGGCAGTGGGTTTGATTGCCAAGATGCCAGGGGGGTTGACTGCCGCGCCGGTCAGAATCGCCGCATTGCCCGCCTGATCTTTCACCGTCGCGCCATTTAGGTTGACAGCCGTTACCGCCAAATCGGATGTGTCCTGGCCGCCTGCAACGGTATAGCCGAACGTCAGTGCGTTAGTTCCCGATCCAGATACGTACGTGGCGGTGCCGCCGTTGTTGAGAGACAGTGTCGGCGTGCCGCCGGATGTACCTACCAGCACTGTCTCGCTAAAATTGAGCGCCAAGCTTACTGGCGCACCAGCACCGAGTATCGCATCTGAGGGGGTCGCTGCTACCGACGTCACTGCGGGGGCAGTGGTGTCGAGACCGAGTGAAACTTCCCCATAGCCCGCAATTGTCGACGTCGCCACGCTAAAGGTGATGGCGTTGGGACTGGTCAGCGGGATTGCATCGAGCTGAGCGCCGCCCGCACCCGTGACGATCAGCGCGCCGCTCTGCAAGCTGACACCGGTCGGCGTCTGGCCCTTGAAGAACAGGTTCAACTGGGAATTCGGGTTCGCCAGTGTCACCGCTCCCTTGAACGTTCCCGGCGAATCCAGAATGAGAGTTGCGACGTCGCCTGGGTCTTCGACTACAGTGACAGGCTGCGAGGTCGCCGCATTGATCTCCAGCGTTGAGCTGTTGTGGATTTCCAGATTCCCTGTGCCGGAAATAGTGCTGCCTTGCACTACGACAGGACCGAGTGCCAGGCCGGGGCGGCCACCGTCCGCCAGAATCATACCGTTGTTAACAAGATTGGTGACGTCGTACGTGCCACCGCCGCCGATCGCCACACCAGCGGCGACGGTCATGCTTGGCGTCGTCACCACCCCGTTGGAACCACCGATCAAAGCACCGTTCTCGTCGGTGGATGTCAGCACGATAGACTGTAATGCCGTCAGACTACCACCACCGCCGAGGCCGATCTCAGGGCTGCCGCCGACGATGACCTGTCCAGCAGAAATCCCGGTGCCGCCAACGCTGAGGCTGCCCACCGTGATGGCGCCCCCATTGATGATGTTCGCGTCATTGGCAGGGCTGTTGACGATCGCCGTGGCAGTGCCGTCGTTCGGGACACCAACTGGCGACCAGTTTGTTGCATCGGTCCAGTCGCTGCTGGTGCCACCAACCCAGGTGAACGTTGCCAAGCCAATCTCCCATCACAGTGGCGCGGTGAACTTCCATGATCCCGCATCATCTTGTCAGCCGCGAAAAAAGCGGCGGACCCTACCCGGCATACGTCCGGATCAGCAATCAACCATAGGTAGTTTTCTCGCCACTGTGATAATTCCGCTTGTGAGTGAAATTGCGTGTTGTCAAACCGCAACACTGCTAAGTTTTGGTTGCCACGTGCGCGGGAACTACGACTTTAACGTGTCCCGTTTTGCGACATTGCCGCTGGCAACAGCAGGGTGGTTGCATCCGGTCGCGCGGCCGGGCGGCAGGCAAAGTGGCTCCATTGTTGTGCCATGGGCCTGATGCTGTTCCACGCCGCGGGGGCATGGCACAATTGGCGTACGCCCCGTCCAAGTGAGGTTACGCCATGACGAGCGCAGTGCATTGGGTCGGAACATGGGCGACAGCGCCTGCTCCTGCGGAAGGCGCTGCATTAAGCAACCAGACACTACGGATGAATGCGCGCATCAGCATTGGGGGTGACACGCTGCGCGTGCGGTTGTCGAATGCGTATGGTGTCGGGCCGCTGACTATTGGAGCCGCGCATCTTGGGCTACGTGATTCCGGACCAGGAATAGTTGGGAGCTCCGATCGGGTGCTGACATTCGGTAGTGCGACGTCCGCCACTATCGCGGCGGGTTCGCTGTTGCTGAGCGATCCTGTGCAGCTGTCGGTGGCGCCGTCGTCGGACCTGGTGGTCACTTTCTGGCTGCCCGAGGAGCTGCCGACAAGCTTCGGGATTACCGGACGTTATGCTCGGCAGACAAATTACATTTCGCCACCTGGCGACTTTTCTGCCGAGCCGGTGATGCCGGTTGGCCGCATCACCGACGACTGGTTCTTCTTCGTCGGCATCGACGTGATGGCATCGGTAAATACCGGCGGCATCGTTGCGCTGGGCGATTCGCTCACGGACGCCAATATCTCCACGCACGACGCATTCTGCCGATGGCCCGATCAACTCGCCCGCCGGCTGATCGCACGCGGCGGTCGACCGATGGGAGTGATGAACCAGGGGCTCGGCGGCAACCGCATCCTGCACGATATTCGGGGCGACAGCGGACTGCGTCGGTTCGACCGGGACGTGCTGGCGCAGCCGGGTGTGACGCATGTCATCGTCCTGCTGGGCACCAACGACTTGCGCAACCGCTGGGCCAAGCCTGAGGAAGAGGTGACGGTCGAGCAGATGATCGCTGGGTTGAAGCAGATGGCGCTGCGTGCCCATGCGCGAGGCATCAAAATCTTCGGCGGCACACTGATGCCCTTTGAGAACGAGACTTTTCTGGTCGGCGCCTGGACACCTGCACGCGAGGCGGTGCGACAGTCGGTCAATGCCTGGATCCGCAACGGCGGCGCGTTCGATGCGGTGATCGACTTCGACGCGGGCGTGCGTGACCCGGAACACCCGACCAGCATGTTGCCGTTGTACGATTGCGGCGATCACCTCCACCCGAGCGATGCCGGCTACAACCGGATGGGCGATATCATCGATCTGGCGCTGTTCGACTGACGATTAGCTGATACTCCCTGGATAATCGCGCCAAATGCCCGGCTCCAACTTGAGGTATTCATCGGCCGGATAGGTCGCTTTCCAGTATCGTGCACATTCCACACTTGAAGGATTCCATACCCCAGGATACCTGCGCACCTGAGCCAGGAAGTCCTCCAGCAATTGCAGCCTGTGCGCCCATCCTACCATGCCCGGATGCAGCACCATGCTGAACTGCCGTCCCCGCTTGTACTGCGCGTTGAATTCGGCCCGCCAATTGCGGAACAGATCGTCAGCGTGCTCCAGACCCGTTCCACGGCGTGGAAACAGCAGGAACCACTGGTCGTCGAAGTGATAGTAATACGGCAAAGTCAAAAGTGCCCGACGCGAAGCGAAGTCGGTGACCCAATAATGCGGCAGATCATCTGCCAGGCCATTCCCCATGTACTCGTAACCGGCGTCAATCAGCAAATCCATTGTTTGCGGGCTGATTGTGCCTCCGGCAAATGGATCCGCCTGCCGCGGCAAGCAGAACCAGCCGGCGGGACGCTGTCCGGTCGCTCGTGTCAATATGTCGGTCGCCAGCTCAAGCCGTTCCTTTTCCTCGATTGCGCTCAAGCCGCTGACGTCCTCGTGCTTCAGGCCATTCCCCGCGATCTCGTGCCCTTCCGCCAGCAGGTCACGCAGCCGTTCCGCCCGCAACTGCGCGATGACGCCTGGGACGGCGAATGTCGCCTTGAGGTCGAAGCGACGGAGCAGAGCAACAAGCTGGTCAAGTCCGTCGTGGGCAGCAAAGTAGGCGTCCGGATGCATCAGGTCTGCGGCGCGGGTCCCTTCGGGGCCGCGCGCCACGCTGAGATCCACCGTGATGGTGGCGCAACATCGGTTGCCATCGGGCCAGCGTACCTCGTCGTCGCGCAATGCGATCTCGTCCGAGATCGTGTAGTCTTGTTTCCACGGCATTACACAGCCTCCTTGACGGGGTAGTGCACAAGGCAGTGACGTGCCACATCCTCGCAGGTGGCAAACCACACGCCCGGCAGCGTCTTCATCCTTGTGATCAGCCGGTCCATCATCTCGATGCGCAATGCGCGCCCGGACACGAACGGGTGCACGACAACATTGAGGTAGCCCCCGACCTGGTATTGCTGCCAGAACGCTGCCCACCACAGATCGAACACACGGTCCGGATCGGTAATCCGCTGCGCCGCGTTGCCGCTGCCCAACCAGGCGAAGCTGTAGAACATCGCGTCATCGATGGCATAATGGAATGGCAGGTTCAGCATCGGATTGGCGCCAGAGGCGTCGCGCACGTAGTACGGCCGATGATCGGCAGAGTCCTCGGAAACGTATAAAAATCCTTCCTTCCGTAGCAGTTCCAAGGAGTGCGAACTTCGCGTTCCCACCGGCCGCCGTCCGGCAATCGCCTCCAGCGCTGCCGCGGTCTTCAGCAGGTGGTCACGTTCCAGGGCAGGGTCCTTGGGCACGTGGTGTTCCCACATGTGATCGGCAATTTCGTGCCCGCTGCGTGTCACCGCGCGCAGTGCCTGCGGATACAGCTCACATATCCTGCCTGGCGTGAAGATCGTGGCTTTGATGCGATGCGAGTCGAACAACTCGATCAGCCGCCAGATGCCTACACGTCCCCCGAACTCGCCCTTGGCAAGCTGCATGGGCGGCTCGTTCAGCAGTCGGCGCAGCAGCATGGCGTCGAAATCGGCCGTAAAGTTGACCGCGATGCGAGCACCATTGGGCCAAATCAAATTGGAAATACGTTGGTAACGCGTGTCGTATTGCCGCGCTGCGGCACAAAGCTCGTCGATCTCCTGTTCGAGCTGACTGGGCATGCTCCTGGTGTCCCCTATTGTAACGCACCGCTCTTACCACACCTGTTGACTTCATCCGCAGCCACGTCCCACAGTTTCTGGCGACGGCGAACAGCCGCTATAACAGGAGGTGAGCTTGGGGGCGTTGCTGAAATGGAGCGCCGGCGTTGCGCTGCTCTGCGCGTCGCAGGCCGCAATGGCCGCGACCGTCGGTCCGGTCACTGATGATCTTGGCGTCATCCGTATTGCCAAGGGCGCACCAATTCAGATTGGCGCCTACTGGGTTTTATCCGGTGCCGACACCGCCCTCGGCCTTGACGAGAAACGCGGCGTTGAGATTGCGTTCAAGGACGTGGGAGGCAAGCTTCTCGGCCACCCGCTGAAGCTGAATGCGGAGGACGATGGCTGCAATGCCGAAGGGGGCCAGACCGCGGCTACCAAGCTGGCGGCCAATCCGCAGACCGTGATCGTGCTTGGTCCTGCCTGTTCGTCCGCCGCCACGCCCGGCGCGCCAATTCTCTGGCAGCAGGGCATCGTCGATATCTGTACCGCCTGCACCGCTCCCGCGCTCACCGCGTCGACACGCAAGAAGGAATATGACGGCTTCGCCCGCACCGTGTTCAGCGACGCCGAGCAGGGGAAGGCAGACGCGACGTATATACACAACGTTCTCAAGGCGCCGTCGGTGGTCACCATTCACGATGGCAGTCCATACGCCCAGCAACTGCAACAGGTGATGGCTGACAATTTCAAGCAAATGGGCGGCAAGGTGCTGTCGCAGGAAGCGATCGCGCCGACCGACGTCGATATGAAGCCGCTGCTGACACGCATCGCCAGCGAAAAGCCGGACCTGATCTACTTCCCCGTCTTCACCGCTGCTGCGGCGCAGATTGTCCGGCAAGCCAGAGGGACGCCGGGGCTGGAGAAGACCAAGCTGATGGGTGGCGGTTCGCTGCTGTCGGCCGACTTTATCGAGGCAGCGGGTCCCGGGGTCGTTGGCTTCATCATCGGCTACCCTGATCTGTCGCCGGAGGCGATGGGCCAGAATTATCCCAAGTTCGTCGATGAGTACAAGAAGGCCTACAACGAGGCGCCGATCTCGGGTTACCACGCCAACGCCTATGACGGCGCGATGCTGGCCATAAAGGCGATCGAGAAGGTCGCCAAGACCGACAAGGACGGCGCCCTCTACATTGGCAAGAAGGCACTGCGTGACGCGGTATTCGCCATCAAGTTCGACGGCATCAGCGGTCCGATCGCCTGCGATCAATACGGCGAATGCTCACAGTTCAAGCCGTCGGTGCTGGAGTTCACCTCATCCGATCCGAAGACATTCGGGGTGGGTAAGAACCCGAAGAAGATCTGGCCTTAGGTGGTCGGTCGCTACATCGCCCGGCTCAATGCGGTCGATGTCGTTCTGTGGGGACTGCGCGTCGGTGTCGTGGCCGTCGTTGTCATCGGCACCGCCGGCACCCTGATCAAGGGTCGCTATAACGCGGCTCAGTGGTTCGACTTCATCATGTTCGGCCTCACCATCGGCAGTATCTACGCGCAGATCGCGCTGGGCTACACGATGGTCTACGGCGTGCTGCGGCTGATCAACTTCGCACACGGCGACATCGTGATGACCGGCGCCTTTGCCGGCTATTTCGTTGCCATGCCCCTCGACCGATCGGGCTTCCTAGAGGACCAGCCGGTGGTTGCAATGGCGGCGGTCCTGCTGGTCGCCGTTATCGTCTCAACCAGTGTAGCTGTCTTGACGGAACGGATCGCATATAGGCCATTTCGCCGTGTCGTTGGACTGGCGCCGTTGATTTGCGCGATCGGCGTGTCGTTTTTCCTGGAGCAGACGTTCCGCGGCATGTTCGGTTCCGCGGTGAAGTCTTATCCCGATCCGCCGTGGCAGCGCGCAGCCTTCCATGTGCTTGGCTTCAACGTCCCGCGCATCGATGTGCTGGTGATCGGCCTTGCATTGTTGTTCATGGGCTTGCTGTACCTGATCGTGCAGCGCACGCGCATGGGCACTGCGATGCGGGCGGTGGCCGAGGACGGCGAGGCGGCGGCACTGATGGGCATCGACGTGAACAAGGTGGTGGTGTTCACCTTCGTGCTCGGTGGCGCGATGGCCGGCATTGCCGGAGTATTCTACGCATTCGTCTACAAGCAGGTCTATTTTCTGATGGGGTTCACGCCCGGCATCAAGGCATTCGGCGCCGCGGTGCTTGGTGGTATCGGCAACATTCCCGGTGCCATGTTGGGCGGGTTCTTCCTGGGCATGGTGGAATCGGTCGGACCCACGCTCTTTCTTGACGGTATCGGCATTCCTGCGCCGTATCAGTTACGTGACCTGATCGCTTTCACCCTGCTGATTATGGTGCTGATTTTCCGGCCACACGGCCTGTTGGGCGAGGCGCTGGCGAGAAAGCGCGCGTGATGCGGCGCGCTGCATTGATCGGTCTCGGGTTTGGCGCCGGCGCAGTGCATCTGGCGGCCGTGGGTGTGCTGCTCGCGATGCACCAGCGCTGGATCATCGTCGATGCGCTGACGCTTGGGCAAGCCGCACTGCTGCTGCTCGCCGGCGGTGCCGGTGCGATGGCGCAGCGCCAGGTCTTCGGTGCGGTGGCCGGCGCCATCACGGCTGTGCCGTTGGCTGCGCTGTTGGCAGTGATGTCGCTGGTGCCGCTGAATTCAGTCTTTATCGCGCTGTCGCACGATCTGCTCGACATGCTCACATTGGGCCTTGGCCCTGCGGCTGGTGTCGCAATCCTAATTGGCGGCGGCGCGATTGCCGGTCTCGGCGGCGCGCTGTTGCGAAATAGCTCCCCTTTGGTGCGGCGCGCGGTTTTTCCGGGGACGATCTCAGTCGCGGTCGCGGGCGTGTTTCAAGAGCTGATCCAGCTCATGCTGCAGCAATACGAAGGACCTGTCGGCGACTTCCGGGATTTTGTCTACACCTGGGAAGGACTGAGCCTTCAGGGCGCCATCACGATATTCGTCCTGGCCGCTCTGTTCAGCGAGGTCTTGGGCTTCGTCTGGCGCATGCGCGCTGAACGCAATGTCGGCGGCGACCACCGCCGCGAGCGCATGATCCGAGCCGGCATCGCTTTGGCGATCCTGATTGTATTGCCTGCAGTGGCCGGCTCTTACGTTGGTCAGGTGCTGATGTTGGTCGGTCTCTACATTCTGATGGGAATGGGGTTGAACCTGGAGGTCGGCCTTGCCGGCCTGCTAGATCTGGGCTTTGTCGCATTCTTCGCAGTCGGCGCTTATAGCACGGCACTCCTTACGGCCGGGTCGGCACACGCATTGGCGGATCTGCCCTTCTGGATGGCGATGCCCATATCGGTACTGCTTGCGGTGGTCGTCGGCGTGCTGTTTGGCTTGCCGGTACTCGGCGTGCGTGGCGACTATCTGGCGGTTGCGACAATGGGCCTGGGCGAGATCGTTCGCGTAATCGTGCAGTCTGACTTTGCTGCACCGCTGCTTGGCGGCGCGCAAGGCATTCTGGAAATACCCAAGCCCCGCATCGGCAACTTCGTCCTCGGCAGCCCGGTATCGCTGTTCTACCTGACGCTCGTGGCGTCCGCGGTGGCTGCCTTTGTCGCCTGGCGTCTGGAGAACTCACGGCTGGGACGCGCCTGGGAGGCATTGCGCGACGATGAGGACGTGGCGCAGGCACTCGGAATAAACCTGATAAGGGCGAAGCTGCTTGCCTATGGTCTTGGCGCAGCGTTCGCCGGACTGGCCGGATCGATATTCGCGACGATGCTAACGTCGGTCTATCCGTCAAGTTTCCAACTGCTGATCTCGATCAACGTCCTGGCGCTGATCATTGTCGGCGGCATGGGCAGTTTGCCTGGCGTGGTTCTCGGTTCCATCGTGCTGATCGGCCTTCCGGAGCTGCTGCGCGAATTCGGCGAGTACCGCTATCTGTTCTATGGCGCGGTGCTGATTGTCATGATGCGGCTTCGGCCCGAGGGGCTGTGGCCATCTGATGTCCGGCAACGAGAGCTGCACGCGGCCGACGAGACACTGGCACTCGATGCCGGCGCCGATGCCGTGCCAGCGCAGCTGAGATAGTCAATGATGGAGCCACTGCTTCGCTGCGATCACCTGACAATGCGCTTCGGCGGCCTGACCGCGATCGCCGACCTGAACCTTGCCGTAGAGGAACGCAGCATCCACAGCGTCATCGGGCCAAACGGTGCCGGTAAAACCACGGTATTCAACTGCATCACCCAAAATCTGCGGCCGAGTTCTGGCCAGGTGTGGTTTGCCGGTGAGCGAGTCGATGGCCTGACACCGGATCGTGTCGCCGCCGCCGGAATAAGCCGGACCTATCAGAACATCCGCTTGTTCCGAAACATCACGGCGATCGAGAACCTGCTGGTGGGAATGCATTTGCATCTGCGCTCCACTTGGCTTGGCGCTGTGTTGCGCACGCCCTTCACAATGCGCGACGAGCAGGGGGCGCATGATGAGGCGATGCGGCTGCTGCATTTCGTCGGATTGCGCGGGCGCGGCGATATCCTGGCGCGCAACCTCGCCTATGGCGAGCAGCGGCGCCTGGAAATCGGCCGCGCACTCGCGACGAAGCCCAGGCTGCTCCTGTTGGATGAACCTACCGCAGGCATGAACCCGCACGAAACCTCCGACATGATGGACTTCATCCGCCAGGTCCGGACGCAGTTCGGCATAACCATTCTGCTGATCGAGCACCAGATGCGCGTTGTAATGTCGATGTCGGATCGGGTCACGGTGCTGGACCACGGGGTGAAGATTGCCGAGGACCTGCCAGCGCGCGTGCAGCAGGATCCAGCGGTGATCGAAGCCTATCTCGGCAAAGCCGCCACAGCAGTGGAGTGACAGCGTGGCGCTGCTGGAGATTGCTGATATCCATGTCTTCTACGACAAGATCGAGGCGCTGAAAGGCATCTCGCTTGCTGTCGAGGAGGGCGAAATCGTCACTTTGGTCGGCGGCAATGGCGCCGGCAAATCGACCACGCTGCGCGCGATCAGCGGCCTTCTGCATCCGCGGCAAGGCGCCATCTGGTTCGCAGGACGCTCGCTTGCTGGTCTCGGTGCGCACGAGATTGCGGCCTGTGGTGTGGTGCATATACCTGAAGGGCGCCGCATTTTCGGTCGTCTGACGGTGAGTGAGAATTTGGACCTGGGTGCCTTCACCCGGCGTGATCGGCGCGATGTGGTGGCCGACAAGGAACAGATGCTGGTGCTGTTTCCTCGTTTGCGCGAACGATTGAAGCAGCTTGCAGGGACGCTGTCTGGCGGCGAGCAGCAGATGCTGGCCGCGGCGCGCGCGCTGATGGCGCGACCACGTGTGCTGTTGATGGACGAACCCAGCATGGGACTGGCGCCGATGCTGGTGGAGCAGGTGTTCGCAACGATCAGGCGGATCAACCAGCAGGGTGTGACCATCCTGCTGGTTGAGCAGAACGCGCCGATGGCACTGGGGATCGCCGATCGGGGCTACGTGCTCGAAAGCGGCCGAATCGTGCTGGATGGTCCCGGCCACGAACTGCTGGACGATGAGCGAGTCAGACGGGCGTATCTTGGCTAGTCATGCCCTGTCGCTAGCCGCGCCTTTAAGCGTGTTCGGCCGCCAGAATTGCAATCGGATAGGCGTAATCGATACGCTCGCCAACCCGGCGCACCGGAATCCCTAGCCGATCGTCGTCGGCCGATGCAGCGAACATCTCAATGATCTTCACGTCATCGCCCGGATTGGGAAATGAGCGAGCCAACAGGTTCCTGATCTCGTCGCGCAGTTCGTAGAAGTTGGCGCGCGGGGTCGGCAATCCTGCCGATCGGAAAAGTCCCTTCAGCTCCCCTAGTGCCAAGCATCGTACATGCGACGGATCGCGCAGCTTCTCTGCCCGGTTCCACTCCGCGGCTTTGGAAGGGTCGTCCGAGGCATACATGTCGACCACGACCACCCGACCACCTGCGGAGCAGACGCGCACCATCTCGCGCATGACGCCAAGAGGGTCGAGGAAATGGTGCATGGAGAACCGCGTCACCACAATGTCGAATGCACCATCGGCGTACGGCAGAGCCGTGACGTCGCCGCGGTCCCAGGTGACATTCATAACGCCGCACTCGGCTGCGTGTTGCCGCGCGCGCTCAAGCATCGCAGGGGTCATGTCGATGCCCGTTGCGTGCCTTACGTGCGGCGCAAAGGCTGACACCACGATGCCACCACCGCATGCCACGTCCAGAAGTGTGTCGCTGGGCTTCGGTGCTGCTGCCTCAACGATCATTCGGAGCGCGTTGGCGTCCTTGATGGGCGCCGCGGTACTGAACGGCATCGCCTGCCGACTGAATTGATCCAGGATCCGTTCCTGATGACTGGTGTCACTCATAGCCGATATGTCCGTTTCGCCGTATCGTAGAATAGCGCATGCTTCTCATCCTCCGACGCGCCTGCGGCAATGCGCTTGAACGCGTTCCACAGCGCGACCCAGCCGATCCCCATCTTTTCCACTGGAAAGTTGCTCTCGAACATGCATCGCCGTGCGCCGAACAGGTCGATACAGGTCTCCATGTATGGGCGCCAGGCGGCCGCCAGCTCCTCCGAACTTATAGGTCGCTGCGCCGCCTTATAGTCGTACAGCGCGGCTCGCATCATCATTCCGCCCAGTTTCATGGTCACGTTGGGACACTTCGCCAATTCGGTGATCGACCTCTTCCACGTAGCGTATACCTCATCCCGCTTCCCGGCATAGGGACCATAACCCAGCACTCCGCCGACGTGTCCAACGATGATATTCGTGCTGGGGTAAGCACGTGCAAGGTCGATTACATCCGTAAGTTGCGTGAAGAATACCCATGCGTCCAACGACAAGCCGAGTGCCGACAATCGCGCAAGCCCCGCCCGGAAGTCGCCGCGCCGATAGGTGTCGGGACCTGGAGCTCCGTTGCCAATGATCGGATCAGCGTCCCAGTTGCCGGAATGCCGGACCCCGCGGAACCGCCCACCTGCAGCACGAATGTGCGCCTCCAGCAC
>JBKPOG010000177.1:0-12971 GCA_046732975.1 Pseudomonadota bacterium
GAGGTTCCAGTCACGGATCGGGTCGACGGTCAGCAGAGCGCACACTCGGCTGAGCAGCGTTGCCAGCGCATAGGTCTGAGCACCCGTCCCCCGGCGCGCGCCGAACGTGTTCTGTCCCCACTGCATCGCAAGCGGCAGAAACTTTGGTGCTCCCTTGCCTGGCTCGATCGGTTCCAGCAGCCACAGCGTTCCTGAGTCGCCAGGATGCGTCGCGAAGGCTGCCTGCTGCCTGGCATGCGCCTCACCAGTACTACGCGGCCCGATGAACAGGTCGGCCACGTACTCGAAGCCGCCCTGCGACTTGTAGCGATAGAACAGGCCGTGGATCTCTCCCAATATGACGCCGCTTGCCGCGCCATGCCCGCGCACATGACAGCCGATCAGTGCCAACGAAAGATTGTCGACGGCGAAGTCGGCCATCGGCTCCATCGTGCCGATGTCACGGATCTTCGCGGTCCACAGATCGAGATCGTCGACCTCGATCATGCCGATGTCGAGATTGACGAACGTATCGCGCCCCGGCCAACCGGGGTACAGCTCGGCGAACGGCAGGCGAGTCAGTTGCTTGCCGGAACTGACGCCGATGCGGATCTGTTTGCCACCAAGTTTGGCATAAACGACCTCGCCCATGTCGCCGGCGACGTGGCGGTTGGTGAGCGCATATACTTTGTGGCCATCGCCGACCAGGCAGGCAATCGTCGCCACATGGCTCTGCCCCTGCACATCGGCGACAACCGGGTAGCCGCCGCCAATGTTGTTGAGCGGATAGCGGATCGGCGGCGCCGTGACATCGGTGCGCGCCTGCCGCGGCGCCAAGATGACGCAGACCGGTACCTCGCGGCCATCAGGCAGATAGAGTGTGCGTGGCACCATCTGATCCGGACGGTATTGGCCGCCCTTGCCGCCGAATGCGTCGGTGTCTTCCCACTTCTCGACAAACACCAGCACCGCCGGCCACGAGTATGGACGCACCTCTGAATTCACCAGCGTCCGCTCGCCCTTCGCCGGGCGGCAGCCGTCATGGTTGGTCGGCCAGTCTTCTTTCTTGCGGATACGATAGCGGCCGACCGCCGTCGCGACGACGTTAGGATGCCGCATGAGATGAATGTGGTACTGATCGCGCGCTTCGAGCAGGTCCTTGAGAGAGAGTTGCTCGAAACGGCTCGACTCCCTCTGATAGCATCGAAGGTCGATCATAGTTTCCCCCGCCGGGAGACCGGAACCTGCGTCACATTACTGGATGGCGGCGGCAAGACTTGTGAAGCGGATCACAGTGATTGGCCACAGCCGTCATCTTCTGGTGCCAATGCTCTGGGTCGACGCGCGCCCGGACGACGCGCTATCGTCCAAGTCTCTACGACCAGGGGGTGACAAATGACAAATTTGATCGGCGGTTGTCTCTGTGGCGGTGTCGGGTGATCCGGTGGTGACCTCTATCTGCCATTGTCAGCAATGTCAGAAGCAAACCGGCTCTGCCTTCGTTGAGGTTGTCGCAGTCAACGATTGTGATTTTTTCCGCCCAAGGCAAGCTGCCAACGTTTACCGATATCGGTGACAGTGGGCGGAAGAAGCACTCAAACTTTTGCCCTCGCTGCAGCACGGTTGTCTTCATCGAAGCAGGAGGTTTTCCCGGGCGAAGGTAACGGGAGAAGAGACATCGCATGAGCCGCATCGATATCTTCAACCACGTCATGCCGGAGGCCTATCTCGAGGCGCTCAAGCAGCACTCCCGCGATCCCGGCATTGTCCGGCGCATGACGAATCTCCGGATGCTCTGGGATATCGAGGCGCGGGTCGAAATGCTAAAGGAATGGCCTGACCTTAAGCAGGTGCTGACCCTGGCAGTGCCGAGCCCGGAGATGTTGGGAGGTCCGGAGCTCTCGCCCGAGCTGGCGCGGCTCGCCAACGACGGCATGGCCGAGATGTGTAGCAAGTGGCCGGACAAGTTTCCGACGTTCGCGGCTTCCCTGCCGATGAACAACATCACGGCGGCAGTGGACGAGATGGACCGCGCTATCGGTGTGCTCGGCGCGAGCGGGGTGCAAATCCTTACCAGCGTCAACGGTCGCGCGCTCGACCATCCCGACTACTGGCCGGTCTTCGAGCGCGCCACAAAGGCGCATGGTGTTGCCATCTGGATGCATCCGTTCCGTCCAGGTGGCCGCGCCGATTATCTGGACGAGGCGGCCTCGAAATACGAGGTGTGGCAGGTATTGGGCTGGCCGTTCGAGAGCAGCGTCGCTATGGCACGTATGGTGTTCGCCGGGTTTTTCGAGCGTCTCCCAGGGCTCCGCATCATAACACATCACTGCGGCGGCATGATCCCCTATTTCGCCGGCCGCGCCGAAACGCTGTGGGCGCAGTTGGGCAGCCGCAGCGCCGATGCGAGCGAAGCGGATGTACTGAAGCGCCTCTCGAAGAAGCCCGTTGAGTACCTGAAGATGTTCTATGGCGACACGGTCTTGGGCGGCTCCGCCTCGGCGCTGCGTTGCGGCCTCGACTTCTTTGGCGTGGATCGCATCGTGTTCGCGAGTGATTGCCCATTCGATCCCGAGGGCGGGCCGATGTTCATCCGCGAAGGCATTCGCTCGGTCGAGGAACTGGGTCTGAGCGAAACAGTGAAGCGCGGCATCTATGAGACCAACGCGGAGCGGCTGCTCACGCCGTTCAAAGAAGAATGAATCGTGCAGCGAGGCAACTCGCCTGAGCAGCCCAACCATCGATCCGTGGTCCTGACCGGATTGGGCAGTCAGTTATAGCTGACCAGCCGCATATTCTCGCAGCGGAACACGTTGTCGGTGTCGCACAGTTCGTTGGCGGCAGTGATCACCGGCACAATTGTAATGGTGACCTCCTTGTTGGTCCGGGCGAGGTCGCGCACCGCGTCCGTCACCGTGACGCTCTTCGACGCAAGCGTCAGCGGGTGCGGTGCGCGGAAATCGTAACGCTCGCGCGCATGCTCGTTCACGTCGCAATGCCCGGGATCGCCAAGGCAGCCGCCATGCCCGAAGATGTAGAACGATCCGGCGTAGCCGTGCTCGCGGTCGCGCGGCGTGTCGTGATCCGCCTTAGGGTTGTTGAAGAAGACGCGGCCCTCATACGAGGCCTCGCCATGGAAGATGCCGCGGATCTCAAGATCGGCGCGGGTCAACCGGTGCTCCGGCGAGGCGAAGTCGATCGACACCGGACGGGTGGTGAATGTCTTGGCGCCGCCACCAACCCGCCGCGGCGCACCAAGACGCCGCGGCCCAGGCGCACGCTCCTTGCGCGGCGTGGGACTCCTTGGGGTTCGAGCCATCAGCCTGTACCTCCGATCGGCACGACGCTCTGCGCGGCAGCATACTCGTAGCCAAGGTCGTGCACATTGAGCACGTCGCGGACCTGCACATTGAAGGGCGCCAGCACCTCGTCAAGCAGATCCGTCGGAATGTTGCCGTTGCCGTTGCGCGCCTGCCAGAGCCACCAGATCCGGTCGATCATCGCGTGGTGCGACCAGAAGATCGGATCGAAGGCCGCCGTGCCGATGACGCCCATATCGCCGGACACCCAGCCATGGATCTGGTCATGGATGTCCTCCAGCTTGTCGCTGAAATCCGCCCAATCGGTGCGCGACAGGCAATCGTCCACATCGTTCTGGCTCGGCAATTCACTCGGCGATCCGGGCGAGCGACTGGTCGGTCGCACGACCGGTGGATTGGCCTGCGGCAGATTGATACGAAAGCCAAGCAGCGAGTTGGGCTGGCCATCGGCGCCGGTGCGTTGGGTGAATATGGCAGGCAGCCCGTTCTGCCGCGGTGGTCCCAATGTCCAGTCCCACCACGGCAGCGTCACGCCCGGCACACGATCGCGCATCGCCATCTCCCAGTTGTAGAGATAGGCACGATGCCAAGGCAGGAACAGCCGCATGTTCTGCGCCACTCGTGCGTTCTGCTGGTGATGCCAGCAATACCAGTCCGGCACACCGTGCCGGCCCGCGAGCACCTGGTATCCCCGGTTGTCATTGATCTGCATCATCTGCCGATACGAATCGCGGAACGCCGCCACCTGGGAGGCGTCCAGGTTATGGACGCCCTGCCTCATGCGGATATCGGCCATGTCGCGCGTCTCCCCCGAGTATTTGTGACGGCCGGCCGCGTGTGTAACAGAGCGTTGTTTCCGCCGCTACGGAAAGTTGTGATCCGTACTTAGTTGCGCAACGCCTGCGCCACTTCGTCGAGCGCCGCCGGGTCCTCGATGGTTGGCGGCACGGCGGGTGTCTCGCCGTCCGCAATGCGGCGAATGGTCGCGCGCAGGATTTTACCCGAACGCGTCTTCGGCAACCGCGGCACGACCCGTGCTTCCTTGAACGCCGCCACGGGGCCGATCCGCTCGCGAACCAGTGCAACCAGTTCGTCGGCGATTTCCGCCTCGCGGCGGTTCACGCCGGCCTTCAGCACCACGAGCCCGATCGGCGTCTGCCCTTTCAGCGAATCTGCGACCCCGACCACGGCGCATTCCGCGACCGCAGCGTGCGAGGCCAGCACCTCTTCCATCTGTCCCGTCGACAGTCGGTGGCCGGCGACATTGATGATGTCATCGGTCCGACCCATTACCCAGACATCGCCATCCTCATCGATCGTGCCGGCATCGCCCGTGCGGTACCAGCCGGGAAAGTCGGCGAGATAAGCGGTGCGGAAGCCTTCGTCGTTCTGCCAGAGCGTCGGTGCCGAACCCGGCGGCAGCGGCAGGCGCGCGCACAGATTGCCGGTCTGACCGGGCGCCACCGGATGGCCGTCATCGTCCAACGCGTGCAGGTCGATCCCGGGGCTAGGCCGTCCACCAGATCCTGGCTTGAACGGGAACAGACCATACTGGCGAAAGTTGCCGGTGATCGCCCAGCCGGTCTCCGTCTGCCACCAGTGATCGATCACCGGCTTGTTCAGCAGTTCAGCGGCCCACACGGCGGTCGGCGGATCGCAGCGTTCACCGGCCAGGAACAAGGATTCCAGCTTCGACAGATCGTACTGTTGCAGCAGCTTGCCCTCCGGATCCTGCTGCTTGATCGCCCGCATGGCCGTTGGCGCGGTGAACAGCGCCTTGACGCCGTGCTGTGCGCACACCCGCCAGAACGCCCCCGCGTCCGGCGTACCCACCGGTTTGCCTTCGTACATCACGCTGGTGCACCCCCGTAGCAGCGGCGCATAGACAATGTAGGAGTGTCCGACGACCCAGCCGACGTCCGAGGCTGCCCAATAAACATCGCCGGCATCGACGCCGTACAGCATCTGCATCGAGTTCCACAACGCGACGGCATGGCCGCCATTGTCGCGCACGATGCCCTTCGGCCGACCCGTCGTGCCCGACGTGTAGAGGATGTACAGCGGATCGGTTGCGGCGACGCTGACCGGATCGTGCGGCAATGCCGCTTCTTCGGCCTCGACCAGATCGTGGTCCCGGCCCGCTACCAGGTCGGCTCGTGCCGCCTCGCGTTGCAGGATCAGACACGCGTCCGGCTTATGCGGTGACAGCGCGATCGCCGCGTCGAGCAGTGGCTTGTATTTCACCACGCGCCCTGGCTCGAGCCCGCACGATGCCGACACGATCACCTTCGGTTTGGCGTCCGCAATGCGCGAAGCAAGTTCGGCGGCGGCAAAACCGCCGAACACGACGGAGTGGATTGCCCCCAGGCGCGCGCAGGCGAGCATGGCAATGGCCGCCTCGGGCACCATCGGCAGGTAGATCACCACCCGGTCGCCGCGCTGCACCCCCAGCGCCGCCAACGCGCCCGCGATTTTGGCTGTGCGGCTCTGCATCTGGCTGTAGCTGAAGGTCTCCACCCGCCCGGTCATCGCGCTGTCCCAGATCAGCGCCGCCTGCTCTCCGCGACCGGCGAGCACATGGCGGTCGACGCAATTGAAGCATGTGTTCAGCGTGGCACCGCCGAACCAGCGTCCGTACGGGCCGACCGACGGATCGAAGACGCGCTCCCATCGCCGCTCCCAGCTGATGCCTTCGGCGAGCCTCTCCCACCATCCGGAGGGGTCCGCGCGCCACGCATCATAGGCTTGCGCATAAACGGCCGTAGACACCGCATCGTCCATCGTTGCCTCCCTGGAGGTCGACAGGATGGCGCCGCCGACGGGCGCGAGGCAATAATGACCGGTCGCGGATATTGTACGATCGTTTTACTTCCGCGACATTTCACCCGAAAGGCGAATTGAATTGTGGCGCGATTTTGGCGCCTCTGTGTGGGTCAGTTCATAGCTATCGAGCCGTCAAAGCGTGGCCAATGGTCGTCGACGCACTGGCAACGGCGCGGGAGAAGTAAGGTGGAAACGTCCGCTATCGTCAGCATCGCGAACAGCCGACACTTCGATTGGGATCGGGTCGGCGTCCTGTTCGCTACATTCGGCATTGCGTGTTCGGGCATCGCCACGGTGCTCTACAGTGTCGGGTTTCTTATTCAGGCCTGGTCACACCATGCCTGACGCCGTCGCACCTTATCAGGTCGAGGAACGCCTGGTCGGCGATGCCCGCTGGGTTGCGATCCGCGCCCGCGGCGCCGAGTGGTCCTATCTCACCGCCGCGGAAGCAGTCGATCTCGGGCGGCAATGGGTTGAAAGGTTTGGCGCAGGACTGGCCGGGTCACAACGGATGCCGTTGCCGGAGTGATAGCGCGCGATCGCTTCAGGCGAGATCGCCGGAAAGCATGAATCGCGCTCTCTGCTGTAAGATCCCTAAGACATGGTCGCATCAGCTTCCGATCATGTCCTAGGCGGCAATTCTCCACGGTGCAGCTATTATGGCGGGATGCGTCTTCCCGCCGCACTGATTCCGCTGCGTAATCCGACCTTCCGTACCCTATGGCTCGCAAACGTTGTCGCCTGGCTCGGCACCTGGTTGCAGAACACCGGCGCTGGCTGGCTGATGACCAGCCTGGCGCCGCAGCCCTTCATCGTCGCCATGGTGCAGGCGGCGACCATCATGCCGGTATTCCTGCTGGCGCTGCCCGGTGGCGCACTCGCCGACATCGTTGACCGCCGCGTATTCCTGATCGGGGCACAGCTTTGGACGATCCTGGCCGCGACGGCGCTCGCAGCGCTCACCCTCGGGCACCTGATGACCGCCGTCTGGTTGCTGGCCTTGACGTTCGCAATCGGCATCGGCGCGGCGCTGACCGCACCGGCCTGGAGCGCCATCGTGCCGGAACTGGTGCCGCGCGAGGACCTGATACAGGCGATCGCGCTGAACGGCATCGGCTTCAACCTGACCCGCGCGGTCGGTCCGGCGCTTGGCGGCATGCTGATCCTGATCGGCGGTTCCAGCCTGGCATTCTCGCTCTATGCCGTGTCGATCATCGCGGTTCTCTCGGCTCTGTTCACCTGGCGGCGCGGCCGCCACTTCACCGGGCTTCCTCGCGAGCACCTGCTGTCGGCGATACGCGCCGGCATTCGCTTTGTCCGCAACACCCCGGCGGTGCAGTACGCCATGGTGCGCACCATCGCCTATTCGGTGCCGGCCGCCGCTCCATGGGCGCTGCTGCCGCTGCTGGTCCGCCGCGATCTGGGGCTTGGCCCCGGCATGTACGGCCTGATCCTGGGCATGATGGGGATCGGCGGCGTGACCTCCGGCATGTTGCTGCCCAAGGTCCGCGGCAAGCTGAGCCGTGGCAACACGGTGGCCGGCTGCACGCTGTTCTCCTGTGCGGGCATAGCACTGCTCGGCCTGACGCATCACTGGGTGCCGGCCGCGTTTGGCATGCTGCTTTTCGGCGTGGGCTGGACGTCGGCCTATGCGACGATCCAGGCCGCCGCCCAGCTGGTCTGCCCGCCCTGGGTGCGTGCCCGTGCCCTCGCCATTTACCAGTTGGCACAGAACGGAGCGCTGACCGCCGGCTCGTTCGCCTGGGGCTGGCTGGGCGACTATGCCGGGCTGCCGGACACCTTGCTGACTGCGGCTATTCTCGGGTCGGGCCTCGTTCTCGTAGTGCGCACATTCTCCATCGACCTCACCCTGGAGCGCCAGCCGACGCCAGCGCCTGAGCCACTGCCGATGCCCGAAGCGCCCGCAGCCGAACTCATATCTAGCCTCCGGCGAGCCCGCGGCCGCGTAATGGAGACGGTGCATTATCGTGTGAGCCAGGAAGACCGCAGCGACTTTCTCCACGCCATGGCCGAGGTCCGCAAAGTACGCGGCCGTGCTGGTGCCATGTTTTGGCAGCTTTATGAGGACGTGGCGCATCCCGAGGGTTGGATGGAAGTATGGTCGATGGAAAGCTGGACCGATCACCTGCGCGAGGTGATGCGGCTGTCAGAAGAGGATCGCGCCGTGCTGGCACGGGCGGGCATCTATCGCTGTGGCAGCGAAGGGCCGCGTCCCGCGCGGTATATCGCCGTCGAACCGCATTGAGGCGCGTGCCATGCTGGGCGGGTCTGGCCCATCACAATAGGAGGCCGGGCTAACGCCCGGGATCACTCATGAGCGGAGCGGCGGGCAGCATACCGCAGGCCAATCCCGGCGCGGGCTATCGCGCGCTGCAGACCGAGATCGATGCAGCGGTCGCACGCGTGCTGCAGTCCGGCTGGTATATCCTCGGGCAGGAAGTCCGCGCCTTCGAGGCCGAATTCGCCGGCTGGCTCGGCACCACGACTGCAATCGGCTGCGGCAATGGCACGGACGCGCTGGCGATCGCCCTGCGCGCCCTCGGCGTAGGACCCGGCGCGAGCGTCGTAACCGTGTCCCATACCGCGGTCGCAACTGTGGCGGCCATCGAGATGGTGGGCGCGACGCCCGTGCTTATCGACATCGAGCCGGACTACTACACGATGGATCCGCGCGAACTGGCCGAGGTTCTCGCGCATCCACCCTCAGGTGTCCCGCCGATCCGCGCCGTCATTCCCGTGCACCTCTATGGTCAGCCCGCAGCGCTCCCGCCCATCATCGCCGCCTGCCACCAGCATGGCGTGCCGATCATCGAGGACTGCGCCCAGGCACACGGCGCCGCACTGGACGGCGCCAGGGTCGGCACATTCGCAGAGATCGCCACGTTCAGCTTCTACCCGACGAAGAACCTTGGTGCGTTAGGCGATGGTGGGATGCTGGCGACGTCCGATGCGCGGCTTGGTGCGGAGATCGCCGCGCTGCGTCAGTACGGCTGGAAGACTCACTACATCAGCGATGCGGTGGGCGTGAACAGCCGATTGGATGAGATACAGGCCGCCATTTTGCGTGTGAAGCTGGCGCACCTCGATGCGCAGAACGCCCGCCGGCGCGTGATCGCGGCGGCCTATGACGAGGCGCTTCGCCACAAGTCGCTTGCTCCTGCTGTGCGACCTGGTGCGGAACACGCTTACCATCTGTATGTGCTGCGCTGCTCGGAGCGTGCCGGGATGCAGGGGCGACTTCGAGAAGCCGGAATTGGTACCGGCATCCACTACGCAACGCCGGTACACCTCCAGCCGGCCTATCGCGACCGGATATCTCTCGGACCGGCTGGCTGCCTTGCTTCAGAAGCCGCGGCCAGTCAGGTCCTAAGCTTGCCGATGTATCCCGAGCTGACGGACGCGCAGGTGTCACGCATCTGCGATGCGTTGCGGGAGATCTGACCTACTTAGGGACGACCTGTTGGTTGCCCCCCGGCGTGCCCGGCGGAGGTATCACTGGCATCGTAGCCTGGCCGCGCTGCGGTAGTGGCTTTCGAATGCCAGGGTCGATTGCCGGTGGCTGCAATGTACCCTGTTGCTGCGACAGCTTGTCGCTAAGGGTCTGACCGCCTGATGCCCTGTCCTTTGGATTTGCCGGCCGGATCTGCTCCGGAGGAGGTGATGGAGCATTGGGTGGCGCCAGATCCGTGTGCGGCTGGCCTGGTGGCGCCGGCTGTGGGTTTTGCGCACCTGCGACGCAAGGCAACACCAACGCAAGCGCGCCAACGACGATCAGCTTCTGCTGGGTCATCGAGGCTTAACGGGGGATCATGCGTTGCGTTTCATGCTCACAAGGATGCGATATCTCGGGACCTGTCATTGCGAGGACCGCAAGCGAAGCGTGGCAGGACGAAGCAATCTCGCGCCAGGACCGCGCCCGGCGGGATTGCTTCGCTTCGCTCGCAATGACAGGGGAGGCTGACCCCGGCCTTCAGATAGCAGCCAACAAATCTTCAGCGTCGTCTGAGAAAGCTCTTGGGCCAGTACGTTACCCGGTTGCGCACCGCTCCCTCATTGAAGGGAAAGCCCGGCTCTTCCAGAACGAACGCAGGATTGCGTGCCAGGAAGGCATCGACCGCCGCGACCGGGTTGTTCCAGGTCCAGTCGGGCGCGGTGCGCGGTGCGCCGGCAAGCTCCGCCATGATACCCTCGCAGGCCACCATATAGGAGCCTGGTGAAACCAACGACGCATAAAGATCGAGTTCCGCTTCGACGTGCGCGCGGCAGTGATTTGAGTCCAGCACAACCATCACGCGTTCGTCCGGGCCAATACTGTGGCGTACCGCGGCGAGCGTCCCAGGCGCCGTCGAACTACCCTGAAGGAGAGTAATGCGCGAAGCCATCGGATGCGCCTCGATCGCCGTGCGGCTCTCTCGGCGAATGTCGACATCCACGCCAATAGCGCGACCGTTGCCCATTGCCTCGAACAGGCTGGCGTAGAAGACCAATGATCCGCCATGCGCAACGCCGGTTTCAACGATGACGTCCGGGCGTAGGCGCCAGATAACTTCCTGGATGCGAATCATGTCCTCCGGCAACTGGATCACCGGCCGACCCATCCAGGTGAAACCATACACGTACTTCACGTCCCAGCCGCAGCGGAGCCACGCGGCGGAAACTGCCTCGAAGGCCTCGGGTGTATCGAGCGCAAGATCCTCGGTCGTGCCATTGGCGCGATCGACGGTTACGCGGCCATGTGCCTCATCGATGGTGAGCATTGGGCTTCGTGTCCAAAAGCGAGCAGCGCCGGTAAGTCGGCCAAAAGGCTGCTGCAGGTGGGGCCGAACTCGTTGTTGATGCGGGTTGTGTCGATCGGCGGGTGGCGCACAGTCGGTGCGTCGAACGCAAACGAGATTTGCCAACCGGCAATATCGCGCAGTCGAACAGCGATGTCGGCATGTTCGGTCGTTGCGCCGGCTGCGATATTGTAGAGACGATGTCTCCCGGTGCTCGCGATCGCAGGCAGCAATCGTGCGACCGCAGCGACGCTGACATAGTCCCGGGCAGATGCGGGGCTTTGGTGAAACATCGCCCTGCCGGTCGCGTGACCTTGGTACAGCACTCCACCCAGGAACGTAGCGGCGGGCATGTCCATGCCGTAAACGTCCGACAGACGCGCAACCCGCACACTGAAGCGCGGATCGGCAAGACACAGCGCCTCACCTGCCAGCTTCGTCAAATTGTATAGATCCGCGGGATCGCTCGGGAGGGCCGAGAGCGTGGCGTCTTCGTGCGTTGCACCTGCATGCGCGTAGACGCGGGTGGATGACAGCAGCAGAAAAGATTCGAACTTCAGCTCTGTAAGGCAATGGGCCACAAGACCGACATGCGCTTCCGCGGTATCAAGCGGACAAAGACGGCAATCGTTGCTTATGCCAACGCAGTCGATGACGTGGCCTGCTGGTCGACGCGATGCCAGCAACGCCGGGAGTGAAGCGCGGGTCACTGCATGCACAACATGGTCCCCGCTTTCCAGCCAGGCGACCAAGGCTCTTCCTATGAAGCCACTGGCGCCGAGAATGGTAAACGTCTGACGATCGACAGCCACTCCAAGGCACCGAATAGCATTGTCTGCTTTGCTTTTAAGTCCTGCAGGTAAATTTAGCGTTGCTGCGCGCACTACGATGTACTCAGGTGTGCGTAGGATAGTCGTCAGAGAATGCGCATCAGGCTTACAGCGCCGTTTCTGTCATCGGTCTGCAGAATAAGCGAGAATGACAAAGCCGTTCCGCAAACCGGCAACGATGACACCGTAGCATGTCGGGATAGTGTACGCGGTTGCTGCCGCCCCTCTCGTGGCCCACATTCAACCAACTCGATAGGAGGCTTTGGGTGGCGGCGCCGAAACCGAACTTCTCGTCCTCGATCTGGCTGATCGTCGCAGGGCTCGTGGTGATCGGAGCACTCGGCCTGTTCGGCGGCGGCAATGGCGGCGGCGGGGGCAGCGACGTGATCCCCTACAGCCAGTTCCAGCAGTATCTCGACGCCAACAAGGTCAAGGAAGTGACGGTCGCCGGCAATGTGATCCACGGCACACTCACCGAAAAGATGGCGGACGGACGCACCAGCTTCACCACCGTGCAGGTACCGCCGGATCTCGCAGGCCAGCTGGCCAAGCACAACGTCCAGTTCACCGGCGCTGCTACTGACGGTGGTGCCGTCGGCACCCTGCTCTCCTGGGTTCTGCCGCCGTTGCTGTTCGTCGGCATCTGGATGTTCGCCTCGCGGATGATGATGGGCGGCCGCGGCGGCTTCGGCGGCGGGCTGCTGTCGGTCGGTCGGTCGCGGGCAAAGCTGGTCGCCGAGACCGACGTCAAGGTGACGTTCGCCGACGTGGCGGGTGTCGACGAGGCCAAGGAGGAACTGCACGAGATCGTCGATTTCCTGAAGCGGCCAGAAGAATTCACGCGTCTGGGCGCGCACATTCCACGCGGCATCCTGTTGGTGGGTCCGCCTGGCACCGGCAAGACCCTGCTGGCCCGCGCGGTGGCAGGCGAGGCAGGGGTCCCATTCTATGCCACCAATGGCGCAGAGTTCGTCGAGATGTTCGTGGGCGTCGGCGCTGCGCGGGTGCGTGACCTGTTCGAGCAGGCGAGGGGCTCGGCGCCGTGCATCATCTTCATCGATGAACTGGACGCTCTCGGGCGAGCGCGTGGCGTCAACCCGGTCGCCGGGCAGGACGAAAAGGAACAGACTCTCAACCAGCTGCTTGCCGAAATGGATGGCTTCGACCGCTCGGTCGCGATCGTGATCCTGGCCGCGACCAACCGGCCGGAGATCCTCGACCCG
>JBKPOG010000178.1:0-4339 GCA_046732975.1 Pseudomonadota bacterium
TCGTGCTGTTCAGGCGGCGGGACTGGCGGCCCGCTTGGCCTGGGCCCGCAGTAGGCGGCGCTTCAAGGCCTTGGCATCGGCCGACAGCCGACCATCGGCCGTGTTCAACAGATAGGCGTCGATGCCGCCCTTTTGCTCCACCGTGCGGATCGCACGTGTCGAGAGGCGCATCCGGATCGCCACGCCAAGTACGTCTGACAGCAAGGTCGCATCCTGCAGGTTAGGCAGGAAGCGGCGGCGGGTCTTGTTGTTGGCGTGGCTGACGTTGTTGCCGGTCAGCACGCCCTTGCCGGTGATTTCGCATCGGCGCGACATGGAAAACCTCGGTCCGATCGGAAGCGAGGGGTTATGGCGACGGGATCCTGGCGCGTCAAGCGCACGCAAGCCGGTCAGGGCGCTAACGCTTGAAGTCCATCTCTTTCAGGCACGTCTGGACGGTCCGGCCGCTCTCCCAGGAGTTGGCGCCCGGCACCAGCTCTGGCATCGGGATGTCACACCGGTTTTGTCTCTTTTGGATTGTGGAAATGCCCAGCCTGCGGTCCCGGTCATGGATCAGCGCCTCGTTGGCTTGGCCATCCTCGGTCAACCCCATCATCAATTGGGGGACGCCATAAGGGAAATCATCGCGGTCGTATTGCCAGGTGTGAAACGTCTTGCCGTACGTCGTCACCAGGTCCTTGAAGTAGGCATGCTCGGCCAAGTCGGGAATTCCCGGCGCGACCAGGATGCCCGATTTCACCTCATAGTGGTGGCTATGCCACAGCTTCTTCTCTTCTTCCGGCAGGCTGCGGAAGCGGTCTTCACTGATGATGTACTCGATCCCGATCAGCCGAGCGTTGGGCGCATTGCGATCGAAGATGACGCATTGGTGCAGATCGTGACGCAAGTGAATACAAAAATGTGACGCCTCAACCTGCCGGCCCATTTCGTCGGCGTACATGTGGAACCCGTTGAGATAGGTGCTCATCGCGTCCAGCGGATATTTCCGCTGAATGGCGCCGGCCGCCACATCGAGCATGCGGTGCTTAAGCGAATGCCCGGAGCCCATTCTGGCGGTCGCCATCGCCCTGCGGCCGAACATCATGCCTGCTGCCGCGGCCACCCCCGCGGCGACGCCGATGCCAATGGATCCGAGCAGTCCACCATTTGAGCGATCAGCGTCGGATGCGTTGCGTGTGGATGCCATCACTCTGCCCCCTCAAATGCGACAGAACGCAGGAAGACCGGGAACAGGCATCTCAAAAGTCTGCCATCGGGGGTCGGACGGAAAGCATGCGCGGCTAGGACGGACGGCGGGCCCGCAATGCAGCGGCAAGCGTGCCGTCGTCGAGCACATCCAGAGCGCCGCCAATGGGTACGCCCTGGGCGACACGCGTCACTGTCACATCCAATGGTTTGAGGCGGTCGGTAAGCCAATGCGCCGTAGTGGCACCGTCCACCGTCGCGCCAAGTGCCAGGATCACCTCAATGACGTCGTCCTGACCGACGCGCGCCAGCAAGGAAGCGACGTTCAGATCTTCGGGCCCCACGCCGGACAAAGCCGACAGGGTGCCACCCAGCACGTGATACAGACCGTGGAACACCGACGCGCGCTCCAACGCCCAAAGGTCGCCTACGCCTTCCACGACGCAGATCACCGATCGGTCGCGCCGCGGATCGCTGCAGATCGCGCAAGGATCCTGGCTGTCGAGATTGCCGCACACACCGCACGGCTTCACCGCGCGCGCCGCTTCGGCCAGGGCAGTGGCGAGCGGCAGCATCCGCGTATCCGGCTGTTGCAGCATTCTCAGTGCCGCACGCCGCGCGCTGCGGGGCCCCATGCCTGGCAGCTTCGCGAGCAGTCCGATCAGGCGCTCGATTTCCGGACCGCCCAAAGCCAGCGACTAGAACGGCAGCTTCATTCCCGGTGGCAGCTGCATGCCGCCGGTGACCTTCTGCATTTCAGCAGCGGCAGCCGTCTCCACCTTCTGCCGGGCGTTGGCGTGCGCGGCGACGATCAGGTCCTGCAGCATCTCGGCATCGCTGGGGTCAATCACCTTGGGATCGATCCTGACCTGCCGCAGGTCGCCCTTGCCATTCATGGTCACGGTGACCAGACCGGCGCCGGCTTCGCCCTGCACCTCCATGCTCTCTAGCCGGGACTGCATCTCCTGCATCTTTTCCTGCATCTGCTGGGCCTGCTTCATCAGCCCGGACAGGTTCTTCATTCGTCCAGCTCCATCTCGTCGGAGGTTTCGACTTCCGGCACGTCGACGGCAGGCAGCCCGTAATCATCGACCGAGGTGTCGTGCACCGTGTCGATTCGCGCGCCGGGAAACGCGTCGATGATTGCGCGGACCAGTGGATGATCGGCGGCCGCCACCCGTCGGGCCGTATCGGCGGCGCTCCCCTGTTCGGCGATGGTCGCCTCACCCTCGGCCGTGGAGAGCGCAATGGTCCAGCGTGTGTCCGTGGCCTCGGTCAGCAGGGTGCCAAGCCGCGCGGCCAAATCCTTGGGCGCCTCTGGTTGAGGGCGGAGCTCGATCACCGGCGGCGCGAAGCGGACGAGGTGCACCGAATGGACCAGATGCGCATGCAGCATCGCCTCGCGCTTTTCAGCGACAAGCGCGGTTACATCGCGGAAGCTGGCAATCCTGGGAACGGTCTGCGCCTGGGTTGCTGTGACCGGCGCGCCGCCGGCCACAGCCCGTGCGCCTCCGCCTGACGAAATCGGGGCGGCCCCACCCGCGGCGTGGGTGCCTCTGCCGAGCCGACGAACCAGATCGCCCGGTGGCGGCAGGTCAGAAACGTGGCACAGCCGGATCAACACCATCTCGGCGGCAGCGCGGCGATCCGGCGCGGTTTCCACCTCGCCGACGCCCTTCAGCAGCATCTGCCACGCGCGGGCCAACACCGGTACGGACAGGCGATCCGCCAAGGCCGCGCCGCGAGTACGTTCCGTTTCCGGCAGGTCCTGGCTGTCGCGCAACGCGGCCACCGACTTGAGCCGCGTCACGGTATGCGTCAGCTCGAGCAGGTCCTGCAGCATCATGCCCAAATCGGCGCCGCGTTCGTAGGCCAGTTCAGTGATCTGCAACGCCTGGCGCGGCTGACCTGACATCACCGCGTCCATGAGGTCGAACACCATTCCGCGGTCCGCCAGACCCAGCATGTTGATGACAGCGCTTTCGGTGATGGCCCCGTCAGCCTGGGCTATCGCCTGGTCGAGCAGCGAAAGCCCATCGCGAACCGACCCATCCGAGGCGCGCGCGATCAGGTCAAGCGCGGCCGGCTCCACCGACACCGCCTCCTTCCCAGCGATGCGGGCAAAATGCGCCGACAGCTCGGCCACGCGAACGCGCCGGAGATCGAAGCGCTGGCAGCGCGACAGGACAGTGACCGGCACCTTGTGCAGCTCGGTGGTGGCAAACACGAACTTCACGTGCGGCGGCGGCTCTTCGAGCGTCTTCAGCAGCGCGTTGAACGCGTTGCGCGACAGCATATGGACTTCGTCAATCACGAACACCTTGGTGCGCGCCTGCATCGGGCGGAACCGGGTCGCCTCGATGATCTCGCGCACATCGTCGACGCCAGTCCGGCTGGCAGCGTCCATCTCCACCACGTCGGGGTGACGATCGGCAAGAATGGCGACGCAGTCGGAGCAGACGCCGCAAGGATCGGCGGTCGGGCCACCCTTGCCGTCAGGGCCGGTGCAGTTCAACGCAAGGGCGATGATGCGGGCAGTGGTGGTTTTCCCCACCCCCCTGACGCCGGTCAGCATGAAGGCATGCGCGAGCCGTCCGGTTGCGAAGGCACTGCGCAGAATGCGCACCATCGCCTCCTGGCCGATCAGGTCGTTGAAGCTGGTCGGGCGGTATTTGCGTGCGAGCACCCGGTAGGGGGCGGCATGCGTCGGTTCGAGCGCATCGCCGAACAGGCCCGGGCCCTCGGGTGCGGGCGGGGTGTCAAGCTGGCTTTCGTCCTGGAACAGGCCGGACATGCGGGGCGGATGCAGCCGCCGCGGCGGCCCCCTGATTAATTTGTGCGAACCGGTGGGAGGCCGGACAAACGACCCGAGCGGAAACTCGTTGCGGCTGCTTCCTTCCGGACCTGACCGGGTTGGCGAGGTGCCCGTCCGCCGCCGACCTCCCGGTTCTGAATATCATGTTTTCGGCGGGTGGGAACAAGGCGAGTGGCTCGATGGTCGCAGATGGAATCCCGGTGGCGTCGCAATGTTGGTTCGGCATGGATCGAGCAATGCCCGGGAGGCGGAAGCGCCGCAAACCTGCTAGCGTCGGTGACATGTCAGACCAAAGCTACGCGCTGTTCGAAACACCCGTCGGCTGGTGCGGGATAGCCT
>JBKPOG010000179.1:0-17475 GCA_046732975.1 Pseudomonadota bacterium
GGCCTCGGCTGGTCCGCTACGCCAAGCCGCCAAATGGTCACGTAGCAACTCCACGCGTGCGATCCTGATCTCTAGTTGGCACTGGTGCAGCTCTGAGGGCAATCCAGTAAGCGTAAAGCTAACCACACCGGGATCAGGCAATACGACCGGCGTTGTAATCGTCACTTTTTGCATCGAAGCTCCGGCTCGGCGCTGGTAGCTCTTTCATCGTGCAGGGGGTGCGTGCCGGAAGGGAAGGAGCAATGATCAGATCCAGGCCCCTATGCTTGACCGCGGCTATGACAGCGACCGGTTCCGCATCATCCCCTCGCAGCCTGCCACCTATCTGGGTTCATAGCGAGAAGAGCGGCGATGCCGACACCCAACCCCGGACGGCCATCGGATACGGCTTCGCCATCGGTCAAGCGCATCGCACTCTACGAACCATTGGGTCGATATGTTTGATGCCTACAGTCACTCCGGCTCGATGCGGATAAGCGTCGGCAACTCCAGTACTGCGTTCAGCGCCGCAATGCGGTTCAGTGCTTCCCGCATCGCTGCCTCCTGGGTCTCGTGGGTGACCAGCACCACGGGCACTGCCTCACCCGGCGCGCGGCCACGCTGCAGCATCGACTCAAGCGAAATACCGAGATCGCGCAGTATCGCCGTGACGTCGGCAATCACGCCAGGTCGGTCCACTACCATCAGTCGCAGATAATAGGCGCCGATGTGCTCGCTCATCGGCACCGACGGCGCGTTCGACAACTCCGTCGATTCCGCGCCCCACACCGGAGTGAAGCGGCCGCGTGCAATGTCGATCAGGTCGGCGACCACCGCCGACGCGGTCGGCCCTGCGCCGGCCCCGCGGCCCTCCAGCATGACGCGGCCGACGAAATCGCCCTCCGCCACCACCGCGTTGAACACACCATCCACCCGCGCGATCGGCGCAGAGGCCGGGACCATGCAGGGATGCACGCGCGCCGATATGCCTTCCCTTGGGCCGCCGTCGGAGCGCCGCGCGATGCCCAGAAGCTTGATGCGATAGCCCAGTTCGCTGGCGAACGCGATGTCGAGCGCCGAGACATTGCGGATGCCCTCGACATGCACGGCATCGAACGCGACCGGCCGCCCGAATGCCAGCGCGGCAAGGATCGACAGCTTGTGCGCTGCATCCACGCCATCGATGTCGAACGACGGATCGGCTTCGGCGTAGCCCAGCCGCTGTGCATCGGCGAGCACTTCGGCGAATTCTCGCCCGCGCTCGCGCATCTGCGTCAGGATGTAGTTGCAGGTGCCGTTCAGAATGCCGGCGATGCGCGTGATCCGATTGGCGGCAAGCCCCTCGCGCAGGGCTTTGATCACCGGAATGCCGCCCGCCACCGCCGCCTCGAATGCGAGCGGCACACCGCGCTCCTCCGCTTCGCGCGCCAGTGCCGCGCCATGGATGGCCAGCATCGCCTTGTTCGCGGTCACCACCGGCTTGCCGGCGACCAACGCCGCCTGCACGAGTTCCTGTGCCGGACCGCCCGATCCGCCGATCAGTTCGACCACCACATCCACCGCCGGGTCGGCGGCCAGTGCGACGGGGTCCTCGTACCAGCGCAATCCTGACAATGACACGCCGCGGTCGCGCGTCCGGTCACGCGCCGACACGGCGGTCACGGCAATCGGTCGCCCGGCCCGTGCCGCAAGCACGTCGGCATTGTCGCGCAGCAGCTTCAGCACGCCGCCGCCCACGGTGCCCAGGCCAGCAACAGCAACAGACAAAGGATGGGTCATAGGGATGCATTTACCGCCCGGTGCACCAAGGAAAGTCAAGCCTGCTCGTCCGGGCAGCGCTTGGTTGCAACAGGTCGAGCGGGAACCTCTCCTTCATCCCGCGCGGCGCGAACTCTACGGGCTGCCCCAGACCCAGGAACGGACCTCGGAATTCTGGATGCCTGCCGGCTCGTTGATCTGTGGAGGTGGTGCGTACGTGTGCTCGATCGTGAATGCGAGGACGACGCATTGTGACTCCACACGGACCTCCTTGGCGGCGTCCTTTGGCATCGGGATCTTCGACCGGATGCAAAATGACACCAACAGCGCGCCGAGTGGCTTGGCATCGATCATCACCGATTTGGCGATCGCTCCCGAACCATAGATGGCGCACACCTTGCCCTCAGGCGGGATCAATCGGACCCATTGCGGGGGTACCGGAGGCAATCCAAACGCAGCCGCACTACGGAGGGAGCTGGTAATCGCTGACAGAATACCTTCTTCATAGAAGGTGAGTTCTCGACGTTCCCGGATGGCCGGACCTGCTTGTGGCATGATAAGCCCCACCTATCGCGCTGCTTATGCAAGGACTTTCATAGCGAGCCTTGCATAGCGGCGGCAGCTGCGTCAGGACCTCGCAAGATTTCAATAAGCCGTATCCGGCTTATGCGCGCCGCAGTGTCCTCGTGGCGCTGTGGGGACAAAGCCTGTGCCGCACCCCGCAAATGCCGGTCATAGAATTCGGTTCCGCCAAACTTCTTCGCCACGCTCTCAAACCTCCGTAAGGCACGTGCAGTGTCCTCAAGAGCCTCGACGTCTTCATCATTTGCTGTAGCGATGGCCGAGGACGGTTCCACCAACTGATTTGCGACCTCTGCGACAAAGCTTTCCCGGCACACGCTATCGAC
Organism: Pseudomonadota bacterium; assembly: GCA_046732975.1. Classification (GTDB taxonomy): domain Bacteria; phylum Pseudomonadota; class Alphaproteobacteria; order Acetobacterales; family Acetobacteraceae; genus JAMXLO01. Next base: position 2,646 of record JBKPOG010000179.1, read on the forward strand.
CGATTGACGCACTTGCTCGATCCGGTTTCGGCGACCTGGTTTGTTCGGCGAAGAGTCAACCAAGTCCTCCAGCATGACTGCCGCTCGCCGCATTTTTTCTACCGCCGTTGTCAGTCCAGCCTTGTAAGCTGTTGGCTGCTCTATCTCCGAAAGTACGAACTCTACCGCGCGGTTGGCAATGGATGAGTTGCCGAGAGTATTGGCAAATTCATCGGCAATCTTGACGAAAAGCTTTGCGCTTGGAAGCCAACCCAAACCCATCGCAATAAAGATTGCGGTAGCGTGAGCCCCGGCTGGTGCAATTGCATGCAGCATGGCAAGCAGTTGCTCAGGCTCCGGGTCGATGCCTTTGCCCCCATCGATCGCTAGCTGGATCAGCGACGCTACCTGAGGGAACAACGCGCGAAGAACGTTGCTCAGCACTGTGTAGTCTTGATCTCTCAGCCCGGTTTCAGTGCTCCATTGCTGTGGTACTTTTGTATCTTCGACTGCTTTGGCGGCGCATGGCCATAGCGTCTGACCAAGTGCGAGAACCGACTCGAGATCGTCACTGGTCATATCCGGTGGTAAGCGCGAGTCTGCATTGTCTAACCTGGTCTGTATGTGGCGTGTCAGAGGCGCCAGTGCGGTTCGAGGAATTGCCGGTGAATCTGGCCGCCAATCTGGTGTGTCGACTATTACCGGGTTGAACGGCGTGAAGAGTAGCCGAGCAAAGGTCAGCTTGCGTTTCGGCTTCAATTTCGCCAGGCGCCCTCTAAGGGGTGCAATCAGGCTATCAGCCTCCCCGCGTGCTTCGAGCCTATCAACCAACTCCAGCACGAGATGGATCTTGCTATCTTCCGCAGCAGTGAGCTCGCTTCGCAGCCGCCGCAACTCCGGACCACGCATCGTCGCTCCCTTCAGGTCAGGGTCCATACCAGGCACCTTCGGTGGGGAAGTCATAGCGATTGCTCAAGCAGGGACTCATTCCGCGCTATCAGGTCGGTGACCGTCACGCCGGTGCGCCAGTCTTCCAATTGGCGAACGACCGTCCTTCTAAATTGCGGCACGTCTACCAGGTGGCCCACGCGATAGCTTGACCACATCTCTGCTTCGCGGGGTATTACCGGTATCAGCGCGGCCATTTCGCTGACCGCCTCTTCCGCACTGGCGGCGGTAGACCAGAGCGCGCATATGCGGTTCCAGCCATCCAAGAGCCAGTCGGGCCTGGCCAGCAGTTGCATCGTCGGCCCAGGACTACTGACCCAATCCCTGATCAGTGCCCTGATATCGTCCACCAGTGCACGGGCGTCGGCTAGAGTAGCCGTTACCAGCGTGATGGTCAGGTCCGCAGAAGCTGCGATAAGTTGGGCTTCAGAAGCCTTGCTGTCCGAGGCAGTCTCGGAAAACTTTGTCACGTCTCGCCGGACGCACGTGAGGTTTTCGAGTTCCCGGGGAATGCGGGCGGCGCTGCGAACACCAATTCCCTGAAAGACAGTCGCCAGCTGCTCCAGGGCAGCTGCCGCACCATCTTGTGTGCACCCCAATTTTGCGGCCATTCGTGCGACAGCACGCCTGCCGCGATGTTCCAGGTCGATGGGATGGGCTTTTTGGACGGGGATCGGCTCCTCGCCTTTCCGCTCGGTCTGTAAAACCAAACTGATAAGCAGGTCGAAGTTCGCCTGTATTCTGGCGAGTTCATCGTTCTTCTGTGCCTGCTTCGCTGCGGCGACGGCGCCACGCCCGGCTAAGCCTTCAGCCGCAACGTCCCGCGCCACATGTCGAATGGTGTCGGGTGTCACTCCGCGAAGCTTGGCGATCGCGTCAGTGAGGCGACGATCGTTGATGGTCAGCGGACAAAAGTCGTGAATGCCCTCCAGCGGCAGGATGTACACGCCGCGACCTCCGGAGGGGTTTGGAATGATCAATTCGAGCGGAGCACGCTCACCTGGGCGCGCGCGTGCCCCGTTTAGCTGGGGGCTGGTAAACGGAACTGTAACTCCACGCTCAAGAAACGTGGCCGGGAGGAACGACTCGACCGGCTTTATCATCGGCGAGAGTGTGATTGGGGTCGTTCCGCTCATGTGCCGTCAGGTGGGAGTGGGACAGCACTAAGGACACAAATTAATCAATCATTCCCTACTTTGGTATGACATGTCTGCGGACGGCGCGTTTTTCAGAGCAATAATGATGCTTTCTGCCGACTGGCTTTATACTTGACGCTGCAGGTCACCCCTGCGCCGCCTCCGCCACTGCGGCCTGATTCGTCCCCGCCTGGAGAAACGCCCGTACATTCCTTACCGCCTGGCGCAGTCGATGTGTGTTCTCCACGAGCGCAATCCGCACGAACCCCTCCCCATGCTCGCCGAATCCCAACCCCGGCGACACCGCAACCTTGGCCCGCGCCAACAGCAGCTTGGCAAATTCCACGCTGCCCAACCCGGCGAAGCGCGGCGGGATCGGCGCCCAGACGAACATCGATCCATCGGGGCTTGGTACCTCCCACCCCGCCGCGGCAAGCCCGCGGATCAGCACGTCGCGCCGCTCCCGATACAGCGCCCGCACTTGCTCCACGCAGTCCTGCGGCCCGTTCAATGCTGCGACCGCCGCGACCTGGATCGGCGTGAAAGCCCCGTAGTCCAGATACGACTTCATTCGTGTCAGCGCGTTGATCAGCCGGGGATTGCCGGCCGCGAAGCCCATTCGCCAGCCCGGCATCGAATAGGTCTTCGACAGGCTGGTGAACTCGACCGCGATCTCCTTGGCACCCGGCACCTGCAGAAGCGACGGTGGAACCCGCTGGCCGAAGTAGATTTCCGCATAGGCAAGATCCGACATGATCCAGATCTCATGCCGCCGTGCGAACGCGACAATCTCACGGTAAAAATCGAGATCCGCGAGATACGCCGTCGGATTGGAGGGGAAGTTCACGATCAGCGCAGTCGGCTTCGGCACGGAGTGGCGCACCGCGCGATCCAGTGCGCGCAGCATCTCCTCGTCCGGCATCGCCGGCACGGACCGCACCGCCGCGCCCGCAATGATGAAGCCAAACTGATGAATCGGATAGGATGGATTCGGCACCAGGATCGTATCGCCCGGTGAGGTGATCGCCGAGGCGAGGTTGGCCAGCCCCTCCTTAGAGCCCAGCGTCGCAATGACCTCGGTCTCCGGGTCCAGCCCCACGTCGAACCGGCGCTGGTAATAGGCTGCGAGAGCCCGCCGCAGGCCCGGAATGCCCTTGCTTACCGAATACCGATGCGTGCGGGGGTCTTGCACGGCGTCGACCAGCTTGGCGACGATGTGCGGCGGCGTCGGACTGTCCGGGTTGCCCATGCCAAGATCAACGATGTCCTCGCCAGCCCCGCGCGCCTTCGCCTTCGCCGCATTGACCTCGGCGAACACATACGGCGGCAGGCGGCGGATGCGGTGGAATTCACCGGACGGTTCGGAACCCATGCGAATCCTCGGACGGAACGACCAATGTATAGCGGCTAACGTATCAGGCGGGCCGTGCCACCGCGACCGATCGCTGCGGCATCCACCTGCACCGCAGATGCCGGCACTCCGGCCGAGGCAAGTGCGGCCGCCATTGCCTTTGCCCGCGACAGGCCAAGCGCCAGCGCTGCGGACTGTGCATCGGGATCGTCCGACGCTGCATCGCCATAGCCGGTGACTGCGATCGCCCCACCGCCGCGCCGCGCTGCCAACTGCTTCAGCGTATCGGCCGCGGCCGATGGCAATTCGGCGGACCCGTTCACGAACGTCACGCTGACCGCATTCGCCGGGCCAGTGGTTGGAGCCGGCGGAGGCGTTGCCGCTGCGACCTGCGTCGGCGTCGGCGGACTGGTCAGCGGCGTGGTTGGTAGGGCCGGAGCGGCGGCCTCCGGTGCCGATGGTGCGGCGGCAGTGCTCCTTGCCGACGGGGGCGCGCTGGGGACGCCCGGAAGATTTGGCGGCGCAGGGGGCGCTGCGGGAAGCGATGGCGGTGCGGCCGCAGCGACGTCAGGCGGCTGGGCCGTCGCGCCGGGGGGTGCCAGCGGCGTGCTCTGCACGTTTCCGACTGGCGCCTTGGCCGGCGGCGGGGCCGCCGCGCCACCAGCTGCCGGTTGGCTGGCCTGGCCTTGTGCGGGTGGCACGGCTGGCGCAGGCGGCGCTTCCGCCGCAGGCATCGTCGCGCTCGCCTGCTGGCTACCGGGCGGTGGCGGGGGCCCGGGTGGCGGCACCGAACCGCGTCCAAACAGGTCGGGCGACGCACTGGGTGATGATGGGTCCGCAATAGGTGCTGCCGCCGCCACCTGCTGAGCGTTGGTCCGGTCTGCAATCAGTGCGTTGGCGATATTGGCAAGCGCTTTACGGTCCGGGGCGGCAGGCTTCGGTGGCACCGAGGCAAGGTTAGGGTAAGGCTGGTCGGCGCCGGGAGGTGGCGGTCTCTCTTCGGCGATCTTGCCGCCCTCCAGGTCGTGCCACCAGCTCACCGGGTTCATAGACCCTGGCAGCGACGAGCAACCGGACAGCATCATGATCGTTAGTGGTCCAAGGGTGTAACCAACTTGAACACACCCCTTCACCCCCCTAGGTTGCCCCCCATTTCTGCTGAACAGCATTGCCGAATCCGCTCCAGGCTGGCGCCTGATGTAGCGGGTGGCGGTGGCGACGGAAAGGACGCGCATGGCCAATGACACCAAGACCGATCCGCCCGGGATCAAGCTGCCCGATCCGGAGGAAATCGGTCGCTCCATGTCCGACGTCGCCGAACGCTCGCAGCGTATTGTCGGCGAGTGGCTGAAGCGCCAGGCCTCCGAGGAGCGCGCCCCCGACCCGTTCAACATTGGCAGCGCGTTCATGGAGATGACAACCCGGCTGATGGCCAATCCGGCTCGCCTGGTCGCCGCCGGACTGGGCTTCTGGCAGGACTACCTGACGCTCTGGCAGAACACCGCGCGACGCGTCATGGGCATGGAAGCCAAGCCGGTGATCGACTCGCCGTCGACCGACCGACGCTTCAAGGACGACGCCTGGCGTGAGAACGAGATATTCGACTTCATCCGCCAGTCCTACCTGCTGTCCGCCCGCTATGTGCAAGACGTCGTGCGCCAGGTCGATGGGCTGGATCCGAAGACGGCCCAGAAAGTGGACTTCTACGCGCGCCAGTTCGTCGATGCGATGAGCCCGTCGAACTTCCTTCTCACCAACCCGGAGGTACTGCGGAAAACTGCGGAGACCGGCGGCGAGAACCTGCTCAAGGGACTGAACAACCTGCTCAGCGACCTGGAGCAGGGCAAGGGCAAGCTGCACATCAAGATGACCGATATGGACGCCTTCAAGGTGGGCGAGAATATCGGTGTGTCGCCCGGCAAGGTGGTCTACCAGAACGATCTGATGCAGCTGATACAGTATGCGCCGGCGACCGAGACGGTGCTGAAGCGCCCGCTGCTGATCGCACCACCTTGGATCAACAAGTTCTACATCCTCGACCTCAGGCCGCGGAACAGCTTCGTCCGCTGGGCGGTGTCGCAGGGCCACACAGTGTTCATGATCTCCTGGGTGAACCCGGACGAACGCCTGGCCGAGAAGGGCTTCGAGGATTACATGACCGAGGGCTATCTCGCTGCCCTCGATGCGATCGAGCAGGCTACCGGCGAGCGCGAAGTGAATGCGATCGGCTATTGCCTCGGGGGCACTTTGCTCTCGAGCACGCTGGCCTACATGGCGGCCAAGAAGGATGATCGCATCAAGTCGGCGACATTCTTCGTGACCATGACGGACTTTGCCGAGGCGGGCGAACTCGGCGTGTTCATCGACGAGGAGCAGTTGCGCTCGCTCGAGGACAAGATGAACAAGCGCGGCTATCTCGAAGGTTCCGAGATGGCCACGACGTTCAACATGTTGCGGGCCAACGATCTGATCTGGTCGTTTGTGGTGAACAATTACCTGCTGGGCAACGATCCGTTCCCGTTCGACCTGCTTTACTGGAATGCTGATTCAACCCGCATGCCTGCGCGGATGCACAGCTTCTATCTACGCAAGATGTACCAGGAGAACCTGCTGAAGGACCCGAACGGCATCAGCCTGGCGGGTGTGCCGATCGATCTGCGCAAGATCAAGACGCCGGCATATTTCCTGTCCACGCGCGAGGATCACATTGCGCCGTGGAAGTCGACTTATCGCGGCACCCAGCTGCTGAGCGGCCCCAAGCGGTTCGTGCTTGCCGCATCGGGCCATATCGCCGGCGTGGTCAACCCGCCGGAAGGGGGCAAGTACAGCCACTGGATCAACACTGAACTGCCGCCCGATCCGGAAGCGTGGTTCAAGGGCGCCACCGAGATCGCCGGCTCCTGGTGGCCTGACTGGCATCGCTGGGTGACCGCTCTCGGCAAGGAGCAGGTGCCGGCACGGGTCCCGGGACAAGGCAAGCTTGGCGCGATCGAAGATGCACCGGGCAGCTACGTGCAGGTGCGGTTGAGCTGACCCAGCCAAGCGGCGCGTCCAACAGACGAGCTGCTTAGGCGCAGTCCCGCGGCGCGTTGCCGCGGGCACATATCACAGCCGATATGACCTTGACTGATCGTGACGCTCACGCGCACCGACGCGTGACGGTCGCCATTAACGTTTGAGCAACCTGATGGACCACTATTTACACCCATCAGTTGTGTTTTCCCGCAGCAGCGAGAAAGGCCCAGATTTTGGGACAGGAAATATATCATCTGCCCCGCTCTGCCGACGAATTGCGAGCCCGTGCAGCACAATTCCGCCAAATGGCGCGAGGCGCGCGGATGGTGGCGACCGTCCCAGCTCTGCTGAGGCTTGCTGACCGCTACGAAGCGCTGGCCAAACAGCGCAAGCAGGAGGAGGAGGCGAACCAAAGCGTCGGCACCTGACCGCGGCTTCTCGGCGCGAGGCGGAACGGCCACAGCGTGCCGTTATTTGACTTTCTGGCGCAGAGGCATTCGCGTTCGGCTTGCGGCCGTAACGGCAGCCGGTTCAGAGTGCCGCCAAGCCGACAATAATGTTGGCGGATTCGGGGATTCGTCGCATGCGCATGCTGTCGCTGTCGTTGCTGGCCACGGGGCTGCTTTCCGCGGGAGTGGCCTTTGCCGAGCCGTGTGCCAAGCCTGCGGACGTTACTGCCTTCGATGTCGCTGGGCTCAAAAGCAAGCTGATGGTGACTGCCATCACCTGCAGCCAGCAGGACCGCTACAACGACTTCGTCCAGCGTTTCCGCGGCGAGCTGATGGCACAGGAGCGGGCGCTGCACGCCTATTTCGTCCGCGTATCCGGCGGCCGGGCGCAACACGCACACGACGACTACATCACCAGTCTGGCCAACACCCAATCCGAAAACGGTATCCGACAGGGGACCCTGTTCTGCCAGCAGAACATCGGCCTGTTCGCCGAGGTCCTGGCCTTGACCAAGGGCACAGACCTGTCCGCGTATGCGGCCACCAAGCAACTGCCGCAGCCGATCGACGTGAGTGCCTGCGCCTCGCCCGTCCGAACCGCGCAGGCAAGCAGCACGCGCCGTTAGCCAACCCGGCTGGCGGCGTGGCAGGATGGTGGCATGCACCAGCTCCTGCTTCTGCGTCACGCTAAGTCGTCATGGGACGATCCAAAACTGCCGGACCGCGAGCGGCCGTTGAACAAGCGGGGATTGCGCGCCGCCGCGTCCATGCGCCAGGCGATCGTCGATTTGGGCCTGATTCCCGACATGATACTGATTTCGCCGGCGCGTCGTGTGCAAGAAACGCTGGCGGCGTTGGAACCGTGGGACGAAACGCCGCTGCTAGAGTCGATCGAGGCGCTCTACCTCGCGACTGCCGAGCAAATGCTCGCGTTGCTGCAGGAAGTGAACGAGACGGTTCGCAGCATCATGCTGATCGGCCACAATCCGGGGATGCAGGAACTTGCGTTCCAACTCGCGGCGAGTTCTGTCGACAGTGAGATCAAGCGCCGCCTGCTCGCCGGTTTCCCGACTGCGGCGCTGGCGGAATTTTCTGTTGGTACGCGCTGGGATCAACTCGACGCCGGGGGAACCAGGCTGGTGCGCTTCCTGACCCCAAAGACCCTGGCGGAGTCTGCGGTCTGAACGCATGGAACTGGAGCTGCGTCTGGACCCGGACGATGCCCCGCGACTGCAGCGGCTGAAGCTGCTGGCGCCGCTGAAGTCCGGCAAGGCGCGCAGCCGCGCGGTGAAGATCGTCTGGCATGACAGCGCAGAGCGGACGCTGGCCGAGCAGGGGCTCGCGCTGGCGGAGCGCCGCACCGAGTGGCGGCTCGAACGACTGCGACCCAATTCGCATCCCTGGCCGCCGGGCGCCCGTGCACCGGTGGTGGCGAGCGCCAGGACAGCCGTAGAGCTTGGCCACACGCTGCCGGCCTCGCTGTTTCCCATGGCGGCGCTCGAGGGACGCGAAAGCGCAGTCAACCTCGTTACGCAGCACGGCCCGATCAGCATGACGCTGCTGACCGGCGAGGTTCGCAGCGTCGTCAGCCAACAGCCCATCAACCGGCTGTGGCTGGAAGGGGGATCTGCGCCGGTGCAGGCGCTCGCGCTCGCGCTGACGAGTGATCTTTGTATTGCCGTGCCGCCCATCAGTCTCGCCGCAGAGGCATTCGCGGTCGCAACGGGCGTGACCGGCCCGCCACGCCGGGACGGCGCGCCTGAGCTGCCGGATGGCCTGTCGATCGAGGCGGCTTTCGCCCATGTCGTTGGTCACCTGAGCGACATCATAATCCAGCTTGCGCCGCATGCGGTGGCCGGTCGGCAAGGGCCGGAGCCGGTGCACCAGATGCGCGTTGCCGTGCGCCGGCTTCGCTCTGCCATAAAGATTTTCCACCGCGCATTGGCATCTTCGGAAATTGCCGAGGCAGACAGAGGTCTGAAGGCGCTTGCCGCGAAATTGGCGCCGACGCGGAACTGGGATGTGTTTGTCACCGAGACAGCCGCACCGGTGCGCGCGGCGTTTCCCATGGAACGGCGCCTGGAGCGACTGCTGGCGGCAGCGGAACGACGGCGCCGCGCCTGCCATGAGGACTTGCAGCAGTACCTGACGAGCGCCGTCTTCCGCCGTCTGGGCATCGAGCTTGCCTGCCTGGCGAGCGGACCGGTTGGCACCCTGCCGGTCGAGGCTGCAGAACCGGCCATGCCGTTGCGCGACTTCGCCGTGCAGATGCTTGGCAAGCGCCACGGGCGGCTAGCCGAGATCGATGACCGGCTGTCCACTCTGGAACCTGCCGCGCTGCACACGATCCGACTCCAGGCCAAACGATTGCGCTATGCGGCGGAAATCTTCGCGCCGATGTATCCGGGGAAGGCAGCGCATCGTTTCCTGCGCAGATTGAGTCGCCTGCAGGATTGCCTTGGTACTCTGAACGACAGCGCAGTCGCGCAACATCTGCTCGGCGAGCTACCGGGTGGGAGCCATGCGTTTCCCATCGGGCTCGTACTCGGTTTCGTTGGCGCCCGAGCACAAAAGACACGTGGTCGGATTGATCGCGCCTGGGAACGCTTCCATCGGCTGGAGCCGTTCTGGGAGTGACCAGCGCCAGCCAGTTATGGCAGCCTCGCCATCATACGCATTCCCAGGAGCAGCCGGTCATGCAGCACAATACCACCGCGTTCGATCTTCTCGCCGGGGTGCGCATCGTCGATTTCACCCAGTTTGAGGCCGGCCCCTCGTGCACCGAGGCGCTCGCCTGGCTTGGTGCCGAAGTGGTGAAGATCGAGAATCCCAGAATGGGCGATCCGGGACGGCGCCTACGGCCCGGACAGCCCGACGACGATCCGTACTATTTCCACGTGTTCAACGCGAACAAGAAGTCCATCACGCTGAACCTGAAATCGCCGCGCGGTCTTGAGCTGGTCAAGGACATGCTGCGCAAGGCGGACGTCTGTGTGGAGAACTACGCGCCGGGCACCATCGAGCGGTTGGGTCTTGGCTATGACGTTGTGCGCGATTTGAACCCGCGCATCATCTACGCGCAGGTCAAGGGCTTCGGCGAGGGCAGCCCGTACGAGACCAACCTTGCGTTCGACATGATCGCGCAGGCATGTGGCGGTACGTTCAGTGTCACCGGCGCTCCCGATGGTCCGCCGACGCGGCCCGGCATCTCGCTCGGGGACACCGGCACTGGGATGCTGATGGCGATCACCATCCTTGGCGCGCTGCGCAAGCGCGATGCGACCGGCCAGGGCGCCCGTCTGCAGGTCGCCATGCAGGACGCGATCCTGCACTACATGCGGATCAACTTCGCGACGCAAGGGCTGACCGGGAAGCCGGCGCAGCGTGGCGGCGATAAGGTTCCCGGAGTGAACAACGCACCGATGGGTCTTTACCCATGCGCCCCCGGCGGCCCTAACGACTATGTCTATCTGATGACCAGCAGGGCAAATCCCGATCATTGGAACCGCCTGCTGAAGCTGATCGGCCGCGAGGACCTGATCGGCGATGCGCGCTACGCAACGCCGATGGATCGTCTGCAGCGCGAGCCCGAAGTGGATGCGATCATTGGCGAGTGGACGCGCCAGCACACCAAGCACGAGGCGATGCAGCGGATCGGCGCGGCCGGTATTCCGGCGGGTGCTGTGCTCGACACCATGGAGCTGCAGAACGACGAAAGCTTCGAGCGGCGCGGCATCATGCAGGTGATGCATCACCCGGAGCACGGCGACTTCAAGATGCCGGCATGGCCGGTGCGGGTCGATGGGAAGCCATCACGCATCGCCTCGTCGCCCGTATTGGGTCAGCACACCGAGGAGGTGTTGACTAACTGGCTGGGGCTCAGCGAAGCGGATAGGGCGGCCTTGCGAGGCGACGGTGCGCTTGGGTGAATACCCAGGGGCGTCTCTACAATCTAAGGTTGACCACGGCGGTTCGGGGCGGCATCCAACAGGCTTCGCTATTGGAGGAGCGCTGTGTCGCTCGACCGACCCCGGCGAATATTCCGCTCTGGGTTTCCGCGCATTGAATCGAGGGCGGTCGCCGCAGCGATAGGCGTGGCCCTGGCGGCCGCGGCCGGAGTGTCGGTGGCGATGCTGCCCGCGCGGCAGCCTCAGCGTCCAGCCGCCGGTGAGCAGGTTACCGCTGATCCCGAACAGGTGGTCGTGATCGACGGCGGCACGTTGCGGCTCGCCGGCCGCGTGGTGCGGCTGCGCGGCGTTGATCCGCCTCCGCACAGTGCGTCGTGCTCCGGCGAGGACTGTGGCGCAACCGCAACCAACGCGCTGGCGGCTATGGTGCGCGAGGCGCCGGTGATTTGTCGCACGATGGGCGCCGATGACCTGGGACGAGCCTTAGCCGTATGCCAGGTGCGAGGGACGCAACTAAACCTGGCGATTATCGCCGCAGGCTGGGCACGCGCAGACAGCCGCGACCCGGACTTCAGGCGCGCGGAGACTACAGCGCGGACCGAGAAACGCGGCGTCTGGGCACATGATCCCAGTTGGTGATGCGGCGCGGTCTCATCGTCAGTGATATCTCCACGCGGAGGAACGCCGCCGCCTGCGACTAGCCTATTGCATTGCACCATCAACGGTTTTCAGGGCGCCGGAGCTTGCAGGAGCCAAGCCCCCGACGCTACCTCTGGTTCTTGCCGCAATCCGGGGACCCTCCATGGCAACTGCAGCCGAAACGAGGAAGCGCACTGGCAAGAGCCGCGATTCCTCACTCGACCAGCAACGTCTGTTGCAAGCGTATCGCGACATGCTGCTGATCCGTCGCTTTGAGGAGAGGGCGGGGCAACTCTACGGGATGGGCCTGATCGGCGGCTTCTGCCATCTGTATATCGGGCAGGAAGCCGTCGTCGTCGGCATGCAGTTGGCGCTATCGGACGGCGACCAGGTCATCACCTCCTACCGCGACCACGGTCACATGCTGGCGACCGGCATGGATCCGCGCGGCGTGATGGCGGAATTGACCGGTCGATCGGGGGGCTACTCGCACGGCAAGGGCGGCTCCATGCACATGTTCAGCAAAGAGAAGAATTTCTTCGGTGGACACGGCATCGTTGGCGCCCAGGTGAGCCTGGGAACCGGCCTCGCATTCAGCAATTGGTATCGCGGCAACGACCGCGTCGGGGTGACGTATTTCGGTGAAGGCGCTTCAAGTCAGGGGCAGGTGTTCGAAAGCTTCAATCTCGCCGCACTCATGAAGCTGCCGGCGGTGTACGTGATCGAGAACAACAAGTACGGCATGGGCACGCATGTCGAGCGGGCGTCTGCTTCACGCGACCTGTCAAAGAACGGCGCGCCCTGGGGCATTCCCGGCATCCAGGCCGACGGCATGGATGTGGTTGCGATGAAGGAGGCGGGTGATGAAGCGGTGGCGCATTGCCGTGCCGCCAAGGGACCGTTCCTGATCGAAGCCAAGACCTATCGCTATCGTGGGCATTCGATGTCCGATCCCGCGCGTTATCGCACGCGCGAGGAGATCCAGAACATGCGCACGCAGCATGATCCGATCGATGGTGCGCGACACCGTCTGGAGGCAATGGGCGTCGAGGAAGCCGTGCTCAAGCAGATCGACGATGAGGTGAAGGCGCAGGTGCAGGAGGCAGCCGACTTTGCCCAGAGCAGTCCGGAACCAGACGAACGCGAGCTGTGGACCGACGTGCTGGTGGAGGGCTGAGCGATGTCCACCCAGATCCTGATGCCGGCGCTGTCGCCGACGATGACCGAGGGCAAGCTGTCGCGCTGGCTCAAGCATGTCGGCGATGAGGTGCACGCCGGCGACGTCATCGCCGAAATAGAGACCGACAAGGCGACGATGGAGGTTGAGGCGGTTGATGAAGGCAAGCTGGCGCAGATCCTGGTCGACGAAGGAACTGACGGCGTTGCGGTGAACACGCCAATTGCGGTTCTGGCGGCTAACGGCGAGGCGGTGAGCGAGGCCCCCTCGCCGAAGCGTGAGGCGCCGGCAACGCCGAAAATCGCACCTGAAGCGGAGGACAGCAAGGCGATCGCCGAGCGCGGCGCGCAGGGTCAGCGCAAGCCTGCCGTCGAAGCGGCACCCGCGCCCGAGAAGGATTGGGGTCCCAGCAAACCGATCACGGTGCGCGAAGCTTTGCGCGATGCGATGGCGCTGGAACTGCGGCGCGACAATAAGGTGTTCCTGATCGGCGAGGAGGTCGCGCAGTACCAGGGTGCCTACAAGATCAGCCAGGGACTGCTGGACGAGTTCGGCCCGAAGCGGGTGATCGATACGCCGATCACCGAGCATGGATTCACCGGCATGGCGGTCGGTGCGGCGCTGAACGGATTGAAGCCGGTCGTCGAGTTCATGACCTTCAACTTCGCCATGCAGGCGATGGATCAGATCATCAACTCGGCGGCGAAGACGCTGTACATGTCGGGTGGCCAGATGGGCTGCCCGATCGTGTTCCGCGGCCCCAATGGCGCGGCCGCGCGCGTCGCCGCGCAGCACTCGCAGTGCTATGCGAGCTGGTATGCGCATGTGCCCGGCCTGAAAGTGGTGGCACCGTGGTCGTCAGCCGATGCGAAGGGACTGCTGCGCGCGGCAATCCGCGATCCCAATCCGGTCATCATGCTGGAGAACGAAATCCTCTACGGCCAGACCTTCGATTGTCCAACGGACGAGGAATTCATCGTGCCACTCGGCCGCGCCAAAATCGAGCGCGCCGGGCAGCACGTGACCATTGTTGCCTTCAGCATCATGGTCGGTGTGGCGTTGAAGGCAGCGCAGGCGCTGGCGGAACAGGGCATCGAAGCGGAGGTGATCAATCTGCGTTCGCTGCGCCCGTTCGACACCGCGACCTTGATCGAGAGCGTAAAGAAGACCAATCGCATCGTATCAGTGGAGGAAGGCTGGCCGTTCGCCGGCATCGGCGCCGAAGTGGCCATGCAGGTGATCGAACACGCGTTCGATTGGCTCGATGCGCCGCCGGTGCGTGTGCACGGCATCGATGTGCCACTGCCTTATGCCGCCAATCTGGAAAAGCTCGCGCTGCCGCAGCCCGAATGGGTGGTCAATGCGGTGAAGAAGATCGTCTGAGGGGAACGGCACATGGCGACCAACATCCTGATGCCGGCGCTCTCGCCGACGATGACCGAAGGCACGTTGTCGCGCTGGCTGAAGAAGGAAGGCGAGAACGTGCACGCCGGCGACGTGATCGCCGAGATCGAAACCGACAAGGCCACGATGGAGGTGGAAGCGGTCGACGAAGGCGTTCTGGGGAAGATCCTGATCGCCGACGGTACGCAGAACGTGAAGGTCAATGAGCCAATCGCGATACTTGTCGATGAGGGCGAAGCAGTACCCGCTGCCGCGCCCGCGTCGGCGCCTCAGCCAGCCGCTGCACCACCGGCTTCGCCCAAGCCGTCGACGGCAGCCGGTGCAGCGCCGCCAAAGTCCACGCCGCAGGCCGGCAACGGCCATGATGCCGGTGGTGAGCGAATTTTTGTCTCACCCTTGGCACGGCGAATGGCGAAACAGGCCGGCCTCGATCTCGCAACACTGAAGGGCACCGGCCCGAACGGCCGCATCGTCAAGTTGGACATCGAGGCGGCGCTGCAGAAGCCAACCCCGGCTGCGCCGGAGCCCGCTGCCGCGGCCGCTGGACCGGCACCGGCGCTGCGCCCTTCGGTGCCGGTAACCGCGCCGCACCGGCTCGTGCCGCACAGCTCGATGCGGAAGGTGATCGCGCGTCGGCTGACCGAGGCCAAGTCGACAATTCCGCATTTCTATGTGTCGATGGATGTGGAGATCGATGCGCTGATCAGGCTGCTGAGCGATCTCAACGCGAAATCGCCAAAGGACGGGCCAGATACCTATCTGATCACCATCAATGACATGGTGATCAAAGCAAGCGCCGCCACCCTGCGGCGTGTCCCGACCGT
>JBKPOG010000180.1:0-5772 GCA_046732975.1 Pseudomonadota bacterium
TCGTGGTCGATGAACTGACCGAACGCGTACATGTATGCGGAGCGCCCGCCCGGATCCTCGTTCTGGGGAGTAGCAAAGATAGTGTTGCTGATGTCGCGTGGATTCGGCCCGCTTACGGGAGTGTCGAAGGTGTCCGGTGCGAAATTGGCGGGTGCCAGGCGGACTTCATCGGTGTTGGCGGCACCGAGCATCGGATCGGAGGAGTTATTGCCGGTGCCATCAATCGGGTAAGCGGTGACGCTGTCGAAGCCGAGAGATGGGTCGACAATAATGCCGCCGCCATCGGCGGGCTGGGAAGATGCATCGTTGCCGCCGTCCTGATTGGGGTGCGCAAATTGGTTGTCAGATTGTGCCATGAGTTCATCCTGCAGTTGATGAGATTGGTCGCGCGCGTCAACGCGCCCGCGGGGCTGCGCTCGACGTACGTCACTGAACCACCGGGAGCGGGACCGTCCGGTGGGTAATCGATGGATTAAGAGCGGGGCCGGCTAGGCTGCGGCGACGCTACCGGAGATCACGGTTTTCGAGCGTCGGGCCTGCGGCTGATGGGGGCAGGAATCGCGGAACGTTTGCGCGTGTTGCCGCAAAGCAAGGCATGATGATCCCCCAAACTCCATATTTATTTGCCGACAGGACAACGTACGGCGGAGATCACGCACCTGAGGCATCGGACGCCGACTCGTCAAACCGTTTACGCGCGAATGGCGGCGGGACGGGTCAATTTGGCTGGGTCGTGTCAGTTGGATACCAAGTTCGTAGGAGCCTTTTCACATTCGCATGAACCGGCTAGCGCGGCCGGCGGTGCCTCGTGCTGCAACGAGCGGCACCAGGGTGACCGAAGGGTCATTTGACGGGGCTCGAGGGCTTTGCAATAAGCTTTTCCCCAAAGACGCTTACAACGGCAACCATTCGGCCGGCCGCCAAGCGACCGGTCAACAGGGAAGGGAGAGCGGCCATGGCCAAGATGAGCCGGCGTACTGCCATTCGTGGAGTTCTGGGCATTGCGGCGACCGGGACGCTGGCGCGGCCATATATTGCTAATGCGCAAGCCAAGACAGCGGTCTGTTGGCTGAATCAGGGATTCATCCCCCAGGAAGACGCGGCGATACGCAAGGTTTGCGAAGATTACATGAAGGAGAGCGGCAACAAGCTGGACTATAGTGTCCTGCCGTTCACCGCGCTCAATCAGAAGGTGATCGCGGCGCTCACCAGCGGCGACGTCCCGGATCTGGTATTCCAGGACGCCCCGTCGTCGATCATTCCACAAAATGCGTGGGACGATAAGATCCTCGACGTGAGCGACGTCGTCGCTCCGTTCGAGTCACAGCTTTCAGAGACCGCGAAACTCTGCTCGACCTTCTACAACAAGGCGACGAAAAAGCGCGGCTATTACCTTTGCCCGATCAAGCAAGGCGCGACGCCATTTCATATCTGGGGCGACCTGGTCGAAAAAGCCGGTCTTAAGATGGAGGAGATCCCGAAGAACTGGGACGGTGTGTGGACCTACCTTAAGCAAGCGCAGGCGCCGCTGCGTGCCAAAGGCATGCGCAAAGTCTACGCGTGTGGACTGCAGATCACCACGGTGGGGCCCAACGATGGCAACAACCTTTTCGTGCACTTCATGATCGCCAACGGCGGTGGAGGCATCGTCACTTCAGACGGCAAGTTGCACACCGACGATCCGAAAGTGCGCGAGGCGGCGATCAAGTCGGTAGAATTCATGACCAACCTCTACAAAGAAGGCGTGGTGCCGCCTGAGGCGCTGAGCTGGAATGACGCCGACGACAACAATGGCTATCATGAGAAGCTGTTCATGATGGACTTCGACGGCACGTTGTCTACCGAGCTGGCAATGATCAAGGACAAGGAAGCATTCTATCACAATATGAAGACGCTGGCGCCGCAGAACAAGAACGACGGCACGCCGATGGAAACCCAGGTGAACGCTGGCGGCGGCTACATCCCGAAAGGTGCCAAGGGGGCTGAGGTTGCCAAGGAATTCATGAAGTACTTCATGCAGCCGAAGGTGATGAATGAAAACCTAAAGGCGGGTCTTGGCCGCTGGGCGCCGGCAATTCCGCAGCTCGTCAAGGACGATCCGTTCTGGCTTAGTACCGAGATGCCTTGCTTGAAGCCTTACATCACCGAGGCGGTGCTTAATCCGACGCTACCGGTATTCGAAGGGTACACCCCGGCCTGGGGTCAGGCGAACGCCGAGCAGCTTTGGGGGCAGGCGCACGCCGACGTGATCAAGAATGGTATGAAGCCGGCCGACGCGGTCGACAAGGCGTTCAAGCGGGCAAACGAGATCTTCGCAAAGATGGCAACCTAGCCCGGCGAGGCGAACATGAGCGTAACACAGCAGACACTTGCCGTTGGACGAGGACTGACGGCGGCGCGTGTGCGACGACACGCCTGGCTGGGCGGGGTGCACGGCGCGGACTACGTCTGGGCGATCGCGTTTGCCTTACCTTACGTCGCGCTGTTTCTGTTCTTCGTTGTCTATCCGATCGGTTTTGGGATCTGGATGGGCAGCGACCTGTCTCTCTATCAGCAACTGTTCGCTGATCCTCGCTACTTGACGACAGTGGT
This sequence comes from Pseudomonadota bacterium, assembly GCA_046732975.1. Taxonomy (GTDB): domain Bacteria; phylum Pseudomonadota; class Alphaproteobacteria; order Acetobacterales; family Acetobacteraceae; genus JAMXLO01. The sequence continues at coordinate 2,593 of JBKPOG010000180.1, forward strand.
CAACACGCTGCTCTACGTCGGCATCGGCGTGAACCTGAAGATGTTTCTGGCCTTCATGCTGTCGGGCTTCTTCATACGCAAGGGATGGTGGTACAAGGCGCTGCTGGTGATCTTCATTCTGCCATGGGCGACGCCGGATTTGCCGGCTTATATCTCGATCCACTGGTTCATGAACGGCCAGTGGGGCATGCTCAACAACGTGCTGTACATGCTGTTCGGGATCGACGGCCCCGTCTATCTGAACGATCGCTGGATGGGCTTGGCAGCCAACATCGGCGCCTACATCTGGAAGTCCCTGCCGTTTTGGACAGTGATCCTGCTAGCGGGCCGCATGGCGATCCCGCAGGAGCTCTACGAGGCAGCCGCTGTGGACGGCGCGACCGGGCTCCGTCGGTTCGGGCACGTGACACTGCCGTTGATGGCGAACCTGTATCTGGTTTGCACCCTGCTCGACATGGTCTTCGCTATCGGCAACTTCAACGCGACGTTCTTTGTCTCCGGCGGCGGCCCGGCGATGACAACCGAGGTGCTGGCCACGCTCGGCATCCGCTACGCCTTCACCACCGCACTGCCTCGGCTGGGAGTTGCATGCGTGATGTCCGCGTTGCCGGTGCTCATACCGCTGGTCATCATTCTGATGCGACGGCTTCGCCCGGCGGAGGGCCAGCTATGAGCGCGGCGATTGTCAGCCGGGGGATACGGTCCCCGGTTTTCTACCGATTGCAACGTTATTCCGTTGAAGCGGCATGCCTGCTGCTTGGCCTGGTACTCGTCATCTGGTCGGTGACGCCGATCTACAACATGTGGATGATCGCGCTCGACAGCCACGATGACGTATTCAGCGGCTCCGTCTGGCCGGACAATCCGTCGCTCGAGAGCTTCCGCGTCGTCGTCACGCAGGACTTCTGGTATCTGGCAGAATTCTGGCATCAGTTCGGCAACAGCTTTATCGTCGGTCTATCGGTAATGGCTCTAACCCTGCTGATCGGCTCGCTCGCCAGCTTCACCGTTGGGCGTATGCGGCTCCGCAACGGCTGGATGCTGACCAACGCGGCTTTGATGACCTATGTGATCCCCGCGTCGTTCCTGGCCATCCCAATTTATCGGGTCATGCAGATCTATGGGCTTGGCAATCACCTCTCGTCGCTTATCCTGGCGCTGACCTCGTTCGCGACGCCCTACGCGATCTTTATCTTCTCGCAGTACGGCAAGTCGATCCCAATGGAGCTGGACGAATCCGCTCGCATTGACGGCGCCAACCCGTTGCAGATCTATGTGCGCATCTATCTGCCGCTGATGGCGCCTGCCCTCGTTGCAGTGGGGACTTACGCGCTGCTGCTTGCATGGAACGAGTACTTGTACAACTTCCTGCTGCTGTCCACACCCTCAAGCATGACGGTTGCGGTGGCGCTGGGACAGTTCCTCAATAGCGATGAGTCGCCCTGGAACTATATGATGGCGACTGCCATCATATATGCGCTACCACCGATCATCCTGTATTACGGCTTCCGCCGATACATGGCGGCCGGCCTGACGATGGGTGGCGTGAAAGGATAATCGCCACGACCGCGGCAACGCGGGAGTGTGATAATGAACAGTACGTCTCGGGTTCTGGAACTGGGGAGCCCCATCGGGGCAACCCGGCCTGGGGTTCCACCCTGGCGCTTTCGCTTGCAGGGATCCGATACCACCTGGGCAATTGCGTTTCTCATCCCGTACTTGGCGGTGTTCGCTGCCTTCGTGGTTTATCCGGCCGTGTTCGGCCTCTGGATGGGACACGACCCAGCACTGTACGATGGGCTCTTTTCCGACCCCCAGTATCTCACAATGGTGGTCAACACGCTGGTGTTTACCGCAATTGGGGTCAACGTGCAGATGTTCTTGGCATTTCTACTGTCAGGCTTCTTTATGAGCCGTAATTGGTGGATCAGATCGCTTCTTGCCATCTATCTGATACCATGGGCACTGCCGGCGCTGACCGCTTTCGTGTCGATCCATTACATGACCGTCAGCCAGTATGGCTTGCTCGACAGCCTCTGGCGTGAGCTCACCGGCGAGGACGGTCCGATGTTCCTGGTGTCGCGCTCGCTAGCGACTACCGCGAACATTCTGTCATACATCTGGAAATGGATGCCCTTCTGGACTCTGATCTTCATTGCGGCGCGCATGGCGATCCCGCAAGACATCTACGAAGCGGCGGAAATTGACGGCGCATCGGGCTGGCGCAAACTGGTGCACGTCACTTTTCCCCTCATCGCGAATGTCTATCTGGTCTCCACCTTGCTGTTTACAATTTGGACCATCGGTGACTTTCCTACCGTTTATTTTGTTTCCTCCGGGGCACCGGCGCGACAGACGGACGTACTCGCGACTTATGGTTTCCACATGGCATTCGACTTCGGTTATCCGAACCGCGGTGTGGCGGCGATGATGTCAGCGCTTCCAGTCCTCATACCGGCGGTGCTGCTGCTGATGCGACGGATCCGAGTGACGGGAGTGCAGCTATGAGCATCGCGCTCACGCCGATGCAGCCGGACTACCGACCACGCCTGAGGCGGCGGCGCCTGCGGAACAAGATTGGTGGTGTGATCCTCGGCGGCGCATTGCTGATTTGGACACTCGTGCCGATCTACAACATGCTCCTGATTGCATTGAGCGACGACGGAGACGAGTTCACCGGCGCAATATGGCCGCAAGACTGGAACTGGGACAGCTTCCGGGTCGTGTGGGAGGAGGATTACTGGTACCTGGAAAACTTCTGGCACCAGCTTGGCAACAGCACCTATATGGCAATGACGACTATGGTGCTGACCGTCCTAATTGCTTCCCTGGTAAGCTTCGCGCTGGGGCGCATGCGGCTGAGGAGGGCATGGATCGTCACTGACGTTGCGCTGCTGACTTATGCGATACCTTCGGCCTTTCTGGTGATACCGTTCGTGTACCTTATGCGCGTGTACGGGCTGACCGACAGTCTCTGGTCGGTAATCGCCGCCGAGGTCACGTTTGCCACGCCCTATGCAATCTTGATTCTGCACGGATATGGTAAACTTATCCCGCTAGAGTTGGACGAATCTGCAAGGGTGGATGGCGCCACACCGCTGCAGCTATACTTGCGTATCTACCTGCCGCTGATGGCACCCGCGTTGGTGGCGGTCGGTATCTACGCATTGCTGCTTGCCT
>JBKPOG010000181.1:0-5514 GCA_046732975.1 Pseudomonadota bacterium
ATTTCGGCGACACGACCACGCCCCATGGCAGCCGACCGACCTGGATTGATTTCACCACGTTGAGATTGTCGACGTCGATCACCGATATGTCGTTGGAGAGCCCGTTCGTGGTCAGCACATATTTCTGGTCCGGTGTGAAAGCCATTTGCCACACGCGCTGGCCGACCAGCAGCAGTTTCTTGACCTTATAGGTCTTCGTGTCGATCACCGCGACCCGATTCGCGGGTCCCAGTGCCACGAACGCCATCGAATCATCGCGGGTGAAGCGGATGCCCACGGGCTGGATTGCTTCTGCGCGCAACCCTTGCACCTCGAAGGCGATCTTGTGCGTCACTACGTGTTTCACCGGATCGATCACGCTGACGGTGCCGCCAAGTTCGGACGATACCCAGACCTCCGATCCATCGTGCTTGAACATGGCAACACGGGGACGCGCGTCCACCAGCACCGCGGCCACCAGCTTGCGCGACTGGAAGTCGAGGAAGTGCGCCATGTTAGTAGTTTCGGACGTATTCACGATGGTCTGACCGTCTGGGCTTACTGCCATGCCCTCTGGCTCGACACCGGTCGGTATCTGCGCGAGCACTTTACGCGCCGGGACGTCAATGACCGTAATCATGTTGTCGTCTTCGTTCGACACGTAGAGCGGATTGCCAGAGACGTGCAGAGCGAAGGTTTCCGGATCGGGACCCGACGGAAGGTCGCCAATGATGCGCAGCGTGGCTGTGTCGATGATCTGGATCGTGTCGTCGTCGCTGGCGCAGACGAGAATCTTGCTGCCATCGTTCGTCATGGTGATGCCGCGCGGACGCTGCCCCACCTGCACCGTCTTCACCGTCTTCATCTGATCGAGATCGACAACGCTCATCGTGTTATCGCGCTCGTTCGTCACATAGGCCGTATAGGCCGATGCAGGCGCTGGGGCGGCAGCGAGCAAAAGGCCAAATACTGCCCATCTCATTGCAGCTTGCACTTTGTTTCCGGCCGATCAAAGCCAAGCGTGTCGAGCTCGGTCACCTGGTGCAAGAAACCTGGCTGAGGCGAGATCGACACCACGGTACGGCCATCTGACAACAGGATCGGTTGGCGGAGCTGCATATCCCAGTTGCGCAAGGAGAGCTTCTGTCCCTTGTATGCGGCGACACCGAAGTCCGCGCTCCGCATGTCCTGCATGATTTTGGCGGGCTCGACGGAAGAGGTACGACTCGCCCCTTCACCAATCATGCGACAGGCGGTCCACGCCTGCATGTCGAGCAACGTCATGCGCCGATGCGCGACCCGGATAAAGCGATCTTGCAGCTGCGTTCCTCCCCACGATTCACTGGTCGGATCCCAGCTGACCGGTCGCAAGCCCGCGGATCCCACCACTGGCCGTGCATCCCAGGTACGAAACGGCAGATAATCTGCGAACACTTCGTTCTCATCGGCCGTTACCAGAACGTCGTAATCCGGCAGTCCCTGAGTGAAGACCGGCATCTGCTGCTGCGTCTGCACAATGCCTGAGTCGGTCTGGCGAGCGCCGCCATTATCCTTGAACTCGCGCTCCTGCACGATGCGGGCGCCAAAGCGTTTCGCCGCGCGGCGATATGCAGCAGCCAGCAGAACATCCTCGGGATGCGAGCCATACACCAGCACCCAGCGTGACCACTTCTTCCAGACGAGATACTGTGCCAACGCATCCGCCAGCATTGCACGCGACGGCGCCACATGAATCACATTATTGCGACACTCTTCCTGGCGCAGCGCGTCGTCGGGCGCCGCGATGTTGAACAGCACGATCTGGTCAGGCCGTCCTGTGTCTGCCAGCTTCAGCAACCGGTCAGCCGGAAGATCCGACAAAATCAGCTTGGTGCCCTGCTCTGCCAACGAGCTGAGCGCCGCCACCGGATCGTCGTCCGGGTGAACTGGCGTATCGGACAATTCGAAAGCCTGGTTCATAAACCGGCCCGTCGTATCGTTGTCGCTCATGGCTAGCCTGGCGCCGGCAAGCCCATTGTCGGGCGGCGGCTTGTCCAGCAGCGAGATGGTCTGGCGCGTATCCAGCCAGCGCAGATACCCGACCCGGACGGTGGCAGGGTCGGCCCGCGCCCTGCGCTGGGTCCCACTGATCGCCGCGCCAATGGCAGTCACAAACAGTGTCCGCCGGCCGAAGCGGTCGCGCGACATCAGTGCTGGACGTTTCATTAAGCTCAGGATGCAACACCAACCACACCTATCCTTCAAGCAGTGCAGGGCATCCGGGGCATTGAATTTCGTCCTATGGGATGAAACTCTGGCAATCTGTTGCGATGGCGTAGAGCAATGAACCTGATCGATCTCATCGTGCTGGCCTGCTCATTGGCAGCCCCTGGGACATGCCGCGAATATCATCTGCTGATTCAGTCAGCAGGATCGCTGCGCGCATGCACGATGCAGGCTCCGCCATTTCTTGCCCAATGGGCCGCGGAGCATCCGAGCCTGCGGGTTGCGCGGTGGCACTGCGCCTGGCCGAGCCAGGAAGACGAGAACCTCTGAACCAACGTTGACTAGGTTGGTCGGCATCTGCAACTTCCATCGAGAAATCGAGGCGGAGGATCGAGTGGTTCGGATCGGGATGGTTGCGGTGCCTCTACTACTCGCCATGGCGGGATCGGCCTGGGCGCAGGATGCCGCAGCAGGCGAGAAAGACTTCGTCGTGTGTCGCGCCTGCCATCAGATCGGTCCGGGTGCAAAGAGCGCGGTCGGTCCTGTGCTCAACGGCGTGGTCGGACGCAAGGCGGGAACCTATCCGGGTTACACCTATTCCGATGCCAACAGGGACTCCGGCCTCGTCTGGACGCCGGAGGAACTCGACAAGTATCTGACATCGCCACAGACGGTCGTGCCACACACGAAGATGATCTTTCCCGGCCTGAAAGACGAGAAGAAACGAAAGAACGTGATTGCCTATCTCGAGCAGTTCGGGCCGGACGGTCAGAAGAAGCAGTAGTCGTCCTCACAAGGGAGGGAATCAATGAAGGTTCGTGCCGCCGTGGCCCGCGAGGCGGGCAAGCCGCTCAGCCTGGAGACCGTGGATCTGGACGGTCCTCGGACTGGCGAGGTGTTGGTTGAGATTAAGGCGACGGGCATCTGTCATACCGACGAATACACGCTTTCCGGGGCCGATCCCGAAGGTATTTTCCCGGCCATCCTAGGCCATGAGGGCGCCGGGATCGTTGTCGATATCGGTCCAGGCGTGACGTCGGTGAAGAAGGGCGACCACGTCATCCCGCTCTACACGCCAGAATGCAGGCAGTGCGAGTATTGTCTGAGCCGCAAGACCAATCTGTGTGTTGCCATTCGCGCGACTCAGGGCAAGGGCGTGATGCCTGACGGCACCAGCCGGTTCTCCGCTAGCGGTTCGCCGATCATGCACTATATGGGCACTTCGACTTTCGCGAACTTCACCGTCCTGCCCGAGATCGCGCTGGCGAAAATCCGCGAGGACGCGCCTTTCGAGAAGGTCTGCTATATCGGCTGCGGCGTGACGACCGGCATCGGTGCGGTGATCAACACCGCGAAGGTCGAGCCAGGCGCCCATTGTGTGGTGTTCGGTCTCGGCGGCATCGGACTGAACGTGATCCAAGGCCTGCGATTGGCGGGCGCCGAGCAGATCGTCGGTGTCGACCTTAATCCGAAGCGGAAGGAGATCGCGGAAAAGTTCGGCATGACGCATTTCGTCAATCCGAGCGAGGTGCAAGGTGACCTGGTGCCGTATCTGGTGGACCTGACAAAGGGTGGCGCCGACTACAGCTTTGAATGCATCGGCAACGTGAAGGTCATGCGTCAGGCCCTGGAATGCGCCCACCGCGGCTGGGGACAGTCGATCATTATCGGGGTCGCAGGCTCAGGCCAAGAGATCAGCACGCGGCCATTTCAATTGGTAACCGGACGGGTCTGGAAGGGCACCGCGTTCGGCGGGGCGAGAGGGCGGACTGATGTACCCCGCATTGTCGATTGGTACATGGATGGCCGCATCAATATCGACGACCTGATCACGCACGTGCTGCCGTTCGATCGCATCAACGATGGCTTCGAATTGATGCGGCGGGGCGAAAGCATCCGAAGCGTGGTGACCTACTGATCCCCTCGCCCCGCACAGCGCTGCCGGTTAGGCCGGCAGCGCGCCGGACGCCTTCGCGACATGCGTCGAGATCGCGTCCATCAGCCCCGGTGAGAGGCAGTCGTATGGCTCTAGGCCAAGCTGTTTCAACCTGCCCCGAATACCAGCCATCCGGTCGGGACTGACGCCGGACTCGATCACAGAAGAGACGAACGCGGCGAATTCCGGTGGCGCCCAGCCGTGTTCCTGGAACAGTTCCGGGTGGACGAAATCGAAACCATAGAACGGGTGCTTAGGGTTCTCGATGCGGCCATACATATGAACGCCACAGCCCTTGCAGGCATAGCGCTGGATCGCCGCATTCGGATCCACGCTGGCGAGTTTGTCCGCGTTCTCCGTGACTGTCAGATTGGCGCGCGGGACCACGGCCACCACTGAGAACACTGCACCTGCCGGCTTCCAGCACTTCGTGCAGCCGCAGGCGTGGTCATACGCGACGTTTCCTTTGATCGCGACCTTCACCGGGGACTGCGCGCACTTGCACACCAAAGTGCCCCCGGCGAAATCGGCAGCACCTGGCTTGACGCCCTGATCCACAGCCGGGTGAATGCGAATAGCTTCAGACATTGCTCTCCCTCCCGTTCGATTGCAGTTCGCCGAGGCCACCGTGCGGGCGGCCCTGGGTCCGATAAGTTACACGCTTCTCGGTTCACCTTCGAGGATTTAGCGTGCAGATACAGGAGTAGCTGTCCGGACGAATAAGGTCACGTCATATCACCCAGAGACACAATCCAGGCGTCCATTGACCGGCCGCGAGGTCGCCGCAGATGCCACGTGTAAGCCGCCCTGGCATTCCAACCTGCTGAATAATGGTGCCCCGGGGCGAGCCAAAAGATAGCCTGAGGTTCAATCACTTAGGATGAGGTGGGCAGCGATCCCGGTACGACCCATCGTGTCCCAGGGAGATTTCCCCACCTCCAACCCCGCGAGCATCGCGCGGCTTGGCTATCCGGCGGTCGAGTAGGGAAAGCCCTGTCCCCTCCGACTTGACGGGAGGACTATCAATCTCGCGCCTCGGCTTCCAGCGGCACCTGGCGCGGTCTGACCCGCGTGTTCACCGCCGATCCTCTCGTGAGCCATGCCGCGCCTACTCGACCGCCCCTCCCCAGAGCACCGCATCCGACGCAGCACCTCGCCGACCTAATCTTCCCGCCATTGGAAACTCTCCAACTCGACCATAGCGAACGTGCGCTCGCCAGCGCAGCCAGTGCTAAGGTAATCGACCACGAAGACAGAAACGGCCCTCGGGCGGTACCACTGGCAGCAGCTACGGTAAGAACATAATAGGGACAAAAGCTTCCATCCGTGGCAGCGGCTGTAAGCCGCTAACTAGAACCGGGACGGCCCTGTCGCGCTCATCGAAACGGCTATCG
>JBKPOG010000182.1:0-9961 GCA_046732975.1 Pseudomonadota bacterium
CGCTGCACCTTTTGCATCATTCCCTTCGGCCGTGGCCCGAACCGCAGCGTGCCCGTGGGCGCGGTGGTGGCGCAGGTCCGAGCGCTGGTCGCAGCCGGCTACCAGGAGGTGGTGCTGACCGGCGTGGACATCGCGTCTTACGGCACGGACCTGCCCGGCACGCCTCGGCTGGGCCAGATGGCGCGGCGGTTATTGGCGCTGGTGCCGGACCTGCCGCGACTGCGGCTGTCGTCGCTCGACCCCGCGGCGATCGATGATGATGTCTGGCGACTGCTGGCGGACGAGCAACGCTTCATGCCGCACCTACATCTGTCACTGCAGTCCGGCAGCGACATGATGCTGAAGCGGATGAAGCGGCGGCACCTGCGATCCGATGCGGCGGTGGTTATCGAGCGCGCGCGGCGCCTGCGTCCCGGCATTGCGATCGGCGCCGACCTGATCGCCGGCTTCCCGACGGAGACCGACATTTTGTCGCGCGAGACGAGCGATTTCGTCGCCGACATGGAGCTGCCCTTCCTGCACGTCTTCCCCTACAGCGAGCGACCGGGCACACCCGCGGCGCGCATGCCAAAGGTGCCCGTCGCCGTGCGGCGAGAACGTGCGGCGTGCCTGCGCGAGATCGGCCGTCGGAATGCGCAGCGCTTCCTGGCCGCACAGGTCGGTCGCACGGTGGCCGTGCTGACCGAAAGTGGCGACAGCGGCCATTCCGAGCACTTCGCCCCGGTGCGGCTTGCGAAACCCGTCGCACCTGCGCGCCTACTCACGGCGCGCATCATCGGCGCGACAGACGCACACCTTTTGGCGGAGACAGCCTGATGGCAGTCGGCGTCTTCTCGCGCCTGAAGGAAGGCCTGAACCGCAGCACCCAAAAGCTGAGCGAGGGCCTCGGCGCGCTTGGCAAGCGCCGCCTGGATGACGCGGCACTGGACGAATTGGAGGACGCGCTGATCTCCGCCGACCTCGGCACCGAAGTCGCACGGCGGGTGATCGACAGCTTCCGCCGCTCCCGCTTCGGCAGGGAGGTGACGGACGAAGAGATCAGGCAGGCGCTGGCCCAGGAGATCGCGGCGATCCTTGAGCCGGTGGCGCAGCCTTTGGTGCTCGATCCGGCACATAAGCCGCATGTCGTTCTGGTGGTCGGCGTCAACGGCACCGGCAAGACCACCACAATCGGCAAGCTGGCGCGGAGTTTTCGGGATGCCGGCAAGCGCGTCGTGCTCGTGGCCGGCGACACGTTCCGCGCCGCGGCGGTGGAGCAACTGCAGATCTGGGGCGAGCGCGTCGGCGCACCGGTGATCGCGGGCAGCCCCGGTTCCGACGCTGCGGGCCTCGCCTTTCAGGCGCTGACGCGGGCGAAGACGGAAGCCGCTGATGTACTGCTGATCGACACCGCGGGGCGGTTGCACAACAAGTCAGTACTGATGGACGAGCTGCGCAAGATCGTGCGCGTGCTGCGCAAGCAGGACGAGACGGCACCGCATTCGGTGCTGCTGGTGCTGGACGCCACCACCGGTCAGAACGCACTGCAGCAGGTGCGCGTGTTCAAGGAGATGGTGGACGTGACGGGCCTGGTGGTCACCAAACTCGACGGCAGCGCACGCGGCGGCATCGTCGTCGCGCTGGCGGAGACTTTTAAATTGCCGGTGCACGCGGTCGGAGTGGGAGAGAAAGTCGCGGACCTGCGGCCGTTCGATGCCGGTGATTACGCCGGTGGTCTGGTCGGATTGTAAGGCAGGCGTAATTCCCCGCCTGCGATGTCCGGCATGCAATCAACTATTTCTTCGGTTCTTGCTGCGCGCGGTAATCCGCACCGCATGGCTATCCGACCCCTGCTTAGGGCACATAGCTGCGGAAGTAGTCGGTGAGCGTGAGCCCAGATAATCCTGCGCGACGCTCGCTTCCTGAACGTAGGCCCGAGTGAGTAATGAGCGGCACCCCCCTCGGTTGGGACGTGCCCTAAATCCTACAAACAAGGCCGCGCAGATCGGAATACTTAGCATGCGGCCGACGCGTTAAGGCAACACAAATGCCTTACGCTCCCGCAGCTGCACAAGCACCGTTCTCATGACGAACACGATAAAGGGCGGCGAAGTCGGTCCGTGACAGCAGGGTAAGGCACCTCGGCACAAAGCGGTCCGCATTGTGGTCCGCACCTGCTTCCAGCATCAGCACGAAGTCAAAGTTATCGAGCGCTGCTGTGCCGCGGTCCGGATCGGTCACCAGAGTTGCGTGTGGCGGAATGTCGTGTGCCTCGCGGGCAAGTCTATCGTATGGTGGTCGAAGGCTGATGGGCTGTTGGGCCGGATTGGCGAACAAGATCGGCCAGAATGCTCTCCGCTCAATAAGCAACAAGGCGGGCAGGTGATAGTCGGCACGCAATAAGTTCGAGAGGCGTCGGCTGCGTGGGCCCGCGTCCCAATAAGCAGGCGCCTCCTCCCGCGGCACATTCGTCACATACACCAAGGCCCCGGCCGGAACGCTGGCTATAACCGATCGCAGGTCGGCGAGGTCGCGTCGGTGTTCAAGCCAGACATCTGCCACCATCCCCATCCGCACGGCGAACAACCCTATCAATCCAGCAGCAAATATTGGGCGGATCTGCGGCGGCAGCGGCGCTGGCTCTGTTGCGGCAAACAGGAGAAAACCGAGCATGATGGCAACGCGAGTATCGACGAAAGCGGCGCTCATCACGTCGAACGGAAGCAATGGGTATAGGACCGCAAGCGCTGCAACCGCCATCGCGGCGCGTGGCGCAAGTGCAAGCCAACGGAAAGCGATGCCCAGCGCGACGCCGCCGTAGAGCAGCGCCGCAGTGAACATGTCGAGCGGAAACGAATAGTTGATGAACGGGCTCGCCAACTGGATAAGCTTCTCCTGCGGGTTCATCCATTGCATAGCCGCAGGCGCGTCGCGCAACGTCATCATGAAGGATAGAAGCAACGGTGCAGCAAAAACCGGAAGGAGCGCCCAAAGCGTGGAACGTATCGTGCGATAACGCCGTGCCGCATGCATCTCCGAACTGCAGATCAGTACGAGGAAAAATACGACGCCGACCAGATGGCAGAAGAACAGCAAGACCGACGCAACCGTCGCGGCCACGACTGTAGCGACCGGTCTTTGGTCACGCCAGGCAATCCAGCCGGCAGCGAAAATCATCGCCAGACCGATCCCGATCTGACCGTTCAAAAACCCCAACATGAAGTTGCTGTTGTAGGCAGCCAGTCCTGATGCCAGCGGCCAATAGGATACTCGCCCAAACAAGGCCCGGTGCAGCCCGAGGACCCCGGCCAGGTTCAACAGCAAGATGCCGCCGAGCAAACAACGCCCGGCAACGTGGACTGGAAGTAAGTGCAGCAGCGGCGGCCCGACTATATCTGAAGCAAGGTTCGGAATGATCGACCAATGCGGCGTGAATAACGGACCCAGTATCGGATCATCCGGCCCAGCGGCCAGTAGGACAAATCGAGCGAGGTGGTTCGGATAGTCAAGGATCGGCGGTACGTCGGCAATCAGCAACGGAACGAGCAGTATGATCGACAGCAGCGCGAGCGTCCCCCACCAGGTGACCGACGGAATGCTGCTGTCTGCCAAGAGCCTCTATGCTTTCCCGCTCATCTCCGGTCCAGCTTATGATCCATCGGTGGTTCGCGTTGGCTATGGCGGAGCTACCGAAGCTATCGCGTCATTGCCGTTGGCTCGCCACATACTGCTCCAACCAGTGGATCGTGTAGTCGCCGCGCTGGAACTCCGGATCGTCGACAATGCGCTGATGCAGCGGAATGGTCGTTTGGATGCCGACGATTGCGAACTCATCCAGCGCGCGACGCAGTCGGCTGATCGCGTCGGCCCGTGTCGGCGCATGCACGATCAGCTTGGCCACCAGACTGTCGTAGTAGGGCGGCACGAAATACCCTGCATACAGCGCCGAATCGACCCGCACCCCCAGACCACCCGGCGCATGGAACGCCGTCACCCGACCAGGTGTCGGCATGAACGTGGTGGGGTCTTCCGCTGTGATACGACACTCGATCGCATGGCCGCTGAAGCTGATCTGCCGCTGCGTATAATCCAGCGCCGCACCCGCCGCGATGCGGATCTGCTCGCGCACCAAATCGATGCCGCACACCATCTCGGTCACCGGATGCTCGACCTGCAGCCGCGTGTTCATCTCTATGAAGGCGAACTGCCCGTCCTGATACAGAAACTCCAGCGTGCCGGCATTGCGATAGCCGAGTTTGGCGAGTGCCGCGGTTGCGGAGGCGCCCAGCTTGTCGCGCGCGCCAGCACTCAAGGCCGGCGATCCCGCCTCTTCCAGCAGCTTCTGGTGACGCCGCTGCAGGCTGCAGTCGCGCTCGCCGAAATGCACGACATTGCCATGATCATCGGCCATCACCTGCAATTCGATATGGCGGGGATGGTCGAGATACTTTTCGATATACACCGCGTCGTTGCCGAATGCGGCGCGCGCTTCGGCCCGCGCGATGCTGAACGCCTCATCCAACGACGCCGCATCCTGCGCCACCTTCATGCCGCGGCCACCACCGCCGGCGGTTGCCTTGATCACCACCGGGTAGCCGATCTGGGTCGCCACGTCGCGAGCCTTCGCCACATCCGTCACCGCGCCGTTCGAGCCAGGCACCAGCGGCACCCCCAGCCTCGCCATCGCCTCCTTGGCCGCGATCTTGTCGCCCATCATACGGATATGCGCTGGCGATGGGCCAATGAAGGTCAAGCCATGCGCCTCCACCATCTCGGCGAAGCGCGGGTTTTCGGCAAGGAAACCATAGCCCGGATGAATTGCTTCGGCTCCCGTCACCAGTGCTGCCGAAAGGATCGCGGGGATGTTGAGGTAGCTGTCCTTCGCCGGCGGCGGACCGATGCACACACTCTCATCCGCCAGCCGCACATGCATCGCATCGGCATCCGCCGTGGAGTGCACGGCAACCGAAGGGATGCCCAGTTCACGGCAGGCCCGCTGGATCCGAAGCGCTATCTCGCCGCGATTGGCAATGAGGATCTTCTGGAACAACTGGAACTGTCCGTCATTCCAGGATGAGCAGGACTTCGCCGTATTCCACCGGCGTGCTGTTGGTCACCAGGATCCGCGTGACAGTACCCGACTTGGGTGCCTTGATCTGGTTGAAAGTCTTCATTGCCTCGATCAGCAGCAACGTCTGGCCGGCTGTCACACTCTGGCCGACGGTGATGAAAGGCGGCGCACCTGGCTCCGGCGCCAGATACGCGACGCCGACCATCGGGCTCAGCACCGCTCCTGGCGGCGTCGTCTCCTCCGGAGACGGTCCGGGAGGGATGGCAACCGGTGACACAATCGCCGGAGCAGCCACAGCCGCAAGCGGTGGAGAGGCGCTGGCGCGGACAACCCGTATGCGACTGTCCTTTTCGGCGATCTCGATCTCGGTCAGGCCGGTCTCGTTCAGCACCGCGGCGAGTGCACGGATTGCATCGGGATCGAACGGAATTCGGGTCATACATGCTTCCGGGCGGACGCCCGGTCCTCACTCATCAAGGCCAGACGCGACCCAGCCATCATGCGATGTCGTCGAGCAGGAGGTCTGCCATGGCGGTCAGTGCCAGCGCATAGCCACGCACGCCCAGGCCGCAGATCACGCCGACGGCGGCCTTGGAGATGTACGAGTGCTGACGGAACTCTTCGCGGCGGTGAATGTTGGTGACGTGCACCTCGATCACCGGCAGATCGGTCGCAAGCAGCGCATCCATCAGCGCGATCGAGGTGGTGGTGTAGCCGGCCGGATTGATGACAATGCCGTGGGCGCGCCCCCGGCACTCCTGCACCCAGGACACCAGTTCACCCTCGCCGTTGGTCTGACGGAAGTCGATTGCCAGGCCAAGCTGATCGGCGGTTTCAGCGCATAACTGCTCGACGTCGTCCAATGTGGCGCTGCCGTAAAGCTCCGGCTGGCGAAGCCCGAGCATGTTCATGTTCGGCCCGTTCAGCACAGCAACCAACGGTGGCGTGGTCGTTTGGGACATGTCGTTGCGCGTAGCATAGGCATGCGTGCCGGTCCAACCGCAGCGCCTGATCCGAGGACTCCCGGTTCCTTGCCCCGTAGCACTCCGATGCCCATACTTCGCTTATGCACACCGCTGTGACTCTGACGCTGAATGGCGAGGCGCGCGCCTTCGACGGACCGATGACCGTCTCCGGCCTGCTCGCCACGCTTGGATTGGAGACGCGCAAGGTTGCGGTGGAGCGCAACGAGGAGATCGTGCCGCGCTCCAGCTACGCCGAGACCTGGCTGCAAAGCGGCGATGCGCTGGAGATCGTGCATTTCATCGGCGGAGGCTGAGCGATGGACGGATCACTGCCGCAACAAGACGACACCTGGGCGGTGGCCGGCCGCCAATTCCGCTCGCGCCTTATCGTCGGCACCGGCCGCTACAAGGACCTGGAGGAGACCGGCGCCGCGATCGCAGCCTCCGGTGCCGAGATCGTCACGGTGGCGGTCCGGCGGGTGAACCTGTCTGACCCCAAGGCGCCGATGCTGCAGGACTACGTCGATCCGGAGAAATACACCTACTTGCCGAATACCGCTGGTTGCCACACCGCCAACGAGGCGGTGCGCACGTTGCGGTTGGCACGCGAGGCGGGCGGGTGGAACCTGGTGAAGCTGGAGGTGCTGGGCCCGCCACCGACGCTCTATCCCGATATGACAGGGACGCTGGAAGCCGCCGAAGCGCTGATCAAGGACGGCTTCGAGGTGATGGTTTACACCGCCGATGATCCGGTGGCGTGCAAGCGGCTGGAGGAGATGGGCTGTGTCGCTATCATGCCGCTGGGAGCGCCGATCGGCTCGGGCCTGGGCATCCAGAATGCCGCGATGATCTGGATGATCCGCGAGCAGACCAAGGTGCCGTTCCTGGTCGATGCCGGCGTGGGCACCGCGTCGGATGCAGCAATCGCCATGGAGCTGGGCTGTGACGCCGTGCTGCTGAACTCGGCGATCGCCCACGCCAAGGACCCGATCCGCATGGCGAAGGCGATGAAGCTGGCGATCGAGGCGGGACGGCAGGCCTATCTCGCGGGGCGGATGCCGCGCCGACTGGGTGCGGATCCGTCCAGTCCGCTGACCGGACTCATTCGCTAACGGGCTTTGGCGCAGAGGTTGCTGTGCATACCGCCTCCACGCCGCCTGAAGCGGCGCTGTGACGCGGGACACTGGCTTGCGCCTCCAGCACCCCCAACCGCCGCAGCACCGGTAACCGCTTTTCCAGGATCGTAGCCGCCGCTTGGGCAACAACGTGCCGCCGATCCGCCGGGTCAGTGACCGGCTGGCCGTCACGCTGCACGTTACGGCCGCTTCGATCAAGCACCGCCAGCAGCTCGGTGATCAGGGCTTCCAGGTCCTCCGGCTTGCCGGCCAGCAGTTCGCCCGCCACTAGAGTTTCCAGAATGTCGCCGCCCACCGCCGACCCGATGACCGGCGATGCCAGCCGCGGCAGTTCGGCGGCGTGGGCGTTCGCATCGGCAATCGCCAGGTTCAGCCGCTGGCACGCGTCACGTCCTGCGACAGTGCCGCCGCACGGCAGGATCGGGTGGGCATAGCCGCCGGCAATCAGCAGGCTGAACGCCTGCAGCAATTCTAGCAGCGGCCGGCCGGCGAAGGCAGGCGCTTGCAGAGCCTGCCCGACACTCACCTGCCCGTTCTCCAGCATTGACAGGAGCGGCTGATAGATCTCTGGGCGCCCGGTCACGTTGCCGATCGGCGTCGCAAAGACGGGGCCAGCTTCCGGCATCGCCACGCCGAGACCGGCGACCGTCAGCTCCCGCAGCCGCATCTGCTGCTCCGGCGCCGGCATGGGGGCAGCACCCTTGCGGTACAGGTCTCGACGGAAAGATTGTGCGCAACCGATGTCGCGCAGAGTCTCGCGCAGCACAGGATCGCGGGCTTCGGCCAGCAGCGGCGACACGTTGGCCGGCACCGAGACACCATCGATGTTGTCCGCGACGCTCGCGCTGCCAATGTAGCGGCACTTTGCCTCCAGCATTTCGCTGGCCACATCAGCGAACATCAGCGGATGCCAGTCTTCGTTCAGGTATTCGTGCGCGATATAGCGGGCATCCTGCTTGCGGATGTCGGCTAGGCGGCTTTCCAGATTTGCGTGGGCCTGGAAGAAGAGCGCGCCGGCACCCTTCAGCCGGTCGACGAAGTCGAGCACGCCCGGAACGGCGATGTCGGTTCGCTCGGGAGTTGCCAGCGTCAGCATACGCATCAGCCGGCGCACCGGCACCATGGCGGACCAGCCGGTGGTCACGTTGTAGCTCAGATGAACCAGGCCGCCCGGTTTCAGGCGCCTGGCTACCGCGCCGATCAGGTGCTGTCGGTTCTCCGGCGAAATCCAGCTAAGCACGCCATGCGAAACCATGAAGTCGAAGTCCGGCAGCACGTCGTCGCGCCCGCTATCCAGCTCCGCGAACGACGCCTCCAGAAACCGAACATTGGTCAGGCCGGCCTGGCCCGCGAGACGATTGGCGAACTCGACATGGGAAGGGTTGAAGTCGAACCCCCACACCTCGGCGTGCGGGCAGGTCGCTGCGACCACCAGTGTGGTGAAGCCATTGCCGCAGCCGAGGTCGGCATAGCTGAACGGCTTGGCGAGATCGGGCGAGCGATGGCCGAGCAGCAAGCTGGTCGCGGCCAGCCAAGCCGGTGTGATCTCGCGATAGAAGTTGGTGGTATAGGCAACGTCAGTGACGTAGCCCTCGTTCCACTTGGCCATCCCTGCTGAATCCGGCGAAAATTTTCGCGCTCAGGTAGCAGCGAGCCGTCTCACTTGCCAACAGGAGCTACCGTCCCGCAATCGTTGCTCTGTTCAAGCTGGGCATTGACCTCCGCGCCCAGCAGCACCGCGTAGGCGCTCAGATAGAACCACAGCATGATCGCGACCACGGCGCCCAGCGGCCCGTAGGTCACGCCTAGTTGCGCAATGTGCGAGACGTAGAACGACAGGCCGGCGGACGCGATGAGCCACAGCAGTGTCGCCAGGAAGGCGCCGGGGAAGATCCGCCGCTCCGGGAATCGACCGCGCGACGGGCCATAGCGATACAGCAGGGCGATGGTGCCGAACACGAGCACGACCAGCAGCGCCATGCTGAAGGCATTCACCAGCCCCGCGGTGTAGGCCGATAGTCCGATGAATGAGATCACGGTCGGCAGAAACACCAGCACCGCGATCGCCACGACCGCGGCAACCACCGCGCACAGCGTCATCGCCAATGCAGTCGCCTGAAAGCCGACGATCCCGCGGCTCTCAACCGTGTCGTAGGCGACGTTCAGCGCCGAAAGCACGGATTTGGTGCTGGCCGAGGCGCTCCACAGCGCGATCGCGACGCTGACCAGCAGACCGATGCTCAGCGCATTGCTGGGCTGGGACACCAGCTCACGCACGCGGTCGTCGATCAGCTTGAAGGCGGGCGGCGGCAACAGACGCTCGATCACCGCGAGCTGCTGCTCCACCGCGACGACGTTGAAGACGAGACCGTAAAGCGAGATGAGCACGCTGATGGCCGGAAACAGCGCCATGGTGGCATAGAAGCCGCAACCCGCCCCCGCGAGCGCCACCCGGTCGGTGCTGGACTCGCGGAGCGCACTGAGCATGACCCGGCGGCAGCCGGACCAAAGTCGCCTGCGCTGTCTGCTTCGGATGGCTGTTTCCACGCCGTTCCACCTCCGTCTCGCTGACCGTTATTCTGCTCACCGGAACGCCTTAACGCAGCGTGCGACGCAGCGTGGCGACATTTTCCTGTCGATTGATTGCGATTCGGGGTTGCGCCGGGGGGGCCAGGGTCCTATGTGGCCCCTCCTACGCAGCAACGCACGTGCCTCTGGCCCTCGTGGTTACGCAACGACGTCAAGCGTTCTGGCAATCGTATGGTCGCTGGTTCGTTCGACCGTTTCGTCAACTAACGTCCGTCGCCTGG
>JBKPOG010000183.1:0-15940 GCA_046732975.1 Pseudomonadota bacterium
ACCCGGCGAGACACCGCCCGTTTGCTGCGCGGCATACTGGCGGCACGCAACGTCGTCCTCCTGAAAGGCCGCAAATGTCTTGCCTTGTCCGGGCAGGGCCATGACGGACGGACCCGCCGGGGGCGGAACGGCGCAGGCGGCCAGAGCCAAGACACCCATGCAAAGCGCCGGACTGGCAATGCGTGACATCGATCAATCCTCAGTCGATCCGCCGATTACCTGGAACTCTACACCACCGCGCCAAGCTTGTGGTGCATCTGACGCCAAATTCCGTTGATTCATGTCAATGCAAATGGCACCGCATTGCGGCATTTTCATTCAGCATGAGCGATCACGAGTGCCGTCACGCGCATGTCAGGCCGCGCCTCCACGACAAGTACCTGCGCCTGATCGATGCTGCACGAAGGGTGCCGCCCGTCCTGACGGCCGTGGTGCACCCATGCGACGAAGTTTCATTGGGCGGCGCGCTGGAAGCCCGCAAGCTTGGGTTGATTGACCCCATACTGGTAGGGCCGCCAGCGCGTATCCATGAGTTGGCTACGCGCCACGGCATCGACATCGCTGGGTTGCCACTGGTGGAATCGATGCACAGTCACGATTCCGCAGCAAAGGCGGTGGAACTGGTGCGGCAGGGCAAGGCAGAGGCCCTGATGAAGGGCAGCTTGCATACTGACGAACTCATGGGCGCCGTGGTGGCCCGTGACACCGGCATCCGCACGGAGCGGCGCATCAGCCATTGCTTCGTCATGGATGTCCCCGGCCATCTCGACCCGCTGATCATCACCGATGCCGCAGTCAACATCGCGCCGACGCTGGACGATAAGGTTCATATCGTTCAGAACGCGATCGACCTCGCTCATGCGGTCGGTTATCCAGAGGTCCGCGTCGCGATCCTGTCAGCCATGGAAACAGTGAACCCCAGGGTTCAGTCCACCATCGAGGCGGCGGCGCTGTGCAAGATGGCGGACCGCGGTCAGATCACCGGCGCCCTGCTGGATGGGCCGCTGGCATTGGATAACGCAATCAGCCCCGATGCGGCCGAGATCAAGCACATCGTGTCGCCGGTGGCCGGACGGGCAAACCTGCTGGTGGTCCCCGATCTCGAAGCGGGCAATATGCTGGCCAAGAGCTTGTCGTTTCTGGCCGGCGCTGACACGGCGGGGATCGTGTTGGGCGCGCGGGTTCCGATTATCCTGACAAGCCGTGCCGACTCGCTCACGGCTCGGCAAGCGTCCTGTGCGATTGCTTCGATGGTTGCCGCGGCGCGCCGGGGCTGAACGCCATTATCCTTTCGAGGCGGCTTTGACCAGTCGCCTTGCCATGCGCAATAGAAGCTGCCGATCGTCCGGCACGCACTCGCGATACAACCGTAACATCGCCAGCTCATCGCCCCTGAACGCCTGACCCCCGGCACGCGAGTCGCGCCCATACATCAGGAATTCGACGCCGGTTCCCAACACCGCGGCGATGCGTGTCAGATTTCCGGTCACCTGACCGGCACGCCCGGTTTCCCATTGCGCCACCGCGCTGCGCGAGACGCCGACGGCTTCGGCCAGTTGGTCCTGGGTCCAACCTTGCTCTTCGCGTGCGCTGCGGATGCGGGCGCCAATATCCTGCGGACTCGTCATGGCTGCCATTGTAGGTCAGATCTGCTAACAGCGCATTCGTTATTTTTATTGACAAAATGCGCAGCCAAAACTAACTTGACGCCGTTCCGATCTGTTGGAGGCGGCATGCCAAGAAGGCTGGTCTGGACCGAGGCGCAGGACAGTCAGATCAGGCGCCTGCGGACCGAAGGCGCGTCCTGGGACACTGTTGCCGCAATCCTTGGCATGGCACGTTGGACGGTCATCGATCGCGGCCGACGCATCGGTGCTCTACGACCGCCTCGCGAAAACCTGTCGCCGCCCGAGGATCCTTCACGCGATCCATTGCCGCCCGGCCATCCCAGGAGTTGGGGTGTGCTTACGGCCGGCACCGTGCTGGAAGGCACACCCTATCCGTTGCCGGTGTTTGTCCGCTGAGGGAGGTGATCATGGATATGATACTCGCCAGGGACACCCAGGCGATCGATGCGAGCACTGTGATCGACCGCCTGGAAGAGGCCGGCGCGACGTTGCTTGCGCTGCCAGGTTCAGGCTGGTCTACCAGGCTGCGTACTTCGTCGCTCGAGATCGTACGCACGGCGATCGAGAGTTACGGCTGGAGTACGAACCGCATCCGTCCACCGCTTCCGTCGCCGGCGCGCATCACCCGCATGGATGAGACGATGGGCTGGATTTCGCTCATTCCGGTGGAACGCTACGTGCTGCGCCGCATCGTCGGAGCCCGCAGCCTGGTGCATCCGATCACCGGGCGGCACCTGTTTCCCTGGCGCCGCATCGCCGTCGCGGTCGGTGCCGACCACAAGGCGGTTCAGCGTTGGCACGCCCAGGGGATCGAGTTGATCGTGACGCAGCTGAACAAACGGCCGGTCGTCTCCGCCTAGCAACTGCGGATATCTTCACGAGCGGTTTCCTGATTGGACATGCGGTGAAGGTATTCGTTGTCGGCAAGCGTGGCAGTGTCACGCACTGGCCCGAGGATGCGGCGGCAGGCTTCGAGGCTGCCGGCCACGAGGCTCGGTTCGGCAGTACCCGCAGTCCCCGGCTGCACCGCTCCATCGAACACATTCTTCTGGCCCGCTGGGCCGGTGTGCCGCGCGTCCTACATCTCGGCCGCGCTATCGATCGGTTTGCACCAGACCTGATCCTGGTCGTCACCGCCTATCACACGCCGGCGCCGATCCTGGAGTACCTCGCGGCACTTCCGAACCGGCCGCCAATGCTTGGTTGGGTCGGAGACCGATTCTCCTTGGACCACCAATGGATCGCAGCCTTATTGGATGGTGTCGCCTATACTGACACGGGACTGCTGGCGTTGCACAAACAACTGGGTTTTGCCTGCGAAGCGATATTCCTGCCGCATGCCGCGAACGCGCGCCTACATGCGCCAGCGCATGCGGCGATGCCCCGACGATCCGACATGGTGTTCGTGGCCAACCCGACAGAACACCGCCTGGCGCTGGTCAGCCAGATCCGATCGCCACTGCAGCTATACGGACGCGGTTGGGCGCGCCTGCCAAGCGGCTGCCATCAAATCCATGCTCGTCGCATCGGACTGAAAGAACTTGCGACGGTCTATCGCACTCATCTTGCCGTGCTGAACGTCCGCAACGAACGCAACGTCATGGTCGGACTCAACCAGCGGCATTTCGACCCCTATCTTGCGGGCACACCTGTGGTCGCTGACAACCAAGACGATTTGCCGCTGTGCTTCGAGCCCGGAACCGAAGTGCTGGTGTTTCGTGACGTCGATGAGTTGAATGATCTCTATGGCAGGCTGCGGCGCGAGCCTGAACGGGCCGCAGCGGTTGGCGAGGCGGGGAGGCGGCGGGTCCTGGCAGAGCACACCTATGGCCAGCGCCTGAGCGCATTGGCCAAGCTGCTGTAGTGTTCAGGGATGCTTGTGGATCGGATCGATCCAATACACGCTCTCGGGCTTCTCCACCGGTTCGATATCGAGATTGACCACCACCGCCTCGTTGTCGCTGCGCACCAGTACGCATTCCAGCGCCTCGTCTGAACTGGCGTTGATCTCCTGGTGCGGTACGTAGGGCGGCACGAAGATAAAGTCGCCTGCATCGGCCTCCGCGACGAACTCCAAGTGCTCGCCCCAGCGCATGCGGGCCTTGCCGCGGACCACATAGATCACGCTTTCCAGCGCCCCGTGGTGATGCGCCCCGGTCTTGGCATTGGGGTAAATGCTGACCGTACCGGCCCAGATCTTCTGGGCGCCGACGCGAGCGGCGTTGATCGCAGCGGCTCGATTCATGCCCGGGGTCTGCGCCGTGTTCGGGTCGAGCTGATTGCCTTTGATCACCCGCACGCCGTTGTGCCGCCAGTCCACCGTGCCCGGGGCCGGTGCCTCATGGTGATGCTCGTGCTGGCTCATCGGTGCTTCCTTCGGCTGGTCCGGCCCTACTATTGGATTGCAAGAGCGGGAAGGGAAGGCGGTGGATGGATGCATGGCCCACCGGACAGCTTCATGTGGGTAGCCATTCAACCAAAAATTGATCGTGTACTCGAAAATTGGAGCCGGGCCCGACTCGGCCTGGGCGGGTACGAAGTCCGAATGCCACCCCATGATTTGGCAAGAGTGCGAAGCTTTTTGCTTACGATCTTCACTCTGCTCGCGGTGCTGGTCACGCTTGGACTGGTGGTGCTCGGCTCACTCGTCCACTAGATTTTGAGACTGAAAGATCATTTCGTCGGCTGGCGCAGAAATGAACTACCCAAATGGCTTATTTGCCTGCACTCGAATTACCCCATATGGGTCCTATCGCGGACGGTGCTTGTTACCATGGAACCGATCGATGTTTTTATGAGTGTTTTCCTAGGCATGTGTATCGGTCTGGCCGGCCTGAGTTTCCTCTTCTCGTAGGACCAAGGCGCTGTGACGATCAATTTTTGCCGTTTTTCTGCCATGAGTGCCGCATTCGTGCCATATTGCGGCAATGGCAAACTTTCGAATCATTACATCGACCCCTTCCATCAGCGAAGCCAGCGCTAAAAGGCGCGATCCTCGGGCGCGAGGCCCTCAGCAGGGGGTAGCCGATCCGCGATCCCCGGACGCCTGGGTGGACGACGACTATGCGCAGATCCCATCGCCGCTGCGTTGGGAAGATTATTCGTTCGGCTGGTGGGCGCAGCTTCGATGAACCGCCGCGCGTAGGCGGGCGCCGGTCATCTGATCTCGGCGGTCCCGTAAAGCTTAAGAATACCGACGACCGCGCCCGAGTGCACTTCATCCACCGCGACCGTCAGCACTGTACATCCCGGAGCCCCGGCCGAACCCTGGGGAACCGCGCCACTGGCGTGACGCCGGCTTACTGCCGACGGGATCATTGCGGCGTCAAGGTCTTCGGCGGCCGCATTGGCGGCAGATGCTGTGTCGAAGCTTGCGACCACGAATTGAGCCATGGACCGTCCGCTGTCGCTGACAGACTTAGGAATGCTCAACGAAAGGGTCGGTCTTTGTTCGGAGTGTCGGGGCGCCCACAATCGAGAATCTGAAGTGGGCGGGTCCGAATGCCTCACCAGGTCAGCACGACCACGGCGAGTATCGCCGAACACATGGCCAGGGCGAGGATGAGGCGGTCGATTGGCTCCATTGCCAGGAGAGGATCAGGGGGCGTTGTAACGGGTGTGTGTCGGGCTCGTTACCGGCGTTGTCAGCTCCGGCTATTCGCGCGTGAAGTCGTAGGCCTGCCCATCGTCGAATGAGAGGTGTAGGACATTCGGCTTGGCGTCGGCGTCAATCTGAAATTGCACGAACGCATTGGGTATTGGTCCAAGATTTTCGGCCACGGCGACGAACTTCCCCGCCGGCATGACTTGTGCCGTGAAAATGCTGCCGTTCCACGATGTCAGCTTCAGTTTCGCACCACTGGCAACCAAGGTCATCACCAAGCCCCCGTCATCGACCGATACTGTCGCCTCACCGACCCCGGGATGCCGATAGCGGCCGGCAAAGGGTGTGACCGGTGGGAAAGGCTGTGGGTTGGCAGGCGCAGCAAACTGTCTGACGGTTTTTTCAAAACCCGCCGTCGCAGCTTTGAAGACCTCGGCGACATAGTCGACCTTGGGATTGCCCAGGATACGGTCCAGCACCCATCTGCCCAAGGCATCCGGCAGTCCAACGTTCACCTCATTGGTGAGCACCACGACACCGACATCTCTGTCCGGCAGCAGGCCGAAATAGGAACCGAACGAGGTCGTCCCGCCGTTATGCCAGACGAGGGTCCCGTTGGGGGTCTGCTGCACCACCCAGCCCATCGCGTAAGAGGCCTTATCGGATACGGCTATCTTGGGCGTGCGGGTCGCAATGATGTTCTCGGCGCTGACAATTCGCCGCCCTTCGAAGCTGCCGGTACCAAGCTGCAACCGAAGCCACCGTGATGCGTCGTCCACGGTGGAGTTGATGTCACCGGCGCCATCAAAGTCGTAAGGGAAGATCTGGGTGAACGGAACCTCGACCGTTCCATTGGGTGTCCATCGATAGCCGCTTGCATGATTGGGGGCAGCTTCGATGGCCGCCGCGGTGTACGAGGTCTCCCGCATGCCGAGTGGGTCGAGCAGCTCTTTTTGCAGCACCTCGTTCCATTCGTGCGCGCCGGCTGCCTTTGCTACGATCTGGCCAGCAAGAATGTGCGTTATATTGGTATAGGCGAAGGTCGAACGGAAGCTCGACACCGGCTCGACATAGCGCAATGACCGGATCAGCGTCGTCCGGTCCAATCCTAGGATCCCGAGCGCATCATTGGCGTAAGGCGGCAGCCCTGAACGCTGCGCCAGAAGATCGAACACGCGAAATTCGCGCGTGACCCAGGGATCTTTCAAACGAAAATCATCATCGAGATCGATGACGCGGTCGTTCCACTTGAATTTGCCGCGATCGACCATCAAAGCCATCGTCGCCGACAAGAACCCTTTGGTGGCGGAGCCGATCTGAAAGACCGTGTGCAGATCGACGGCTGAACCGTCTGACTTTCGTCGGACGCCGAAACCCTTGCTGTAGACAAGTTTGTCGTTGGTGACAGCGCCGATGGCGAGGCCGGGTACGTCAAACTTCTGCATTCCTGCGGCAATGTAGCTTTCCGCCTCGGGTCGCAGGGCCTCGATTGCTGACTCGGTTTGGGTGTCCGCCGCCAACGCAGGGACGACAATCGTCAACGCCAGCGCGAGTGTGACGATGCCCTTCAGTTCAGATCGATGTCCGATGTGCAACGCCGAAACTAGTTAAACAGCTCGCCTTCCTGCTTCAGCATGCGGATCGCCTCTCGAAACGCGGTCGTGGTGTTCGCCACGTCGTCCTCGGTGTGCGTGCAGGACAGCAGCCCACCGCCGCGCGGATTGAGATCGACACCATTGATCAGCATCGCCAGGCGGAGCTTGTTGATCAGCTCCTTGGGCTGGTTCTTCATGTCCTCGAGCGGGATCTTCGTTGGATCGAAGCTGTGCGGTTCGATGCCGGCAATCCCGCTCGGGTTAACGAACAGGTGAAAGCCTGAGAACGTGCCGTACACCGCCCATGGCACGCGCGCCTCCGCCAGCACATCGTTCAGTTTCTTGCGCAGTTCGGCCGCTGCCGCGGAGGCATCGTCCGAAGCATTGGTTTGTGCGATCACCGTCAGCGCGGCGGTGCCGGCGGCTGCGGAGATGGGATTGGCGTTGAACGTGCCCGGATGGGAGATCTTCTCCCGACCAGTGCGCGCGGAGACCTGGAAATCTAACAGGTCCAGGACGTCCTTGCGACCGCAGATGCAGGCGCCCGGCAGTCCGCCGGCGACGATCTTTGCCAGGCTCGACAGATCCGGTCGCACGTTGAACGCCATCTGCGCGCCACCCTTGGTGGCACGGAAGCCGGTGACCACTTCGTCGAAGATCAGCAATGCTCCATACTGCGTGCAAAGACGACGCAATTCGCGGGCAAATTCTGCCCCGAGCGGCACTTGCCCGAATGACGAGCCGGTTGGCTCATAGATCACGCCGCAGATATCTGGATCGTTGGCGAATGCGGCACGCACACCTTCGACATCGCCGGGATTCAGCAGGATCGACTTCTCCGCCACACCCGGCAACACGCCAGGGGTGGGCGAACCATCGAAGTGATTGGTGTAGCCGCTCGCCATCTGATCATGCCAGCCATGGAAGTGGCCCTTGAACCGCAACAGCGTCTGCTTGCCGGTGAAGGCGCGCGCGAGGCGCACCGCCATCAGCGTCGCCTCAGTGCCCGAGGAGGTGAAGCGGATACGCTCGGCCGACGGGACAAGACGCTGGATCGCCTTTGCCCACTGCACCTCACGTGGATGAGACGCGCCGAACTGGGTGCCCTCATCCAGTGCCTGACGCACCGCCTCGGTCACCACGGGGTGATGGTGGCCCAGCAGCAATGCACCGTGACCGCCGAAATAGTCGACGTAGCGATTCCCATCGACGTCCCATTTGTGCGGGCCTTGAGCGCGTTCGATGAACACGCAATACGGATCGACATTCCGCGCATCATGTGTGATGCCGCTTGGGAACAGCTCGCCCGCCTCCTTCGCCAGATCGGCCGACCCGCGGGTGCGCTCGCGATAGGCTGAAATGATGCGGGAATTGCTCAGTTCAGCGACGACATCGTTCATGACCGGGCCTCGCCATCGGTGGTTGTTGCCATCTTGCCGCGATGTGGCACGCTTGGCGAGAGGGAGAGCCGCATGTTCGATCTGGTGCTGAAGGGTGGGCGTGTCATCGATCCGGCACAGGGAGTGGACGCGCCACTGGATGTGGCGTTTGCCGACGGGAAGGTGGCCGAGTTCGGGCCGGATCTGCCAGGTGGCAAGCAGACGCGAGATGTGTCGGGGTCGATGGTGGTACCGGGGCTGATCGACCTGCACACACATGTCTATTGGGGCGGCACGTCTCTCGGCGTCGATCCGGACGCCTATGCGAGGTCCAGCGGGTTGACCACGCTGATCGATGCAGGCTCTGCCGGCCCGGGCAACCTGAAAGGTTTCCGCCGCCATGTCATCGAGCGCTCCGAGGTGCGCATCCTGCCATTTCTCAACATCTCTTTCGCCGGCATCTTTGCGCTCTCGAAGGAGATCAATGTCGGCGAATGTCGCGACCTGACGCTGCTCAATCCACGTGTCTGCCTGAATGTGGCGAAAGCCGAGGCCGATCTTGTTGTCGGCATCAAGGTGCGGATCGGCAGCAATGCCTCGGGCGATTCCGGAATTGCGCCGATGGAGATGGCACTGGAAGTGGCGGAGCATGCCGATCTGCCGCTGATGACCCATCTGGATGCGCCGCCGCCATATCGCTCCGATGTCATGCCGCGGCTGCGCAAGGGCGACATCCTGACCCACTGCTTCCGTCCCTTTCCCAACACGCCGGTGGCACCGGGTGGCGCCGTGCGCGAGGACGTTCTGGCAGCACGCGAACGCGGGGTGATCTTCGACATCGGCCATGGCAAGGGCTCGTTCGGCTACGAAACGGCGATGGCGATGCTGAAGCAGGGCTTCCTGCCGGACGTGATCTCATCCGATATACACGTGGTGTCGATCGAAGGGCCGGCCTATGACCTGCTGACGACGATGTCGAAGTTCCTGGTTCTCGGCGTTCCCTTGGTGGAGGTAATACGTGCCAGCACGATCAATCCGGCGCGCGCAGTGCGGCTGCAAGACCGGGGGACACTGCGTCCTGGCTTGCTTGGCGATGCCACTGTCCTGACACTGGAGAACGGGCGTTTCGTATTCGAGGATGTTGTTGGCGAGAAGCTATATGCGGAGCAACGTCTGGCCTGTCATGGCATCGTTCTCGGCGGCCGCTGGTGGCACGGCTGACGCGCAATGATCGCCGTCATGATGGGCGTGTCGGGCAGTGGCAAGACCACGGTCGCGCGTGGCGTTGCCGAACGGCAGGGTTGGGTCTTACTGGAAGGTGACGCGTTTCATCCGTCGGCCAATGTTGCGAAGATGCACGCCGGCGTGCCGCTCACCGATGAGGATCGGTGGCCCTGGCTGCAGGCGATCGCGCACGAGATCGACACACTAAGAGGCCAGGGCAAGAGCGCGGTGGTGGCGTGCTCAGCACTCAGGCGTGCCTATCGCGACGTTCTGATTGGCGGCCGCCCAGACGTTGTCCTGGTGTATCTGCAAGGCTCGCAGGCGCTGATCGCCGAGAGGCTGGCAGTAAGAAAGAACCACTTCATGCCGCCAGCGCTGCTGGCCAGCCAGTTCGCGACGCTGGAAGAGCCCGGCCAGGACGAACATCCGATCGTGGTATCGATTGCGCAGCCACCCGATGTGATCGTCGATGACATTATGCGCAGACTGGAGGAGCGGGGAGCATGAGCGGTGAATTTGCCATTTACCCGAGCCTGCGCGATCGCGTCGTGTTCATCACCGGTGGAGCAAGCGGCATTGGCGCGGAGCACGTGGCGCAGTTTGCCGCGCAGGGTGCGAGGGTGGCATTCGTCGACATCGCCGATGATGCGGCACAGGCTCTCGTCAGCAAGGTCGAGGCGGCGGGTCACCCGACACCGCTCTATCGTCACTGCGACCTGAAGGACATTGCCGCGCTGCAGGCGGCAATTGCGAACGTGCGGCGCACGCTCGGACCGATCACAGTGCTGGTCAATAACGCGGCGAACGATCAGCGCCACCGGTTCGAAGACGTGACGGTCGATTACTGGGATGAGCGCCTGGCAACCAACCTGCGGCACCAGTTCTTCGCCATTCAGGCTGTCGCGCCGATGATGCGGGCCGCTGGCGGCGGCTCGATCATCAACTTCGGTTCGGTGAGTTGGCATTCGCTGCAAGGTGGCATGCCGGCCTACACCACCGCAAAGGCGGCTGTAGAGGGACTGACGCGCGGCATGGCGCGCGATCTCGGGCCCGATAAGATACGCGTCAACACCGTCATCCCCGGTTGGATTATGACTGAGCGGCAAATCTCGCTGTGGCTGACGCCAGAGGGCGAGCGGAACTTGATGCAGGTGCAGTGCCTGAAGGAGAAGCTGGTGCCGGCGGATGTGACGCGGATGGTGCTCTGGCTGGCGTCCGACGACAGTCGTATGTCCACCGCGCAACTTTGGGTGGTTGACGCCGGCCGGATGTGAAGCTTGACGGACCCGGTCATGACACGCGACGAATTCTGGCTGCGCTATCTGCGCGCGCATCACAGCGCCGGCACAAGGGCGCTGCATTACCTGGGTAGCCTGCTCGCGGTTGGCTCTCTGTTGCTTGCGATCGTTATGTTCGACTGGCGTTGGCTGATCGCTGCGCCAGTGATCGGCTATGGCTTGGCCTGGATTGCCCATCTGGCGATTGAACGCAATCGGCCGGAAACGTTCGGTCACCCGTTGTGGTCGCTGGTCAGCGACTACCGAATGCTACTGCTTGCACTCAGTTTCCGGCTTGAGCCTCATCTGCGGCGCGCCGGTTTGCGATAACTTTACCAGAGGGGAGAAAAGATGATGTGGGAGCCGAACCAACGGTATCCGGATCCAGCGGTGCAGGTGCTCGATCCAAGCTTCAACAAGTATCGCCTGCCGCTTGCATCCGTGGAACGCCTGTACACCGGATGCCGCTGGTCGGAAGGCCCGGTGTATTTCGGCGATGGCCGGTACGTACTGTGGAGTGACATACCCAACGACCGCATCCTGAAATGGGAGGAGGAAACAGGCGCGGTCAGCGTCTATCGCAAGTCCTCGAACAACGCCAATGGCAACACGCGCGATCGGCAGGGGCGGCTGGTTACCTGCGAACATCGCGGCCGCCGCGTGATCCGCACCGAGTATGACGGCGCGATAACCGTGCTGGCTGACAGCTATCAGGGCAAGAGGCTCAATTCACCGAATGACGTGGTGGTGAAGTCCGACGGCTCCGTCTGGTTCACCGATCCGACCTTCGGGCTGCTGGGCTATTACGAGGGCGAGAAACTCGAACCCGAACTGCCCGCCAATGTCTATCGCATCGATGGCCGGACGGGCGCCATCACCATGGTTGCGGACGACGTGCAGGGGCCGAACGGGTTGGCGTTCTCACCGGATGAATCGAAGCTGTATGTCGTGGAATCGCGAGCTATGCCAACGCGCAAACTGCGGGTGTTCGACGTGCGCGGCGAAGCGCTCGGCGCCAGCAGGATGTTCCTCGACGCCGGTCCGGGGACGCCGGATGGCTTCCGTGTCGATATCGACGGCAATCTTTGGTGCGGCTGGGGCATGGGCGAAGCCGAACTGGACGGCGTGCGCATTTTCAACCCGTCGGGCGAACCAATCGGGCATATTTCGCTGCCGGAGCGCAGTGCCAATCTGTGCTTCGGCGGACGCTGGCGCAATCGACTGTTCATGGCCGCAAGCCACGGCCTCTATGCACTGTATGTGAATACCCAGGGTGCGCCTGGTGGCTGACGCGGAGATATGTTCGACCTGCGGGCGCATGCCACTTCGGTTCGCACCGAGATCCTGGCGGGCTGCACCACTTATCTGACGATGGCATATATTGTGGTGGTCAACCCGCTGATCCTGGCGACTGCCGGGATCGACCACGGCGCCGCGTTCGTCGCGACATGCATCGCCGCCGCGATCGGTTCGGCGATGATGGGGTTGATGGCCAATCTGCCGCTGGCGCTGGCGCCAGGGATGGGGCTGAACGCCTACTTCACCTATACGGTCGTGAAGGGCATGGGCATCTCCTGGCAGGTGGCTTTGGGTGCCGTTTTCCTGTCCGGCGTGCTGTTCCTGATCGTCAGTCTGCTGCGTGTCCGCGAGTGGCTGGTCAACGCAATTCCGATGTCGCTGAAACTCGGCATCGGCACCGGGATTGGGCTGTTTCTCGGCCTTATCGGACTGCACGAGATGGGGCTGGTGACCGGCAATCCGGAGACACTGGTCACCTTGGGCCCTCTCGGCGCGCCGGCCACGCTGCTGTCTTGTGCGGGCTTCCTGATCATCGCGGGACTGACGGCGCGCGGCCTGCCGGGCGCCATCCTGATCGGAATCCTGCTGACCGCCGCCGTTGGCCTGCCACTCGGACTGACTGAATTTCGCGGCGTAATTTCCACACCGCCTTCACTTGCGCCGACCTTCCTCAAGCTCGATATCGCCGGCGCATTGTCGCTTGGTGTCACGACCGTCGTATTGACGTTCTTTCTGGTCGACATCCTGGACAATGCGGGCACTTTGATCGCCACCACCCAACGAGCCGGCCTGATGCGCCCGGACGGCACCATTGTGCGGTTACGCGAGGCGCTGCTGGCAGACAGCGGTGGCGCAATCATCGGCGCGTTACTCGGCACCAGCACGGCCACCAGCTACGTTGAGAGCGCGGCAGGCATCCAGACCGGCGGCCGCACCGGACTGACTGCCGTGACCGTCGCAGTACTGTTCGTGCTGACCTTGTTGTTCGCGCCGATCGCCACCGCCATCCCTGCCTTCGCCACAGCTCCAGCGTTGCTCTTTGTCGCTTGCCTGATGGCTCGCAGCTTACGCGACGTCGACTGGGATGATGCGACCGAATACGTGCCCGCCATGGTGGTCGCGGTCGGCATCCCGTTCACGTTCTCCATCGCGGCAGGCATAGGCCTGGGCTTTATTGTCTATGTCGTGGTGAAGGCGGCAGGGGCGGGCGTCGGATCGATCGCCGGTGCCGTGTGGCTTATCGCTGGCTTATCATTGCTGCGTTTCGTGTTGGAGTAGTTGACGGTGGAGTGGGTCGACTGCGTCGTAGTGGGTGCCGGGGTGGTCGGTCTCGCAGTTGCGCGTGCATTGGCATTGGCCGGCCGTGAAGTGATCATTCTGGAGGCCGCGGACGGCATCGGCACCGAGACCTCATCGCGCAACAGCGAGGTGATCCATGCCGGCATCTACTATCCCGCCGGTAGTTTCATGGCGCGATTCTGCGTGGCTGGACGCCGCGCGCTCTATGCCTATTGCGCGGAGAAGGGCGTGCCGCATGCCAATTGCGGCAAGCTGATCGTCGCAACGAATGCCGAAGAGGATGCGATGCTTGCCGGCATCAAGCGGCGAGCCGAGGTGAATGGCGTCGAGGGCATGCGCGTGCTGAGTGCGACTGAGGCGATTGCGCTGGAACCGAACCTGTCATGCACCAGCGCCCTGCTGTCGCCGGTAACCGGCATCATCGACAGTCATGCCTTCATGCTGGCACTGGAAGGCGACGCGGAGAATGCCGGTGCGGTGCCGGTATTCCTCAGTCCGGTTACCGGTGGGCGTGTGGTGCAGGGCGGCGCTGAGATTGATATCGGGGGTGCCGATCCGATGACCCTGCGTTGCCGGTTGCTGGTCAACGCGACCGGGCTACATGCTCCCCGCTTTGCGTCGCGCATCATTGGCATGCCCTCGGATCGCATTCCCGGCGCCTACTACGCCAAGGGAAACTACTTCACGCTTTCGGGGCGTTCGCCGTTCACGCGGTTGATCTATCCCGTGCCGGTGCCCGGTGGACTTGGGGTACATCTGACGATCGACCTCGGTGGTCAGGCGCGGTTCGGACCCGACGTGCAATGGATAGATACGATCGACTATACAGTGGACGCGGCGCGAGCGGATAGCTTCTATGCGGCAGTACGGAAGTATTGGCCGGCGCTGAAGGACGGCGCGCTGCAACCCGGCTATTCCGGCATTCGGCCAAAGATCGTGCCGCGCGGCGCACCCGCACAGGATTTTGTGGTGCAGGGACCGCAGACGCATGGTGTGCCGGGGCTGATCAACCTGTTCGGAATCGAAAGCCCGGGCCTTACCGCCGCACTGGCGTTGGCGGATCATGTCGTGGAGGTGGCCGCCACCGGATAACGCTCAAACGTCTTCGCTTCTCGGCGCGCGTAGCCGCGCGGCTTGGTTCAAGGAGGTTCACTTGCAACTGCGCGTCATCACTCTTGCGGCTGCCCTGCTAATGCCAGCCGTGAGGTCCCACGCTGATCAGATCCCGGCCGTGGCCGAGGCCAGCAATATGCAAATTATTGGTCACAGCGACCTGAACGGAGCAGGGAAGGGCGGCGAGGGGTTGGCTCTGGGGCAATACGCCAATGGCCAGCGTGTGTTGTTTCTTGCTCACGAGTCAGCGCCGATGTGCGTCAGCGTGATCGACGTGACGCATCCGGAAGACCCGAAGGTCATCACCCAGCTGCCGGTCGAGGCAAACTTCGCGCGCTGTAACTCGTTGGGTCTGTCGGGGACCACGTTGGCCGTCGCGCACCAGGTGGAGAAGCCGGGTCAGCCCTACGCCGGCATGGACGTGTACGACGTCAGCGACCCGACGCAGCCGAAGAAGTTATCGCACTTCGACACGTCGGGTCCGCATTCGCGCGGTGTACACTATTTGTGGTTCACCGATGGTCAGTTCGCGTATCTCTCAACAGGGGCCAAGGACTTCGTGCCGCACAACCAGGACGATGATCAGTTCCTGATGATTGTCGATCTGCGCGATCCTGCGCATCCGCAGGAGGCAGGGCGATGGTGGATGCCGGGTACCCGCGTCGGCGACAAGGAACCGCCGCCACCGCGCGTGGCACCATTCGACGCTGGTATTCGCATGCATTCGCCGGCGTTGTCGCCGGATCGGCCGGATCGTGTCTACATTGGCTGGATCGACGGCGGCCTCGTGATCCTCGACATCAGCGACAAGTCCCATCCGAAGCTGGTCGCGCACAAGTCGTGGCAGTCGGTCGGCGATGGCTTTGCGCATACCCTGGTGCCGATCCCATCCCGCAACCTGCTGATCCAGAGCGAAGAAGCGACCGCGGCGAACTGCAAGGACTGGCCCAAACGCGACTGGGTGTGGGACATCAGCAACGAGCGCAACATCATCCCGTTGGCGGCTTTTCCTCCGCCAGCCGATTTCTCCGCGCTGTGTCAGGCGGGGGGACGGTTCGGTGCGCACAATATCGACATGAACCGGCCGGTGAGCACGTCGCGGACGCTCAGCAGAACGGTGGTCGGCAGCTTCTTCAATGGCGGCATTCGCGCCTATTCGATCGAGGATCCGTATCATCCGGTCGAGATCGGCTATCTGGTCGAGGCAGCGCCACCTGGCAACCAGACCCATACCATCCAGATCAACGACGTGTACGTCGATGAGAACGGGCTGATCTATGCCAATGACCGGCTGAGTGGCGGACTGGACATCGTTAAGTACACCGGGTCGGTGCCGTTGCAGTGACCGTCGACCAGTTTTTGTAACGAAAACTCCACGACTGCATGCTAAGGGCTCGCCGAGAAACTAACGAATCAAGCGCGGGCGAAGAACGCATGAATAGAATCGCGAATGCACTAGGCGCGACGCGTGCACGGAAAGCTATCCTGGGCGGGTGATCGACATCGACGATATCCGGATGCG
>JBKPOG010000184.1:0-4202 GCA_046732975.1 Pseudomonadota bacterium
AGGTCGCCATGCCGGTGGCGATCGCCACCGGAAGAAACGTGTTGACGCTGATTTCCGGCAGCATCAGTTCGATGGCAAAGAGCACGCCGCCGATCGGCGTGTTGAATGTCGAAGCGATTCCAGCGCCGGCACCACAGGCGACGAGGATGATGCGCTGGCCCATCGCCATGCGGATCACCTGCCCGAAAGTCGAACCGAGCGCGGCGCCGATTTGAATGATCGGACCTTCGCGCCCAACCGCTGCACCCGTGCCGATCGCCAGGGCCGATGCGAGCGACTTGGCCACCGCGACCACCGGGCGGATGATGCCGCGACCGTAGTAGATCGCATCCATCACCTCGGGGACACCGTGCCCCTTCGCTTCTGGGGCGAAGTTGCTGACGATGAAGGTGACGCCGATTGCGCCGATGACCGGGACCAGAATGACCAGCGGACCCCAGGGCGACGGCGGGGTGAACAGGCTTGAGTCGTAGGCGAAGGACAGGTGCCCGAGGAACATGACGTTGTGCACCAAGCCGATGAGTGCCCGGAACACCACGGCACCAATGCCGGTCACGATGCCGACGACCAATGCCAAGAGACACAGGCGGAGCAGCGACGTCGGACGCGCGTGCTCATCCGCTGCCGCCTGCTGCGCAACAAGCGTATCTGGGTCTACAACCGCATCATTCGCCATTCGCCTGACCGAAGCTGGAGTTCGCTACCTGTCTACTCCAGCTTTGGCCGAGGGCAACCGCCTAGCAATCACGCATGCATGCGTGAGAGATCCAAGAGGACGTTTGCCTCCAGTTCCTTCTCGTCCAGTCTGTACTTCACCAGGTCGCCAATGCTCACGATACCCGACAGCTTTCCGCTGTCGATCACCGGCATATGTCTGATGCGCGCCAGCGTCATCGCGCCAAGTATTGCGTCGATGCGATCTGTGGATCGGCAGGAAATTACTGGTGAGGACATCACATGCTGAATGTCGAACCCCAGCGCTGTAGCTCCGTGGTGCGCCACCTTGTTGATGAAATCGCGCTCGGAGAAGATCCCCACCGGCTTCATCCATTGATCCTGCACCAGCACTGCGCCGATGCGGTGCTCGGCCAATTTGTTGACTGCCAGCGCGACAGGATCGGTGGGGCGCACCATCACGACGTCGTGACCCTTGTGCCGCAAGACATCGGAAATGAGCATCTGCTTCTTCCTTTCGCGCCCTCTGTTACGGGCGCGATTACACAGATGGGATGTTTCGCCTCTACTATATCCGTCCGCAGCGTTGAATCGAAGTCATCCGGCAGGATTAGCCAGTGCAAAATTCGCGGATGGCACAATGCCTCGCTCGCCCGAGGCAAAACAGCGCAGTGCGCGTGGATACAGAATGTGCTCCTGCACCAGCACACGCGCGGCCAGAGTTTCGGCAGTATCGTCGGGCAGCACCGGCACCGCCGCCTGCGCCAGTATGGGGCCTTCATCCATCGTCTGCGTCACGAGGTGCACGGTGCAGCCGTGCAGCTTCACGCCAGCGGCCAGTGCACGGGAATGCGTGTCCAGCCCAGGAAACGCCGGCAGCAGGCTGGGATGGATATTCAGCATACGCCCTTGCCAAGCCTGGACCAGGAACGGCGTCAGCAGCCGCATGTAGCCGGCCAGGCAGACAAGCTCTGTCCCCGCCTGACGCAGCGCGGCATCGATGGCCGCTTCGTGCCCCGCTCGGTCGCCAGCGAACGGACGATGATCGATAGCGGCTGCACGAACCCCCGCGTTCCTGGCCAGAAACAAGCCAGGTGCGTTTGGACGGTTGGACACCACCAGGACGATTTCGGCGGGGAAGTCCGGGTCGCGCGACGCTGCGATCAGCGCAGCCATGTTGGAGCCGCGGCCGCTGATCAGGATGCCGACACGCACCCTGGTTCCTGGGATCACCCGGGCCAACCGGCTGGCAACCCGATCCGTACTCTTGCCGGTCCGCTGCCTGCCGCGATATGGCCGATCCGCGCGACGCTCTCGCCCTGGTCGCGCAGCAATTCGCTCGCGGCATCCGGATCGGCAACCACCATAGCCATGCCGATGCCGCAGTTGAATACCCGCAACATCTCCTCCGAGGCGACCCCGCCCGTGCGTGCCAGCCAGGCAAAAACCGGCGGCACGGACCAGAAGGGCTCCAGCACGGCTTCGGTGTCCTGCGGCAAGACACGCGGCAGATTGCCAGGCAGGCCTCCACCGGTGATGTGCGCCGCCGCCTTCAGCAACCCGGCCCGATGCAGGCGAAGCAGAGCCGGCACATAGATCCGCGTCGGTGTCATCAGCGCCTGGCCAAGCGACTGCTCCCGATCGAACGGCGCCGGCGCCGACCAGGGCAGCCCGCTCGCCTCCACCACGCGTCGCACCAGCGAAAATGCATTCGAGTGCACGCCGGAACTGGCCAGGCCGATGATCGTATCGCCAGGCTCGACGCCATGCGGCAGCAACCGGCCGCGCTCCGCCGCTCCCACCGCGAAGCCGGCCAGGTCGTAGTCGCCTTCCCGGTAAAACCCTGGCATCTCGGCGGTTTCGCCGCCAACCAGCGCGCAGCCGGCTTCATTGCACCCCGAGGCGATCCCGGCGATCACTTCCCGCGCCTGCCGCTGATCCAGCTTGCCGGTGGCGAAATAATCCAAGAAGAATAACGGCTCCGCGCCTTGCACCACGATGTCGTTGACGCACATCGCCACAAGGTCGACGCCAACGGTGTCATGAATGCCCGTCTCGATCGCCACCTTTAGTTTTGTGCCGACACCGTCTGTGCCGGAGACCAGCACCGGGTCGACGAAACCCGCCGCCTTCAGGTCGAACAGCGCGCCGAACCCGCCTAGTCCACCCATCACGCCGGGCCTGATTGTTGCACGCGCGAACGGCTTTATGGTCTCGATCAAAGCATCGGCCGCTGCAATATCGACGCCGGCCGCGCGATAGGTCAGCCCGTTGTCGCTGCTCGCTGCCGAATCGTACTGGCCACTGGTCATATGCGCCCCCGATACGCTACTGCCCTGTTTTGTCCAACCGCTCGGTGACGCACGCAACCAGACGTCTGCCGCGCGGTATGATGTGTGCTGTATAAGCGAGGGAACGCGGGCCGATGCCTGACGGATCGCAGCTCGACCGAAGCGCCTCGCCCGCGCTGCTGACGCTGCCCAACATCATCACCTTCGCGCGGCTCTGCGCGGTCCCGCTGGCTTTCTGGCAAGTGGTGGAGCACCAGTTCGCGCATGCGTTCTACCTGTTCCTGGCAGCCGGATTGTCAGACGCACTGGATGGCTGGCTGGCGCGCCGCAATGGCGGCGGCAATGCGATCGGCGCAGTGCTGGACCCGGTCGCCGATAAGGCGCTGCTGGTGACGATGTACGTGACGCTCGCGGCGGTGAAGGTTCTGCCCGACTGGCTCGCCATCCTGGTGGTGTTCCGTGACATCGTGATCGTGGGTGGCGTCGTGGTGCTCTCCCTGGCGGGTCAGTCGGTGGTGATCCACCCGCTCTACGTCTCGAAGCTTAATACCGCGTTGCAGATCGCGCTGGTCGCGGTCACGCTGCTGTTGGCCGGATTCAGCATGTCCGCTCCGATCCTGACGACGGTGCTGGTCTGGTCAGTGGCGGCGACCACATTGGCATCGGGCACCGCTTACGTCTGGATCACGGTCCGACGGCGATGAGCGACACGCAGGAGCGACCGCCCACCGAACAGCGAACCTGGTTTCCCGCGCCTGCACCGGTCCCTGGTCAGGCAACGCGCGGACAACGGTGGGCCTTGGTGATCGGGCTGCTGGTGGTGGCGTGGCTGGCATTGCAGTTGTTCGCCTCGGTGCTCGCCCCGTTCGTCGCCGCCGCCGGTATCGCCTATGTGCTCGATCCGCCCACCACGAGGCTCACCCGGCTTGGACTGGGCCGCGGCGTGGCGGCGCTATTGATGATCGTGGCGCTGCTCGCCGGTGTGCTGATTTTCGTCCTGCTGCTTTATCCGTTGATCCTTCAGCAGATCGGTTTGCTGCTCGGGCGAATACCGCAATATGTCCAGTTGCTGCAGGTTTGGGCGAGCACTGTGATCACCGACCTGCAGCAGAACTTTGGCTCCGACGTGGTGAACGACAAGCTGCGCGACCTGGTCAGCGGTCAGGCCGGCAACATGCTCACGTTCCTGGCGTCCGCCTTGACCAGCGTGACCGGCGCCGGATTTGCGATCTTCAA
>JBKPOG010000185.1:0-6193 GCA_046732975.1 Pseudomonadota bacterium
CCAACGATACTCATTCCGGGTCGTCCCGACCGACGGGGGCCTTTTCTGGGCGAAATCGGAATTTGACCGCGAACAGGACAGAAACAAAGGCCCTGGCTCGCAAAAACGTGCAGTGACAGTCGATTCGCCTTTTTGGCCTGGATTGCTGGGCATTACCTTGTCGTATTGAACTATTCTCTGAGGAGTGAGCCTTCTAAATCGTTCGTTTCGCACCTTTTCAAGCGAGAGCAGCCGTCGAATCCTCCTTCTGATGGCACACGAAGAGACGGTCACTCTGACCGGCACTTATGAAAGTCGCGTCGCGGAACTCCTGCGGGCGGCGCGGCACCAGGCGCGGTTGGCACAGGCTGGCGCGAGGCCACGCATGCAAGACGCGCTCGTCGAACTTGAAGACGCGCTGTCGGATCAGCTTGGTGCTCTCGAGAGCGCCGCCGAAGCTGATCTAGCCGATGCCGAGGAGACCGGAGAGGCTGAGCGCATACGGCAAAGCTGGCGTCCGCTGAGAGCCGCCTGATGGCGAGACCTATCTGGCGCGGCCATCTGAGGCTCGCGCTCGTCTCCTGCCCCGTCGCCCTATACAACGCCCGCCACGACCGGGCCGGGATCAGGTTCAACCTGATCAATCCGGAGACCGGCAATCGCGTCCGAATGATCACGCTGGATGCCGAGACCGGGAAGGAGGTCGAGCGCCGCGACCTCGTCAAAGGCTACGAGTTCCGGAAGAACCAATACGTTCTGCTCAGTGACGAGGACTTCGACAGCGTGCGGGTCGAAAGCACGTCGGTGATGACGATCGAGAAGTTCGTCGAGACGGACTCGATCGATCCTGTTTACTACGATGCAGCCTACTATCTGGCGCCGGATGGTGACGCTGGTCGCGACGTTTACGCGGTGCTTCGCGAAGCCATCGCCAAGACCGG
The DNA here is from genome assembly GCA_046732975.1 of Pseudomonadota bacterium. Taxonomy (GTDB): domain Bacteria; phylum Pseudomonadota; class Alphaproteobacteria; order Acetobacterales; family Acetobacteraceae; genus JAMXLO01. The sequence goes on from JBKPOG010000185.1 coordinate 921, forward strand.
CAAAACCGCCCTCGCCCGTGTAGTGATCTCGCAGCGGGAGCGCACGATTGCCATCCGGCCAACTGGCGACGGCCTCACGACGCATACCCTTTATGAGGAGCGAGACCTCAACGGCTCAAAGGAGCTGTTCGAGGGACTCGCCGGCATCAAGGTCGATCCGGAGATGGTGCAATTGGCCAGCCAATTGGTGCAGCGTCAGTCAGGCAACTATGACGCGGCTGATCTGGAGGACAAATATGAAACCAGACTGCGCGGGATGATCGACGCCAAGCTGAAGGGCGAAGGCATCGATGCAAGCGAACCGGAGTTACCGGAGCGGACGAATGTCGTCGACCTAATGGCAGCGCTGAAGAAGAGCTTGGGTCAGGCGCCTGAGGAGAAGAAACCTGCGCCGGCAAAGAAGAAGGCTGCGGCGAAGATTACGCCTATCAAGCCGGATCAAGCAGCATCGGCAAGGCGCAAGCGAGCCTGAGCAGAGTCAGCTTGCTCCCAGCGTTGCGTTCGGATTAGCCGGTCATCTTCTTCGAGGCAGATGACGCAGTAAATGTCGAAGTCGCCTGTCAGGCGCCCGACCTCATAATTGCCGAAGCCGCACTCGGGACATTGAAATCGCAACACCGCCATAAGACCCGCCTCCAAACAACGGCAGACTGTGGTTTGCTTGATACGAGTCGGCGGCCGAGTCGCGAAATTTTCATGGAGGGTCGGTGGCGCAACGCTCCGGCCTTATAGAGTGAGTGACAAGCTCCCGGCCTCACTTCGTCCGCCCATCCGCCCTCGCCCGTCATCACGTTGTCAGTCAGTCGGCTGCCGCACCTGGCGCAGCGGAACTTCAGATCCCTTCAGCGGGCGATCGCCTTCCGGCATCGATGATGGCCTGCAGATCGGCAGGCCCCTTGGTGGCGGAAGGGGGAGGTCGTCAGTCACGCTTCGCGGCCCGGCGCACGATCTCGCGGAATAGCTCCTCGGCCTTCTCGCCAGCGCGCCGGGGCGCCTCCGGGTCGTAGTCGTCGACCAGGTGAGCGAGCATCGTGTTCCTGGGCTTCTTCGGCTCGACGATTGCCGATCGCCGCGGCGGCTCCGGGCCCGTGTCATCGGTCTGCTCGTTCAGCCGGGTGATCGGCCCGGCCCGCTTTTTCATCGGCGCCGGCGTGACGATCGCGGCGACCGCCGGCTGCGTCTGCTTCCGCTTGCGACCGCGCGAGCGCCAGGTCTTCGGGTCAACGTCTGGGATAGCGATGCGGCCTCGGATCATAGCGATTGGAATGTAGGAACTCACTGACCCGCCGAGCAAGACGGTGCTGATCAGCACCCATCTAACTTCAATCTGCCGCGCCGTCTCGCTTCGGCGATAATCTCCGCGAGCAATATTTCTGCCAGATCGGCCGGTGGCAATGAGTGACCGGGAGGCGGTGGGTGAACTTTGGCGCGTTTGCTGCCGTATTCCGTAATAACGGTGATCCAGCCGTCCTCCAATGTGTAGGACCCGCTGTAGACCGCGCCCTCGATCTCTTTCGAGAACTCCCTGCGGATGACTTCGATCCGGATACTCTGCGCGCCATCTAGGTTCAGGCTAACTCTACGGACACAGAGCGGACATTTTCCAACGCATTTTCCTCTGCCTAGCGCTAACTCATTGATTTATTGGCACGCCCTACTGGACTCGAACCAGTGACCCACAGCTTAGAAGGCTGTTGCTCTATCCAACTGAGCTAAGGGCGTACGACCGTTCCGCAGCTCTCCACTGTTACCGTCAACTATGACGCTGTAGAACGGAATTTGCAGTCTGCCAATCGCGGACAAACATGCAGATGGGTGGGCGAACCTTAGAAGTTTCCCCAACACGGCTCCAGTTGTCGCTCTGCTGGGGCAGCATCTAACCGTTGCCGCAATGCTCGTTGGAAGGGATGTCAGCCGTGGTCGGTGGGAGGCAGATCGGTTCCAGTTCGGCGGGCACAGCTCGGCCCGGGGCTAGGCCGGTTGGTCGCCGTTGTCCCTGGAGGAAGTGTTTGCCAACCGCCGGGCAAGCTTTGCCGTTTTTGCGGTTTCTCTGCAAATGAGCCTGCGCTGGAGCCCACCGCCATTCGCCGAGATGACGAGGCACGGTGGGGGGCCATCGCCGCCGCAACCCAGTTTCACGGCTACAAAGTGCACGCCGCGACTGATCGGGCGCGGCTTTCATCGGAAAAGCGGAGATCGGGGAATGTAGCTAATCACCGCTTTGTCCGAAGGGCGATGCGAGTGTGATTAACACTCTTTCTTTTGATCGTCTGGCACGCTTTTCCATTTTTAGCCGCTCCCAGGTTTTTTTCGGGGTGCCACCCCCACAACGCATCCCTGTTAGGCGTCCCACGCTTAATACTATGTCTCATCATACTATGTCTCATCGCGTTGCTAACCAGATCCTCGTTCGGCAACCTGCCGCGGTCAGCCTGAGGTTTTGCGATGTCCGAAGCCGTCGACACCGTGATCGTCGCCGCCCGGGACTTCCTGGGTGAGCGTATCACCACCAATGCCAGCTTGCGCGAGCATCACTCGCACGGCCAGGACACGCAGCCCCCTGTCCTGCCTGACGCGGTCGCCTTCATCCAGACCTCGGACGAAGCCGCCCGCCTGCTCGCCCTGTGCAACAACGCGCATGTGCCGGTGGTGGCGTGGGGCGCGGGTACGTCGCTGGAGGGCCACGTGACGCCGGTGCGCGGCGGCATCACGCTCGACCTGTCGCGCATGACGCGCATCATCGACGTAAGCCAGGCCGACATGGACTGCCGCATCGAGGCCGGGGTGACGCGCGACCTGCTCAATGAGCGCCTGCGCGATCAGGGGCTGTTCTTCCCGGTCGATCCCGGCACGTCGCTCTGCACGATCGGCGGCATGTGCGCGACACGTGCCTCGGGTACCAACGCCGTGCGCTATGGCACGATCCGCGACAATGTCATGGGACTGACGGTGGCATTGGCCGATGGACGGCTGATCCATACCGGGGGGCGGGTGCGCAAGTCAGCCACGGGCTATGACCTGACGCGGCTGTTCATCGGTTCGGAGGGCACGCTTGGTGTCATCACCGAGATCCAGTTGCGTCTGCACGGCATTCCTGAAGCGATATCGTCGGCCACCTGCCAGTTCCCCACGCTGCGCGGCGCGGTCGAGACGGTGATCGCCATCCTCCAGACCGGCATTCCGGTCGCCCGCATGGAGTTGCTGGACGAAGTGCAGATGGGCGCTTGCATCGCCTATTCGCAACTGGATGGACTGGAATCGCTGCCCACGCTGTTCTTCGAATTCCATGGCTCGACCGCGTCGGTGGCCGAGCAGGCTCAGCAAGCCGAGGAGATTGCTGCGGGATACGACGGGCAGGGATTCAGGTGGGCGACGGATACAGCAGAGCGCAGCAAGCTGTGGAAAGCGCGGCATGACGCTCTCTGGGCCTGCCTCGCACTGAAACCGGGGCATCGAGGCATCGCCACGGATGCCATCGTGCCCATTTCATCCCTCGACGAGGCGATCCTGGGCGCCAAGGAAGATATCGCGGCGTCGGGACTGACGGCACCGATCGTGGGCCATGTCGGAGACGGCAATTTCCATACCGTGATCCTTGTGCCGCCGGAACCCGATGGCCTACAGCGCGCCTGGGAGCTCGACAAGAAGATCGTCGCGCGCGCCTTGTCGCTGGGTGGGTCGTGCAGCGGCGAGCATGGCGTCGGCATCGGCAAGCGCGAGTTTCTCGAACAAGAACACGGTGCTGAGGCGCTGGCGGTGATGCGCTCGGTGAAGCAGGCATTGGACCCACGCGGGATCCTCAATCCGGGCAAAATCTTTCTGAATTGAATGCGCAGGCCAGATTCGGAGCCAACCGCCTCAGAACCAGGCGGTCAAGCCGACAGCGATTGAAGCAACAAATAGACAGCTCAAGAACGCTAATACGTGGATCTCATGGCGGCGCATGAAGTGTACCCCTCCGACGTCCAACAGTTGGGCGCCGGTTATGGCTTTAGTGTGGCTACGGCTGTGCAACGACGATAACAAAGCCGCGCGGTGCTTGAGCGTCTAGCGTTGGCGCATCGCTGACAGCGCCTCCCGGCAGCTCGGAGACAGGCTCTCCCGGTGATCGGCGAGACAGGCAAGTGCGCGGCCGCCGCCCAACCCGACCCCTCGGCAATATTCGCGGAAATCGCCGCCGCAGGCGCGGCGCATCATTGCGGCCTGCTCGCGAGGTGGCGCCATCGGTGCTGCTTGCCCGGAGACTGCGGTGCCACCCCCTGGAGGCGTCGTCGCCCCGCGTTCGGTCGCGCCAACGGCGGACTGGCAGGCCGGCGAAAGGCTGGCGATGTTCGCCTGCAGGCACTGTAGCGCAGCGGCCCCGCCGGTCGGCACGCTCGCACAGTGCGCCTGATAGTCGCTGCGGCAGGACTGACGAATGGCATTGGCCTGCGCCTGAGTGGGCTGTTGCGCGCCAGCGGCACCAGCCGCGCTGAGCATCAATCCGGTCAGCAACATAAGCAGTCCACGCCTCATCGTATTTCCCCTCGGACGCACCAGATCCTGCATAGTACGGCGGCGCGGGTGGTTCGCCAATTGCGCCGTGATCGGTTAGCATCTTGCAGCGATCAGGAGACCCGACATGACTGAAGCGTGCATTATCGGCTGGGCACATTCGCCGTTTGGTAGGCTGGAGGATCCCGACATCGAGGCGCTGATCGGACGCGTCGCTCGCGCCGCCATCGATGACGCTGGAATTGCCCCGACCGATGTCGAAGCGAGCTTCGTGAGCCTGTTCAACAACGGGTTTTCTGCGCAGGACTTTCCGGCGTCACTGGTTCTGCAGCATGTACCGGAACTGCGGTTCCGCCCGATCACCCGATTTGAGAATGCCTGTGCGTCGGGATCCGCCGCGGTGCATGGTGCACGCGACTTCCTTGCCGCCGGACGCGGCCGCTTCGCTCTGGTGATCGGCGTGGAGAAGATGACCGCGACAGCAGGCCAGCAAGTCGGCGACATCCTGCTGAAGGCGAGCTACCAAAAGGAAGAGGCCGATATTCCTGCCGGCTTCGCCGGTGTTTTCGGCCGCATCGCCGAACGCTACTTCCAGCGCTACGGCGACCAGTCGGACGCGCTGGCGGCAATCGCAGCAAAGAATCACAAGAATGGCGTCGACAACCCTTATGCGCAGATGCGCAAGGACCTAGGCTACGAGTTCTGTCGCACCGTCAGTGAAAAGAACCCCTATGTCGCGCCGCCACTCAAGCGCACGGATTGCTCTCTGGTGTCGGATG
>JBKPOG010000186.1:0-10821 GCA_046732975.1 Pseudomonadota bacterium
TCTGCCGCTTGCGATGCAGTGGGGACAGAACACGTTCGGCGCGCGCCGGGGGACGGGTGCTCAGACCTATGCGCTGGCAACGCTGCTCAGCCGAGTGTGCGCTCTGCTGACCGTCGACCCGATCCGTGACTGGAACCTCGACCAGCCGGACACTTGGGGGGCCGTCGGCCACTTCTCGATTGCGGCGCGCACCGAGGTTGCCTTGTCCGGCGCATTCCCGAAGCTGAGTACGCTGATCAAGAACAACCGGAAAATCATCGGGCACGACGATGCGACAATCCTGAATGACGATTTCAAAGGCATGGGCGAGGCGGATTTTGTACCGCTCGCCGACGTGCCAGATTTCTACTGGAAGCATGGTAAACAGGGCGCCTCGCGCGGCAGCGAGGGACCGAACCATTTCGCCGACATGGACCAACCAGGGCCTGGAGGCCAGACGCTGCTTGACATGTCGGCGCAGCCCGAAGGGATCGATCCGGATCGCTGGAACCGATTTTATGACCAGGTCACCGACCTGCTGACGGGCGATCCCGTCTCAGCGGAGCATCGCGGCCTGCTGCCGTTCCGCGTCTGGCAGATCTTCGACGCGATGGTGACATTCGTGACGGACGGCGACCGCGAGCGCTTCGTTTGCGCGGCGGGCGTGCTTGCCCACTATATCGGCGACGCCTGCCAGCCATTGCACATCTCGTATCTGCATGACGGCGATCCAGAGCAGCCAACGACCCGCACGGTTCACCACCGCGACGGCACGATTGATGAGGTGAACGATCCTCTCGGGAAGGGTGTGCACAGCGCCTATGAAGACGAGATGGTCAATGCGTTCCGCGAGCAGATTCTCGGTGGCCTGAAGCAGGCTCCGAAGAAAGCCAAGAAGACCGAGTACGTCGCCAATGGTTTCGAGGCGGCGCAACGGACCATTGGATTGATGCGCGCGACATTCAACGCGATCCCGCCGGTGAAGATCGTGCAGACCTTTGTCGGTCTTGAGAAAGGCAAGCGCGGACGCGCCGAGGCGATGTGGGGCGCGTTCGGCGATAACACAATCGAGGTCATGCGCGATGGTTGCCACTTGCTCGCGATACTGTGGGAAAGCGCGTGGTCACTCGGCGACGGCGAGCACACGATTGTTGCCACGGCCGCGCTGACCCAGGAGAAGGCGATGGAGATTTGCGCAGATCGCGAGTTCCTGCCGTCGCTCACCATAGATCGCATCGGAGCGAAGCTGTCGCGGCCATCTGCGGCGGCGAGGGCTCGGGCTGCCTAGCGGTGCACTTCCGCTAGCGGACGCCGGCGACCTGCGGCGTTTCCTGTTGGCTTCGCGATACTGCCTGCCGTAGTGTTGCCACACGTGCCGTCGGTTGGCTCAAGAACAAAAGGGGGGAGTCACATGAGCCTGAAACGTCACTCAACTTCCGCTCCAAATCATCCAGGGCGCCGCGCGATCTTGGGATTTGCTGCCACTGGCCTTGCGGTCCCACTTGGCGCAATGGCCCCGGCATCCTGGCGCAGCCCTCGCGTTCCGTTCGATGCACCGATCTGCCGTGTGGCCGCCGAAGCCGTCGCGCCTGGCAGCACGCCGCGCGAGATCAGGCTCTGCTGGGGCGCGACAGCAGTCTGTCATACAGGAATCGCTGCCGCCGATCAGCTGGGCTACTTCGCCAAACGCAACCTCAAGGTGGAGCGCATTAATTTCTCAGGAGCCGCTGACCAGCTGCTGGAGATGCTGGCGAGCGGCAAGGCCGACGCCGGCGCGGGCATGGCGCTCAGCTGGCTCAAGCCGCTGGAGCAGGGCTTCGATGTGAAGCTCACCGCGACCCTTCACGGGGGCTGCATCCGGCTGCTGACGAACCAGCAGTCCGGCATCACCAGCGTGGCCGGATTGAAGGGCAAGGCAGTCGGCACGTTCAACATGGCGAGCCCGGATCGCAACTTCATTTCGATCATGGCGGCCAGGAGCGGGCTCGACCCACAGGCCGGCATCGACTGGCGGGTCTATCCGCCTGATCTGCTCGGCGTCGCCTTGCAGAAGGGCGAGATCCAGGCGTTCTCCAGTATTGATCCGATTGCCTCGATCATGCGCGACCGCGACCACTTGGTCGAGGTGACCAACAATCTGGCTGGTGACTTCGCGCACCGCGCGTGCTGCGTGCTGGGTATCCGCGCCAGCCTGGTTCGCAACGAACGCGCCACCGCAGCGGCACTCACCGCCGCGATCATGGAGGGCCAGCAGTGGGTGGCGGCGAACCCCGACGCCGGCGGCGAGCTGTTCGCGAGCTACAGCAAGATCGGCAACGCCGAACAGGTGGCCGCGATGCTGCGCACGCATACACATGAGCATCATCTGACGGGCGAGGCACTGACTCAGGAGATTGCGCTCTACGCCGAGGACCTCAAGCAGGCCAAAGTATTCCGGACGAGCACAGATCCGACGCAGTTCGCCAACCGTGTCTGCACGGACGTCCTCGCCGCGTGAAGGCGCCGGCTCAGGCTATCGCAGTCGCCAGCGAGCCAGTTCTCAATGTGCCGGATCAGCCAATTCGCCGCTCGATTTGGTGGTGCGGCGGGCTTGCGGCGGCGGTATGGCTGGCCGCCGCCGCTACGACAGAATACTGGCCCGACGACGGTGACGTAGGGCCGACCGACAGGCTAGCGGCCTGCATGGCGGTCATCGGCCTGCTGTTGCTTGCGACGACGATCACCAGTCGTTATGTCGCTGTGCCGCGGCTGTTCCGCACCGGGCCCTGGCTGGTGGTGCTCGCGCTCCTGTTGGGGTCTTGGGAACTCGCCAGTGCCAAGCTGAACCTGCTGCCGCGTCCGTTCTTCGCCGCACCGCAATCGCTGCTGGAAGTATATACCGACGACTGGCCACGCCTGCTCGTCAGCACGGTGCATTCACTCATGCTGCTGGTCACAGGCTACGCGGTCGGCGCCGTGATCGGGCTTATCAGCGGCATTGCGATCGGCTGGTCACGCGCCGTCGGCTACTGGATGCATCCGCTGCTGCGCTTCGTGGGACCGCTGCCGGCCACCGCCTGGCTGCCACTGGCGTTCTTTGTTTTTCCGTCGAGTTGGACCGCGGGCGTGTTCCTGATCGCGCTGGCCACCGGCTTTCCGGTCACTGTGCTGACCTGGTCCGGTGTGGCGAGCGTCAACGCCGCGTACTATGACGTGGCCCGCACCCTTGGTGCCAGCCAGCGCTTCCTTATTCTGCGGGTCGCCATCCCGGCCGCGATGCCGTCGGTATTCGTCGGACTGTTCATGGGGCTGGGCGGTTCGTTCGCGGTGCTGGTCGTTGCCGAGATGATGGGCGTGAAGGCGGGGCTCGGCTGGTACTTGAGTTGGGCCCAGGGCTGGGCGGCTTACTCCAACATGTACGCGGCGCTGATCGTGATGGCGCTGATGTGCAGCGGGGTGATCTGGGTGCTGTTCCGTCTGCGTGATCGTCTGCTGACCTGGCAGAAGGGATTGCTGCGGTGGTAGCAGCCGCCAGCGTGCGACTGGCGAAGCTATCCCATCAGTTCCAACTGCACGGGGCGGCGCTTCCCGTGCTCGAGACGATGGATCTTGCGGCGGCGCCCGGCGAGTTCGTCGCTCTGCTGGGCCCCAGCGGCTGCGGCAAGTCGACTCTGTTGCGCCTGATCGCCGGACTTGAGCGTCCCCATGCCGGCCGCGTGCTGATGGGCGAGCAGTCGGTCGAGAAGCCCGATCCGTCGCGTATCCTCGTGTTCCAGGATCCGACGCTTTATCCGTGGCGAACTGTTCGGCAGAACGTTGCACTCGGCCTGGAAACGCGTGGCTTGATCCGGACGCAAAGCGGGCGCATCGACGCGATACTCCGGCTGGTCGGACTCGACGGGTTCGATGATGCCTTTCCGCACCAACTGTCAGGCGGTATGGCGCAACGCGCGGCGCTGGCCCGTGCGCTGGTGAACGAACCGAGCGTGCTGCTGATGGACGAGCCGCTTGCCAATCTGGACAGCATGACTCGCATGAGCATGCAGGCCGAACTCATGGCGCTGTGGCAACGCGAACGCTTCACCGCGTTCCTGGTGACGCACGATGTCGAAGAGGCACTGTATCTGGCGGAGCGCGTCGTGGTGCTGAGCCACCGCCCGTCACGGATCGTAGCCGAGCTAGCGGTCGATCTGCCCTACCCGCGACATCGAGGCAGCGAGCGTTTCGTTGCGTTGCGCCACCGCGTCCTCGAACAGCTTGGATTGCAGGTGGACTGGTGAAAGGTGGCGTCGTGCTAGCCCGGGCGCAGCCCCGACAGGCGTTGGATCATCGCCGCATCTCCTAGCACGGCCGCCAATTCAGCGGTCGACAGAGCGGCAAGTCCTTCGCTGAGCGTCGTCGCCTCCTCCAGCTTCGCGCGGGCCTGCAGCAGGATCGGATTGATCGGGTCGAGCCGTGGACGTCGCGGCGCGGGCAGCATCGCGATGTGCGCGTTCAACAGAGCGCCGTCACCAAGCAGGTGCGCAACAGTCGGTGCGGTGTCGGCTTCCCATTCACGTCTCAGCATCATCGCACGCTGCACCACCGGCGGCGGGGCGATGTCCTCGGGCGTGCGCAGCAGGGCGGACTGCGATCGACGCCCCGTCAGCAGCGCAAGCGGGATCGCCAGCGCCAAGCCAAGTACGACAGGCAGCATCCACAGTGCGAGAGACACAGAGATCAGCCCGGCGAGCGCGCCCAGTCCCAGTCCCAACACCGTGTGCCGGCGATACAGCCGGCGGGTCTCCCGTGCCGGTATCGCACCATCGCCTCTGCGCTGCGCATTCCAGCCGGAGTCGCGACCAATCAAGATCGCTGCGACGTCGATCGTCTGCGTCAGCATCACCACCGGCGCCATGAGGCCGGCGATCAGCGTCTCCAGCAACGTGCCGCCGAACAGGCGCAGTGTGCCAAAGCGACGTCGTTCGCTGGCGCGCAGCAGGATCGCGATGCAGCCCAGCAGTTTCGGCACCAGGAGCAGCGCCATGGTTCCGACGAACATCCACATGGCGCGTACCGGATCCACCACCGGCCACTGCGGGAATAGCGACTTGCCCTGCGGGAAATAGTCCGGCAGCACGAAGCGCGCCTGCACCGCGATCAGGATGCCAGTGAGGATGAACAGCAGCCACAATGGGGCGGTGATGTAGGAGCCGATGCCGGTCAGCAGATGCAGCCGGCTGATCAAATGTAAGCCGCGTGTCGGAAGCACCGCGGCGTGTTGCAGATTCCCCTGGCACCAGCGCCGGTCGCGCACGGCGAGATCGGTCAGCGTCGGCGGCACCTCCTCGTAGCTGCCGGGCAGGCCTGGCACCATGTGCACCGCCCAACCACCGCGTCGCAGCAGCGCCGCTTCGACAAAGTCATGGCTCATGATCGGGCCGCCGAACGGCTTGCGGCCGGCAAGTTCCGGCAGGCCGGCGCACTCGGCAAAGGCGCGCGTGCGGATCATCGCGTTGTGGCCCCAATAGTTGCCTTCGGCGCCGTGCCACCAGGCGATACCGTGTGCGATCAGCGGACCATAGACGCGGCCGGCGAACTGCTGCACGCGTGCGAACAGCGTTGTCGCCCCGGTGATGATCGGCAAAGTCTGGATCAGCCCCACATCGGGATGCCGCTCCATCGCGCCGACGAGACGGACGAGCGTGTCGCCGGTCATCAGGCTGTCGGCGTCGAGAATCAGGAACTGCTGGTAGGCGCCACCGAAACGGGAGATCCATTCGGCGATGTTGCCGGACTTTCGCGCGATGTTGTGCGGGCGCCGCCGATAGAAGATGTGCGCGTGATCGCCGGTGTTCTGTCGCAGGCGCAGAAAGCCAGCCTCTTCGGCGACCCAGGTCTCCGGGTTGGTGGTGTCGCTGAGGACGAAAATATCGAACTGCGCGGCAGCGCCGGTCTGCTGCAGCGATTCCCAGATCGCCTGCAATCCCGCCATGACGTGCGCGGGCTGCTCGTTATAGGTTGGCATCAGCAGGGCGGTGCGCGTTGACAACTGCGGCAACGACTTGCCAGAGCCGGTGTCCAGCCGGCGGCCGCCGCCTGCGAGCAGCGAGCAAAATCCAGCGAGGCTGCTGGTGAAGGACAATGCAATCCAACCGAACAGTGCCGCGAACAACAGCAGCATAATGATGGCGAGCGGCGTGACGCCATTCACCGCGAACACGAGATACATTTCGTGCGCGCCCTCCATGGTGAGCGCCACCGCCGCACCGAGCACCAGGAACCGACGCAACCCCATCCAGCGCGGGGCGCTTGGAAGACGCCGTCTGCTCGCCGGTGCCGCCCGCAGCGATTGCGTCGGCATTGCCAGCGGCGCTTCGTCCGGCAGTCCGCGGAATGTTGTCGCGCTTATGTCGTCCACCGGTACAGCCAGGTCTCGGTCAGTGGTGTTTCGCCATTCATCAGCCGGGCGTGCATCTCGACCAGCTTCTCGCCCGCGGTGTCGAGCTGAAAGCTCAATCGCATTCCGCCGGTCGCGGAGTTCGGTTCCACCACAGGGTCGATGATCTTGCCCTTGCTGGAACCGATATCAATCGCCGGCAGCTGTTCGGTGCGGCGCGCGCGCAATGGTCCGCCCACGAAGTCGATGACGAACAGACGATTCTTCTGGTCCCATGACAGGCCGCAGCGGGTGGAAGCGACCTCGGCAAGCTTTGTTCCGCCAGGCAGCGACCAACACCAGTTCAGGCGGTAGTTCATCAGAACTTCGCTCTTCGCCTTCAGCGGATCTTTCGGGCGCCAGAAAGCAACCATGTTATCGTTGACTTCGCGGTTGCTGGGAATCTCCACCAGTTCGACGATGCCCTGACCCCAGTCGCCATGCGGTTCGGTCCAGAGCGCCGGACGGTTCTCGTAATGTGCCTCGAGATCCTGGTAGTCGGCGAAGTTGCGGCCGCGCTGCATCAGCCCGAAACCGCGCGGACCGCTGTCGGTGAAGGCGCTGATCTGCAGCGTCTGCGGATTGGCGAGAGGACGCCAGATCTGCTCCCCCTTGCCGGTGAGCAGCAGCAGGCCGGCGGAATCGTGCACGGCCGAGCGGTAGTCATCGACGCGCACACGATCGTTGCTGCCGAAAAAGAACATCGAAGTCAGCGGTGCGATGCCGATCGTCGTGATGTCGGCACGCGGGTACAGCGCCAGCTCGGTGTCGAACAGCGTTTGCTGACCGGGGCGTATGGTGAAGCGGAACGCACCTGCCGCACTCTGACTGTCCAGTAGCGCGTGGACCACGATCGAGTCGCCGCCTTTGTGCGGCCGCTCGAGCCAGAACGTGGTGAACCGCGGGAACTCTTCGCCGGTAGGATCAGCAGTCTTGATCGCCAGCCCACGAGCCGACAGGCCGTAGCCCTGGCCCCTGGCCACAGCACGGAAGTAGCTGGCGCCGAGAAACGCGCAGACCTCGTCGTAGTAGTTCGCACGATTGAGCGGATAGTGCAGACGGAAGCCGGCGAAGCCGATATCGCCGGTGGGCGGCGTCACCTTGTCGAAGGTGAACAGATCCGGACTGTAGCGGATCTCGGTGGCGTGGCCATCGACGACCTCGAAGATCTTGACCGACTCCTTGTAAAGGAAGCCGAGATGGAAGAACTCTGCGGTGAAGCGCAGACCTTGTCCTCGCCATAGCGCGTGGCCCGGATCGAAGCGAATTGAACGGTATTGCTGATAGTCGAGATTCTTGAGCGGGTCAGGCAGCGTCTCATTCGGTGCCTGCCAGGCGCGCTGCGCCAGCTCCTTCGCCAGATTGCGCACGGTCGTGCCGTCGAACGGCGCTGGGTCTTCCGCACGCGCTGAGGAGCCGAATGCGGCCACAACCGGCAGGACCGCGCTGTGCAAAAGGATTTCGCGCCGACGCATCGTGTCTCCCCTGAACCGACGCGTGGGGTGTAAGCGGCCGAATGGGGCGAGATGATGCCATTCAACCCGAGTTGATCGTTACATGAACCGCAGCACCAGGAAACCGCCGACAATGCCGGCCGCGAGCATGCTGGTGACCAATGTCAGGCGTCGCTCGATGAAGTCGCGTACCGGGGTGCCGAACAGGCGCAGCAGGGCGGCCACCAGGAAGAAGCGCGCCGCGCGGGTGACCAGGCTGGCCGCCATGAACACCGGAAAGCTGAACTTCGCGGCGCCCGAGGCAATGGTGACGATCTTGTAGGGGATCGGTGTCAGACCCTTGATCAGAATCACCGCCAGGCCCCAGCGCGCATACCATGCCTGGAACGCGCCGAGTGGGTCCGATCCGAACAGCACGTGCGCGAGCGGCAGACGCATCAGCGGATCGAACACGAAGTAGCCGATCGCGTAGCCGAGTGCGCCGCCCGCCACGCTGCCGATGGTGCAGACGGCAGCGAGGCGCCAGGCGCGGTCGGGCCTTGCCAGCACCATCGGGATCAGCAGCGCGTCCGGCGGGATCGGGAAGCAACTCGCCTCGGCGAAGGATACGATGGCGAGCCACCATGGCGCGCGTGGCGAGGCAGCCAGCGCGAGCGTGCGCATGTAGAGGCGGTGCAGCATGGGCGGCTCTCCTAGCACCCTGCCCGCCCCTGGTCACTGATTCACACCCGCCCTATCGTGCGCCGCCGCAACCAGCCCTGGAGCCTGCATGCGCCGTATCGCCTGCCTGTTAGCGACCCTTGCCCTGGCGGTTCCGGCGCAGGCGCAAACGCAGACCCAGATGCAAAGCAACCAGCCGCCGCACTCCTGGCTGTTCGGGGCATGGACCGGCGGGCTGTTCCCGGCGCCGAGCGTGCTGAGCGCGCAGGAATGCCTGGCGATGCCGGTGGTGATCTTTACCCGCGATATCGTCATGCGCGCGGTGGTCACCGATCAGTTCTACGACCAGCGACTGGTCGAGACAGCGCGGGTGACGACCGAGGGGGCAGAATTTCGCTTCACCCCCGCCCCTGCCACCGCACCCACAACGCCGTTCAATCCGGTGCCACAAGGCAGCAGCGGCGAAGCAGGCTTCGGTTGCGTCAGCCCTGACATTCTGCGCGTGCAGCGGCGAACCGAAAACGAGATCACCTTCCCCGATTGCAAGGACTTCCCCTATCCGCTCGTGCGCTGCCCGGCGCGCTGACATCAATCAGGAGACGCTACCGAGATGACTCGTTCCGTTGCCCGCCTGTTGGCGGAGAGCCTGGAGGCACACGACGTCGATCAGATTTTCTGCGTGCCTGGGGAGAGCTATGTCGGGCTGATCAATGCGCTGACCGACATGAATTCGCTGCGACTGATCGTGTGCCGGCATGAAGGTGGCGCGGGTTTCATGGCGGTGGCCGATGGGCGTCTGCGCAGTCGCGCCGGCTGCTGCATCGTCTCGCGCGGGCCGGGTCTGTCGAATGCCATGGTGTCATTGCACTCGGCGTATCATGACGCGACGCCGATGGTGATGATGGTCGGCCAGGTCGAACGCAAGGACTTCGGCCGGCAGGCACTGCAGGAGCAGAACTACTCGCGCCTGCTGTCGGATGTGACGAAGTCGGTGATCGAGGTGATCGATCCGGACCAAGCCTCCGAGGCGATCGCCCGCGCGTTTCATCTCGCCGAAAGTGGCACGCCAGGCCCGGTGGCGGTGATCCTGCCGGAGGACCTGTTCGACGAGCAAACCGATGTACCGGTGGATCAACCGCGGCCTCGCGTCCTGTCAGGCGCACGAGCGCAGGATCTGGATGCGCTGGCCGAGATGCTGGCGAAGTCGGAGCGGCCGCTGGTGCTGGTGGGCGGCGCGTTGCTTGCTGACTCGCTCTACGAGCAGTCGGTCTATGCCGATCTTCGACGGTTCGCCGAGGAGTGGGTGCTGCCGATTTCGCCCACGCATCGCCGGCCGCAATTGTTCGACGCGACCCATCCGCACTACGGCGGTTATATGGGCATCCGCGTGCCGCCTGCGCTGATCAGCGAGATGAAGAAGGCCGATCTTATGGTGGTGATCGGCGAACGACTGACCGACAGTGTCAGCCAGTCATACAGCTTCCCTGCTGCGCCGCAGCCGCAACTGCCGCTGGTGCATGTGTGGCCGGACGCCAACGAAGTGGGTCGCGTCTGGCGTCCCGATCTCGGCATTGCCGCCGATCCATACGAGGTGGTGAAGGCGTTGCTGCAGCGTGGGGCTCCGGGGGGCGCCGAGAAGCGGCGCGGCTGGGTCGGCGGGCTGCATGCAATTCATCGCAAGCTGCTGGCGAAGGAATGGGAACCGACGACAGACGGTGTGAACTTCGCCGCGATCGTCTGCGAAGTGGACAAGCATCTGGCGCCGGATGCGACGGTGACCTCGGATGCCGGCAACTTCGGCAGCTTCATTCACCGCTATATCGGCTTCAAGCCGGGACAGATCTTTCTGTCGGCCGTGGTGGGAGCGATGGGGTCCGGAATGCCGATGGCGGTTGCCGCGACACTGCGCCGGCCTGGCAAGCAGGTGGTTGCATTCATGGGCGATGGCGGTGCACTGATGGCCGGCAACGAGATCGCCACTGCCACGCAGTATGGCGGTGCACCGATCGTCATCATCTCCGACAACCGGATGTATGGCACGATCGGCATGCACCATCACGTGCGTTATCCGGGTCGGCCGTTCCAGGAATCGATGAAGCTGACCAATCCGGACTTTGCTGCGTGGGCACGTTCGTTCGGCGCCGAGGGCATTACCATCCGCGAGGAATTGGAAGTGGCGGATGGGATCGCGCGCGCATTTGCGGTGAAGACCAAACCGGTGGTCGTCCACTGCCACACTTCTGCGATGCAGATGAGTGCTTGGCGGAGGTACGAGTCTGGCGTGTAACCGACCAGTGCAAGTGAGGCGAGCCCATCGAGATTGCTTCCCCC